>JADZCJ010000136.1 GCA_020851635.1 Anaerolineae bacterium
CTCGGAAGGAATCATCGAACGCTCGTGAGAGCATTACGACGGTCCGAGTTTCCGCATGGGCAAGATGTTCCATTCCGGTGAAGGAATCATCGAACGCTCGTGAGAGCATTACGACCCTTTTGCTTTTTGAGAATCATCGGCAACATCCGCTTTTGAAGGAATCATCGAACGCTCGTGAGAGCATTACGACAGACAGAGAGGATATGGTAGGTTCCGTTACATCCTGCTATCTGAAGGAATCATCGAACGCTCGTGAGAGCATTACGACGCTTTATTCTCTGCCATTTTGCCATTCCTCCGATTGAATCAGAAGGAATCATCGAACGCTCGTGAGAGCATTACGACAAAAAGTGGGTTTTGACGTCTAGACCGTGTTGATTGACCGAAGGAATCATCGAACGCTCGTGAGAGCATTACGACACAGAGATGTCTGGTGTATGCGACCAGCTCGCCGTCCGAAGGAATCATCGAACGCTCGTGAGAGCATTACGACGCTCGAATCCGAGCACAAGGCGGCGATCATGGGGCTGAAGGAATCATCGAACGCTCGTGAGAGCATTACGACGGTTTCTTTCTATGCGGTAAAACTGGAGCGGACAGCATGGGGAAGGAATCATCGAACGCTCGTGAGAGCATTACGACAGTTTGTGGCGTCCGTTGACGCGTTCAAAATGGATGTGGGAAGGAATCATCGAACGCTCATGAGAGTAGTATGGGCGCATTAGAGCAAATTCCTATTCAATCTAGGGTGCAAGACCTTCGACCTAGATTTTGCCCAAATTAACTGACAATTCATCGCGATGGCGAGCATGTTCTGCGATTCTCGAGGAATCAATAACCGAGCAACGTATAGCAGAATGTAGCAATACATTGCAATCTTGCATGCCATCAGTCCAGCGAATAGTCGCTCGGACGAAAAGAATCGATGCTCCGCGATGATTTGTAGCCCAATTTGGGCAAAATCTAGGTTCGAGGTTTCCGGAAACCTCGAAGGTCTGTCCCCTAAACCAAAGTGGAATCTACTCTAGGTCAATGGGATGCGCCAAACGGGAGTTTGGCGTTCCCAGGTGGTGGTTCCATACGGGGGGAGGCGCGCTGTTTGTGGCGATTGACCTGTAAATAGAATTGCGTCACAATGAGTATCACGAGAATCAAGGGGAGTTATTTGTCATATGCGCGTTTGCTTGGGTCGGAGAATCGCTGCCGCCAGGAGGACGCTTGCGCTCTACAGCAGACTCATCTTTTTGTGGTGGAAATTCAGCATCCTCAAAGAGCTCGAATACAGGGTCAATTTTTTGACCAACGCGTTCATGAGCGTCTTTTGGCTGGTGTGGGGCGTGCTGGGGGCTACGATCTTTTTCGCGCATCGTGATGAGATCGGCGGCTGGTCGTTTTATCAGGTGTTGGTGGTGCTCGGAATGTTTTCGATTTTTACGGGGGTGATGGAGGCGTTTTTTCGCCCGAACATCATGGCAATGATCGAGCAGGTGCGGGACGGCAAGTTTGATTTTGTGCTGGTGAAACCGGTCAATGCCCAGTTTTATGCGAGTTTTCATTCGCTGACGATGTGGCGGCTGGTGGATATTTTTGCGGGGGGGGCGCTCATTGTGTATGCGCTGATCCAGATGCAGGTGACGCCGACGCCGTTTGATCTGCTCGCCTTTTTTGTGCTGCTGGTGATTGCGCTGACGCTGGTTTATTGTTTCTGGCTGGCGATGATGACGATGGCGTTCTGGTTTGTCAAGGTGGACAATCTCGCCGAGCTGTTTTACTCGTTTTATGAAACGGCGCGCTTTCCGATCACGGTATATGGCACGTGGCTGCGCGCGCTTTTGACGTTTGTGATCCCGATTGCTTTTATCACTACATTTCCGTCGGCTGCTCTGATCGGACAATTGGAACCGGTTGATATTGTCATCGGGCTTGGGCTGGCGGCGCTTTTGCTGTTTGGCTCGAATCGGCTGTGGAATTTTGCGATTCGGTCGTACGCGAGCGCGAGTAGTTAGGGTTTAAACAATGGCATACTTTTATCTGATTTTGCTCGGTTCGATTTGGGGGGCTTCGTATCTGTTTATCAAGGTGGGCGGCGAGGTGGTGCCTCCGCTAACGCTCGTGTTCTCGCGAACGGCGATTGCGAGCGTCGTCCTGTTTGTCACGCTGCGGGTCAAAGGCGAACGAGTGCCGCGTTGGAATGACGCGATCTGGAAATGGTTTGTATTGATGGGGGTGATCAACACCGTCGTCCCCTATACCCTGATCACATGGGGGGAACTGTATATTTCCAGCGGACTTGCGGCGATTTTGATTGCGACACTGCCGATTTTTACGGTGCTGCTCGCGCATTGGTTGACGCATGATGAAAAGATCACTCCACGCAAGCTTTTGGGGGTGATGGCGGGTTTTGTGGGGGTGGTCATATTGTTCTTGCCCGACCTGGCGCAGGGACAAGAGTTGTTTTTGGCGGGCGGGATTGCGGTGCTTGGCGCCGCGCTGAGTTATGCCATTGCCGGCATTTATGCTCGCAAAACGCTCAAGGGGGTGTCGCCTATCAGTTCGGCGTTTGGGCAAATGCTCACGGCAGCGGTGATGATTCTGCCTGCCAGTCTGCTGGTGGAGCGTCCCTGGACAATCTCGCCGACGCCGGCTTCGATCTTTTCTATTTTGATGCTTGGGGTTGTGGGCAGTGGTTTTGCGTATATCTTGTTTTACTGGCTGATTGCGCAGGTGGGAGCAACGCGCACATCGCTCGTTACGTATGTCAGCCCCATCGTCGCCCTGATTCTGGGCGCGGTCATTTTGCAGGAACCCTTGCATTGGACGATGGTTGTCGGACTGGGGTTGATTATTGGAGGGGTGGGGCTTGTGACAAATTTGCAATTGAGTTTTGGAAAGGAGCAGGGGGTCGCCGTCGAAAAGGCAAACATGTGACGGGAATAGGGGTGAGTCGGGCGACAGAATGCAGGTGTATGACATCATTGTCGTCGGCGGAGGACCAACGGGAGCATCCGCCGCAATTCGTCTCGCGCAGCGCGCGCCGCATCTCGCGGCGCGTTCGCTGTTGATTGACAAAGCGGTCTTTCCGCGCAAAAAATTGTGCGGCGGGGGGGTGACTCGGCATGGGTGGGACTTGCTGAATGGTCTGGGCGTTTCGCTCGAGGTTGCGAGCTATCCCGTGCATCAGATGCGCCTGATCTATGCCGATCTGGAAGCGACGCTTTATTGGCGCAATTTGATTCGTGTGGTGCAGCGGGACGAATTTGATGCGGCACTGCTGAACGCGGCGCGCGAGCGGGGGATGGCGGTGCGGGAAGGGGTTGCGGTGCGCGAAATCGCGCGGGACGAGGACGGCGTGACACTGGTGACAAGCGCCGGGGAATTGAGGGCGCGGGCGGTGATTGCGGCGGACGGGGCAAACAGCGTGATTCGTCAAAAACTGGGGCTGGTGCGTTCCGACCGCATTTCGCGATTGATGGAGATTCTGACGCCCGTTGAAAGCGTCGAACGCGCGCCCGAATTTGCCAATCACACGGCGGTCTTTGACTTTACGCCGATTTCGAGAAACGTCCAAGGGTATTATTGGGATTTTCCGTCCTACAAAAAGGGTGTGCCGGTGATGAATCGCGGGCTGTTTGATGCGCGCGTGCGTCCCGACCGCCCGCGCGCCGAGCTCAAGCCGGTGTTGAAAGGCGAATTGGCGGAGCGGGGACTGGAACTGGAGGACTGGAAACTGGAGGGGCATCCCGAACGCTGGTTTGACCCGCGTGAGCCACATTCCGCGCCGCGCATCGTGCTGGCGGGCGATGCGGCAGGCACAGAGCCCTGGCTCGGCGAGGGGATCTCTCATGCGATTGATTTTGGCATTCGCAGCGCGGACTATGTGGCGCGTGCGTTTGCCGGGAACGATTTTTCGTTTGCGGATTATACGACGAGGATTTCGAGATCGCGGTTGGGTCAGCGCCTGCGGTTCAAAAAGTTTATCGCCCACTATGTGTATGGGAATCGCGGCGAGTGGTTTTATCGGACGGGCTGGCGCCTGCTGCAGGTGGGCTTGCCGCTGCTCCGACAACTTGTTAACAAAAACCCCGTTGAGGATTGATGGCTCAACGGGGTTTTTGTTAGCGGGTGGTGCGTTGAAAGATCAAGATATAGCGAACGTGGGCTTTGTTTTCGGACCAGTTCAATTTTGGACTGTTCATGACGAGATCACCAAGCCGATCGCTCGGCAGCCCGTCAATCCAAATTGAATTGCCTTCGCCGAACATGGTCCGCTCGTAATGCTCGTTGCAGCTGGTGTAGGGATATGCGGAGGGCTTGCGCTCGAGGTCAACCGTCTCTCCCGTATTGAGAGTTGACTTGACAACCGCATCGGCGCATCCGCCCGACTCGTCAAGGGCGGTGACATAAATGGTGTGGTCGTTTTCGCCGCCGGGCATGCCGGGACGCGGGCAAGTGTCGGTATGGGCTTGACCGTCCGGCGGGACATCACAAAAGATTGCCTCTTTTAGATGCCAATATTGTTGTCCCGACGCGACCTGGGCAGGGACAAAATGCTGAGAGGCGACGTGCCAGCCGCCGGGAAATTCCGGGTAAAAGATTGTGGCGGGCGCAGGTGCGACAGAGACGGCAGTTGGTTCGGTGGTGGGCGGAGGGGGAGCGATGGTGGGTTCCGCGGAGGGTGCAGGCGCGTCGGTCGGTGCAGGCGCGTCGGTCGGCTGCGCCGGTGCCGCCTGTGCGGTCGCCGTCAATTTCGCCGTGCGGGTCGCCTGTTGTGGCTTGATTTTGGCAGGCGGCTCGGCGGGCTGCGAGTTGTTGTTGGGGGGCGGGGTCGCGGCTGAACCGGCTTGGGTCGCGGGTTGGCTGACCGTATTCGGGTCCTGCACGCGCGCGACTTTGGTCGGCTCCAGTTCCTGGGTAAATGCCGCATCTGCGCCCCAGCCGTCGGTGGCGGCAATTTCGGCGAGTGGAATCAGTTCGGTGCTTTCCGAACCGAGTGCTACAGCCAGATCCGCCACATTTGCGGCAGAGGGGTCATTGCGCGCGGCGAGCGCTTTGGCGAGTCGTTCGACGCGTAAAGCGATGTCATTGTCCTGCAACTTGTCGAGACGCTGGCGGGCGCGAGACAGGTCCTGGTCGTACGAGTATGTGTTGGCAACGAGCACAATATAATCGTTCTGCGCCGATGCCGAAAGTCCGGCAGGGTTTGAACCGGTAAAATTGGGCGCAATGAGCCAGCCGGCGGCGAGACCGACAAAGAGACCCATGAAAATTCCGATGAGCGCGATGACCAGCAGCCAGCGCCATGTAAAACGTGTTTCAGTCATTGAGTTGATTCTAGCATTGAATCAAAGTCGCACAAAATGTATCGTCTCATCGAGTAATCGGAATGGTTTCGCCATACGGCTCGATCTCGGCATTGACCGTTTCATACATGCCAACCAGAAAAGTAACGGCATCCTCGGGCGCGGGCTTGAAGACGTCGGCATAGAGCTGACCCGCCTCCCACTCGCTCGTGCGAAAACTGTACACCGCCTCGCAGCACGCTCCGCGATCATCCTGTCCAATTTTTTCGCCGTTCGCATTCAGATAATGCACGAACGTTGAAACATCCTTGTTGAGGGGTTTTTTTACGCGCCAGAACACGGTGAAAGCTTGGGGGGTAGACGCATAACCCGCCAGTTCTATGCTGTCTGTGACCCGGGCAGACGCCGCCGTCATTTCGATAGGCACGCGCACGATTTGTGCCAGATCGTTGGCGCGCGGCTCCAGCGCAAAACCCGCGGGGGCGCGCGTCCATTTGACGCCGCGCTCGATCAGCACCGCACGCCCGGCATTCACGTTATAGAGCGCCCGCCAAAATTCCTCGCGCCGGTCAAGGGCAATCAAACGCGCCTCCAGGTCCGGACGCAGATTTTCGGACGCCTGCAAAAAGCGGAGCGCGGTCGCCGTCTCCCAATCCAGTTCGAGCATTGCGCCCCCGGGCAAATTGTCCGCCGCAATCGCGCGGGCGCGCGCTTCGGGTGCCGCTTCCGCCGCGACCGCAGTCCGAATTTCCGCGAATCGCGCCACGCCAACCAGTGCCAGCAGCGAGAGGACAATGGCGAGCGCGATTTGGGCGTGCCGCGCGTATTGTGCTCTGACACGCGTCCCGGTCCAATCAATGAGGAATGCTGCCCCGCCGCCCGCCCAGATGGCAATGACGACAAAACTCGAGGTCAAAAAGACCTCGATATCGGGCACACTATAGACCAGCGCAAACGCGACATCTGCGAGATACACCAGCCAAAGCGCGGTATTGAAATGCTTGGCGCGCCGGAATAACGCCAAGGCGCCTACGAGCGCCAGCAAAAGTCCAATGTGAAAATTTCTAACGGGGATTTCAACGAGGACGGGCAGGGGATGGAGCTCGCGCAAAAGTGAGGTTGCGTATTCGCGTCCCAGAATCACATCATAGAACGCAAACTCGAACGAGAATCCTTCGGGGAGCAGACGCAATGGCACATAGAGATACAAAAGCAATCCCGGAACGACGAGCAGCGCGCAAAGCAATAGACGCGGGAGATTGAAAAAGAATTTGCGGTCGGTGGCAAACAGGAAATAGAACAGGGCAGGCAGTGTCAGGAGCATGAGGCGATGATGCGCCAAGCCGAGACCCAGCACAAAAAAAGAGAGATAGAGCGGCGCGTCGTGCGCCGGGTGGCGCGACCAACGATAGAGCAAATAGAGCCAGAGCGCGAGCAGGAATGTATGCAGCGCATAGACTTCGAGGATGCTCGAATTGAACCAGATGACGGGCGCGCACGCGAACAGGAGCGCGCCGATCAATGCCGCGTCCGCGCGCGCTGTGACCGCGCGAATCAAAACAAAGAGCGTCGCGACCGCGAGCGCAGAAAACAGGGGCGCGAGCAGATTCAGCTGCCAGGCGAGGTTGTTGGAAAGCGGGAGCAGCTGCCAGAGGTAGCCGAGGAGGGTAAAGAGCGGGTATCCGGTGGCGTGCGCTACGTTGAGCGACGCCATCGCCCATTGAAACTCGCCGCTGTCGCCGCGCAGCATGCCGGGAGCGAGGGTCGAAAGGTAGAGCACAAAAGCGCCGACAAAGACCAATACGGGTGCGAGGGTCGCAAGAACTTGCATGAGTTAATGATTGCGCGGGTGAACATGGGGCGAACGTCCACCCACAGAATCATTTGAGCGACTTTTGCCAGGTGAGGACAAAATTCACGGCAAGCCCGTTGGGCATGCCCAGCCCGATGACCTTGTCGCTGGGCAGACCTGCCACCCATGCGGAATAGGGACCGATATCGCCGCGCTCGGGGTTATAGTTTTCCCACATGGGAATTTTGGCGCGCCCGAACGCATCGGTAAAAGAGTCTGCTTGAATGTCCGCCAGACCTTGAAAGACGCGCTGGACCAGCACCGGCTTGCCCTTGTCGTCGAGCAGGAGATAGAGCATGTGGTGATTGCCATTGGATTGGGTGGGGTCTTGATACTCGGCGCGCAGCAATTTCCAATATGCCTCACCCGGTTTGACCTGAGCCGGTTCAACCCGAATGTTGAGGGCGGCGAGCCGCGGGTCGAGCGGTGATGCGCCGCCCGCGGGGCGCGGCGGGCGCGGTGGGGCGGGTCGGGGCGGGGGTTGTGAGGCGGCCGGCTGTGGCAGGGGAGCGGGCGCCGATTTTTGTACGACGGGCGCGGGTTGTGGATTGTATGACGGCGCCGAGTGCTGGGGCGGCGGCACATACATCGGCGGGGGACTGGACGGCGCGACCGATGCGGGTCCTGCAAACCATTCGGGGACCTGTGGCGGCGGCGGGGTAGAGGGCGGCGGCGGCACAAATACCGCGGGCGCGGTTTGATCGGGGGTAGCAGGCGGCGCGATTTCGGGAGGCGGCGGAATCATCAAGCGCTGTCCCGCAATCACGCGGGAGGTCTCGCCCAGGGCGTTCAATTCCGCGAGGGCAAAAATAGTTACGCCAAACTTTTTTGCGATTGAAGCGAGCGTTTCGCCGTGTTGGACGAGATAAATGTTTTCTTCGCTCGGCGGCGGCGGCGGCGGCATCATGCCCGGTTCGGGCGCGGCGACAACGGGCGCAGGGGGGGGCATGTTGACGCGAGGACCCGTGCGGGACATGGTCGCCATCGCTTTGACCGCTGCCACAACGGGCAGACGTTCGCCGACTCGATATTCGGGGACGGGAATCGGCGGAATATCGGAACCGTTTGGGTTGCCCGTGCGGATGGTGCGGTCCCAAAAGTCGCTGTACCAGGCGCTTGCCTGTGTCTTTTGATTGCCCGCCAGCAGACTGGGACAGGTGGCGAAAAAGCAATCCGGCGCATCACGCTGCATAAATTCAAAGGTTGCGACGGTCAAGTCGGCGTGGAGCGCAGGAGTGATGCGGGGATAGCGCAAATCGGTGCGGCGTCCGACTTGATAACCGCCCTCGGTCGCGAGGATAGGGACGGAACGTCCCAAATGCCTTTTGGCGAGCGCGTCAAAATATTCATATTCGCGAAACGCGGCGTGGTCCTGCGTAATGACCTGGCCCGCGCTTTTGCGCGCCGCGCGCAGAGCGTTGACTTCATCGAGAGAGTTGACGCGACCGAGCGAAGGGTCCCACCAGACCCATTCGGTGAGCGGACCAAAATCATATTCCTGTGCGGTCAGCGGCGCGCCGTTTTGATTGACCCGATCGTTTGGAAAATTCAACGGACGGTTGTGCCCGAAATTGTGGACGGCGATCCAGCCGCCGTCGAGCATGATATCCTGTCGCCCCAGCGAGGCGAGCGCGCCGAGCAAATCCATGGGGCTGCCGTTGCTGACGGCCGGAAGCGCCGGATAGCCGCCCGCTTCAATGATAAAGCGCGCGTCAAACAACCAGCTGAGCGCAACCAGCTTGGCGGTCTCTTCGAGATTGCCCGGCACGGCGTGCTGTTTCCATTCGGTGGGAGTGTCGGGTTCGTTATTGGTCTCGAAATACAGAACGCCCAGATCAATCAAGCGTTTGATGGTCAATTCTTCGCGGGCGGATATGTGTCCCGGATTTGGCTCGGGCGAATCGTTCGGAGGCAAGTCGCGGCGCAAAATCCTAACGATGGGGAAAATGCCTGCGCGCAGCAGTTTTTCGCAAAAGGCAACCGAATCGCCGTTGTCGTCCATGACGCGCATCCATTTGATGCCCAGCTGCTGAAGCTCGCCAATCCACGCGTCATGACCGCGTTCGCCGCCTTTCCACCCGGAGGCAGGGTAGCCCGAAATGCCGCGTCCGTTGTCCTGCGGCGGGCGTTGATAGTCAGTGAGAAAAAGTGACATGTTGAATAGAAACCGGCTGTCTCGTTCATGGCGAGCCGGAACGGTAAATGGCTCGTACGCTCTTGAGATGCAAACTATATTAACACGAACATCCCAAAATGGGATGCGCGTGACCCGGGCGGGGAACGAAACGGCGTTCGTTCCTTACAAGACGCGGGGCAGGATGTCTTGGGCAAATGATTCAAGCCCTTCTACATCCTGCGGGTCGAACCACTGCAAGACCAGCTCTTCCACTCCCGCGTCCGCATATGCGCGAATTTGCTCGATCACCTCGGCGCGCGAGCCGGCGATCCCGGAACCGCTTTTCATGGCAGATATCAGGTCCATGACGGGCATGGCACGAAACTCGTCGCGCCAGGTTCGCACATAATCCAATCGTTTCTCCAGTTCGGCGGGAGTGTCGCCAAAAAACAATGGCGTCGAGTGGGTGCGTTTGATGGCTTGCGGATCGCGTCCTGCCGTCGTCGCGTAGCGATCCAAAACATGGGAAAGCTCTCGAAAGGTCGCTGGGCTGATATGGACGCCGTTCCAAACGTCGGCATAGCGCGCGGCAAGCCCGAGGGTCTTTTGAACGCCATTACCGCCGACGAGGATGCGCATCGTGCGGGTGCGCGGCTTGAGTTCTGCCTGATTGAGATTGAAAAATTGCCCGCGAAAATTGACGGGACCGGGAGTGTGTACGAGGAGATGAATCACTTCGACGCCTTCGGCAAAACGCGCCATGCGGGTTGTGACGTTCCCCAGCGTATACCCAAACATCCGATGCTCGCGCTCCATCCAACCCGCGCCGACGCCGAGAACCATGCGCCCGCCGCTCAACTCGTTGAGCATGATCGCCTGCCGCGTCAGCATCACCGGGTCGCGAAAAGAGATGGGCGAAACCATTGGACCCAGGTTTACGCGTTTGGTAAATGTCGCGGCATAGGCGGCGGCGACGATCATTTCCAACGCGTTGCGGTTCGGCGGATGGGGTGACGTAAAGTGGTCGGAGGTGTAGAGTCCGGTGACGCCCCAAGCGTCCGCCTGCGCGACGACCTTTTGCCAGACGTCCCATGTCAGTCCCGACTGTCCTTCGAGCATGATGGATATTTGCATTGGATGCGTCCGTGACAAATTAAAGGATTTTCCGTCCGGCGATGACCAGACCGCTCGATGCCTCGACGCGGCGCGCTTCTGCTTCTTCTTCAAACAATTCATACAGCGCGTCATACACCTCTTTTTTCAGCTGCGGCGCGTTCTTTGGTTTCTTGAGCGCGTTCTTGAGGGCATCCTCGCTCGAAGGCAGAAACACAATAGGCAAATCCACGTTTGTGATCTCGATCCGGGCGCGTGGGTTGGTAAAAACGATCAAGCCCTCAACCGGGGGATTAAACCCGGCGCCGAGACGGTCATGAATAAAGGCGAGCAATTTTTCCTTTTGCGCTTCGAGGTCCCTGGTGGGGTCGCCCAACTGTTCACTGCTGAACCACCGCAAAAAGCGCAAGAGGTTGAGATTCATGCGCCAGCCCTTTGAGTCCACCGTGACCTGTCCGTCAACATTTTTTAGCAGCAGCACGGTCACATCGTAAGGCGAAAGCAGGACGTTATGTACGGGAAGAGAATAGTTGTAGAGGCGGTACTTTTTGTCGGTGCCTTTTAGAGCGTTGCCGACCGCTTCGTAATATTTAAAGCCCCAGCGGTTCAGGAAATAGCCGCCGACGTTCGAGAGGACCAATCCGAGAATGAGCGCGCCATACAACAACAAGAGTTGTTCGGTAGGGATTTCGCTGCGCCCCGAAAAAAGCGCGGGGAACGTGATTGCGAGCGGCGCGAGAATTACGATCAGCGAGCCGGTTGTAATCCAGCGTCCCAGTTTCGCATTCCGTTCGACCAAGGGGGTGTTTGTGACGATTTGAGCCATGATAATTTAATCGTATTTGCCGAGCACGAGGCAGGCGTTTTGGCCCCCCAGACCGAATGAATTGGAGAGAATGGTTTCGACGGTCGCGGGTCGCGCCGTGTCGGGCACCAGGTCCAGTCCAACACATTCCGGGTCGGGTTCCGTGAGATTGATCGTGGGATGCAGGACCTGGTCGCGCAAGGTCAGGCACGCCGCGACGGCTTCGATTGCGCCGCCTGCGCCGAGGGTGTGTCCGATCATGGATTTGTGCGCGCTGATAGGAATTTGAAAGGCGCGTTCGCCAAAGAGCTGTTTGATGGCTTTGGCTTCGATATTGTCTCCCACGACGGTGGAGGTGGCGTGCGCGCTGATATAGTCAATGTCGTCAATGCCGATTCCCGCATCGGCGAGGGCGAGCTTGATCACGCGCACTTCGCCTTTGCCGGTCGGGTCCGGGGCGACGACATCAAACGCATCGGAGGCGACCGAGCTGCCCAGCACTTCGGCATAAATCTTGGCGCCGCGCGCAATGGCATGTTCGAGCGATTCCAGCACCAGCACGGCGCAGCCCTCGCCCATGACAAAACCGTCGCGTTGGGCATCGAAAGGTCGCGATGCGCCCTGAGGGTTGTCGTTGTAATGTGTGCTGATGGCGCGCATTTGGACAAACGCCGCAATCCCAATGGGCACAACACCGCTATCCGTGCCGCCGACAAACATGGTGTCCGCCCAGCCGCGGCGAATTAGTTCGGCGCCCTCGCCGATCGTCTGCGTGCCCGACGAACAGGCGGCAGTGATGGTGCCCAGATAGCCGAGCGCGCCGGTCGTCATGCTGATATGAAAAGCAGGGGCATTGGGCATGGTGGCGCCGATGGCAAATGGTGAAAGGCGGTTCCACCCTTTTTGAATCACGGTGTACATGCCGTCTTCCATCACGTCCACGCCGCCGATCGCCGTGCCAAACAATACCCCGACGCGTTCACGGTTTTCGACGGGCAACCCCAAGCAGGCGTCCTGTGCTGCCATTTTAGCGCATGCGACAGCGAACTGCGAACAGCGCGCCATGCGCCGCGCCTCTTTGAAATCCATAAAGTCGCGCGGCTCGAAATTCGTGATTTGACCGGCGACGCGCGATGGAAAAGGGGCCGAGTCCCAGCGAGTGATTTCCGAAATGCCGCTTTGCCCGGCGAGCGAGTTTTTCCAGAATTCGTCAACGGTGCTGCCGTTGGGTGACAGGATGCCAAGCCCGGTGATGACGACGCGCGGGCGGCGAGTGCGCGAAACGCGCGCCATTTGAGCAAGCGGATCGGGCAGATAGCGCTCTTCAAATATCTGATCCAGCATAACAGGTTCACGAAGGGGGGGGGGGAGATTCCTAATCAACCGCAGTTACTCCACTGCGAATAGTTTCGAGGATGTTGGTTTCGACGGCGCGTTTTGCCACGCGAATCGCGTTTTTGACCGCGACGGCGTTCGAGCGTCCGTGTCCGATAATGACGACACCGTTGACGCCCAACAAGGGCGCGCCGCCGTACTCGGTATAGTCCAGAATCTTTTTGACCTTGTTGAACGCCGGCATCGCAAGCGCGCCGCCCAGCATCGAAATAGGATTCGATTGGATTTCCGAACGAAGCAACTCGTTTAGCATTTTTGCGATGCCTTCGGCGGTCTTGAGGGCAATGTTGCCGACGAAACCGTCCGCGACGATCACGTCTGCGAGATGCGCCGGCACGTCTTTGCCCTCGATGTTGCCGACGAAATTCATACCGCCCTTGGCAGCGCGCGCCTGTAAGCGGGCGTGTGCTTGCTGGACGGCTTGATTGCCCTTGATTTCCTCTTCGCCGTTTGCCAGCAGAGCCACGCGGGGACGATCAATGCCGAGGACCGCGCGCACATACAATTCGCCCATGATGGCAAACTGTTCCAACCATTCGGGCTTGCAGTCGGTGTTGGCGCCAACGTCAATCAAGAGGGCAGGACCCTTGGGCGTCGGAAACATGGCGCCCAGCGCGGGACGATGCACGCCTTGAATGCGTTGGAGATGCAAGACGGCGGCGGCGAGGTTGGCGCCCGTATGCCCCATGGACACAAAGGCGTCGGCGTTGCCCTTTTTGACCTGCTGAACGGCGACGACAATGCTCGAATCCTTTTTCTCGCGCACGGCGTTCGCCGGATGCTCGCCCATCATGATTTCCTGGGTGGCATTGCAAATGTGGATTCCATCGGGCAAATTGCCGATTTTGTCGAGTTCCCGACGAATGAGGGCTTCCGGACCGACCAGGAGCACCTCGACGCCATATTCGCGCACGGCATCAACCGCGCCTTGAACATCCGGCACGGGGCGAGCATCACTGCCAATCGCATCTATGGCGATTTTCACAAGTTTGAGTTCCGCAAGCTCATCATTTATTAACTTGTTTTACGTTATTTTTGGCAAACGTCCGATCCCAGCCAGTCCGGGACAAGCCGGTTCACAAGCGCCCGGTAAATGATGCGCCGGACACAATCGGGATTCGCGCCGCCGCGGGCAGCGAGCGAAGCGCCGCCGACGGTATGAAAAGCTCGGGCTATTGTAAATCAAGTGGCGCATGACTGCAAAAGTTTGTGGACAACAGGCGGATTGGAGCGCCAGCGCATCATTAACCAACCTGCTAGCCCTAAATTCCGCTTGATGGATTGCATACAATGTGGTAATCTTTTTAGTATCATTGTTGTTGGCGTGAATGGAACGGGTTGGGGGACCCGTTCAGCGCGCATCGTCATACCGTCCGCACTCGAGTCATTCATAGTTTTTCGCAAGACCCGGCGCCCATCTCGCTATGCCTGCAAACAAAACTGCGTTCCAGGATGCTTTGAAAAAGGCGTCCAATGCTGCCTGGGATCGGCGGTGGGACACCGCCAACAAAGAATATCGTCGTGCGCTGACCGAATTTCCCGAAGATTCGTCGGCGCACAGCGGGTTGGCGCTGGCACTGCAAGAGGCCGACAGATTGGAGGAGGCGCTCGCCGAGTACAGATTGCTTGCCAAGATGCAAGCGGATGATACGGTGCCGCGTGCGCGGATTGCGATTCTGCTGGAAAAAATGAATCGCAAAACGGATGCTGTGACTGCCTATCTGCGACTTGGTGAAATGTATCAAAAGCAAAAGCAGATGAACAAGGCGGTCGAGGCATGGCGCAAAGTCAGCGTGCTGGACCCTGACCTGCCCGAGCCGCATGAAAAGCTGGCGGCAGCGTTTACGGATGCGGGGCATACGGGACCCGCCGCGCGTGAATGGATGGCGCTGGCAAAGCTGGCGCAAAAATCGGGCGACGTGGAACATGCCCAGCGATGCGTTGAACGCGCGTTGAGTCTCGAACCCGAAAACACGCAGGCGAGTTTTATGTTGAATGAATTCACCGGGCGCGGCGTATCGAATGAGGCACTTGCCGGAACGAGTCCGGTCGAAATGGCGCGGCGCAGCGCGCTGGCGCGTTTGGCGGCCTCTGTCCTGGATGACAAGACCCCGTGGCGGCGGGGGGAAAGCGGGGGACATTCGGGAGCGGATGTAGACTCGATGTTGTCACGCGCCATCGAAGCCCAGCAAAAGGGTCAGACAACGCAGGCGATTGATTTGTACGAGCAGTTGCTGGCGGCGGGCATGGTGCGCCCGGAGATTCAGTTTAATCTTGCGATCTTGTATCAAAACAACTTGCAGCACAGCAACGCGATTGCGCTGCTCAATCAAACGGCCAAACAACCGCAGTATGCGGTCGCGTCGCATTTTGCGCTGGGACAATCGTATCGGTCGCAAAACAAGATAGACCAGGCGCTCGATCATTATATTCAGGCGATGAAGATTGTGGACCTGGCTACAGTCAATCGCGCGCAGGCGGACCAGGTCATACGGTTGTATCAGTCGCTTTCAGAGAGTTATCACGCCAAGGGGGATGACGAATCGGCGGACAAGTATCGCGCTACGCTGCTCGCGTTTCTCACGCACAAGGGTTGGCAGGACAAGGTGCGCGAGGTGCGCGACCACATTTCTGCTGAAGCGATGGGCGGCACGCCGCTCTCGATGCAAGAGGTGTTTGAAACGCCAGAGATGCAGCGTGTGATCGAACTGTTGCGCGTGAGCGACGAATTGATGCGAGAGGGCAAGTTGTATTCTGCAGGCGACTTGGCATATCAAGCCATCGAGTTGGCGCCTAACTATCTGCCGGCGCATGTGCAGCTTGCCGAGATCAATCTCACCGCGGGGCGCATTTCCGAAGCGGTGTTGAAATACGATGCGCTCGCGGAAACCGCCGAAGTGCGGCGCGATTTGCCCAAGGCGATTTCGTTCTATAGGCAGGCGCTGAGACTGGGTCCCGACGATGTAACACGGCGCGCCAAACTGATTAATGTGCTGGTGCAGAGCGGGCAGCTGCCCGAGGCGTTGAACGAGTTTGAGGCGGTTGGGGAGGGATTGGAGGCGAACGGACAACTGCGTCAGGCGGCAGACAAATATAGTGAGGGGCTGGCGTTGGCGAGTCGTGCGGGGGTTGTCGGCAAAACGCCCGCGGCGCTGCGTCGTCATCTTGGGGTCGCGTATCTAAAACTGCGCGAACATGACAAAGCGCTTGCAATTTTCGAAGAGATGCGCCGCGAAGACCCCAACGACAACAATACGCGTTATTATTTGGTAGAGTTGTATTTGCGCAAGGACCTGATTCAGACCGCGCAAATGGAACTGGACGAATTGCTCCAGCGTTATATTGAGACTCCATTTGACGCCCGCGCGGCGCTGGAATCACTCGCGAGCGAGTTTCCCGAACAGATATTTTTGCATCAATATCTCGCCGCGAATTATGTGACGACGGGCGACAAGGAGAAAGCGATCCAATTGCTCGACGAATTGGGGGAACGCTTGCTAAACCAGGGCAAGAACGAGCAAGCGGTCAGTGTGATTCAAGATATTATTGCATTGGACCCGCCACAGGCGGATGATTACCAACGGTTGTTGACGGAACTGCACGCGCCTATTACGGAATGAAACTTTGAGTGAGCAAGACCTTATCGCCCGGCTGAATCTTTCGAGTGTTGTTGACATTCTGCTTGTCGCGCTCGTTTTTTTAGGGCTTTTTTATCTGGTCCGCGGCACCCGCGCGGTGACATTGCTGCGCGGGATTCTATTGGTCGCGTTCCTCACCGTGCTTGCCAGCACCTTTCTCAATCTTACCGCCTTTAATTGGCTCATCCGTAATTCTATCCCCGCCATGCTCGTGTCAATTCCGATCATCTTTCAACCGGAATTGCGCCGCGCCTTTGAACGTCTCGGCCGTCCCCGCGCCCTTATCGGGACGCGCGCGACCGACGCCACGACCAAGTTCCTCGCGACGCTTTCGCGCACTGCCGGCGTACTTGCGCGGCAGATGGTCGGCGCGCTCATTGTGATCGAAGGGCGCACCGGTCTGCAGGAATACATCGAGACGGGGGTCAAACTCGACGCGGAAGCATCGGTTGATTTGCTTCAGACGATATTCAACAAACACACCAACTTGCACGATGGGGCGGTCATCCTGCGGGATGAACGGATTCTGGCAGCGAGCTGCATGCTGCCCCTCTCTGAAAATCCGGACGTGGACCGCGATCTGGGGACGCGCCATCGCGCGGCGTTGGGCGTGACAGAGACCTCGGATGCGATTGCGATTGTCGTCAGCGAAGAAACGGGGGGTATTTCGGTGGCGCATAACGGGCGATTGATCCGCAATCTCGACGAGGGTAATCTAAATCGCCTGCTCACGAATTTGTACACCGGACGCGCCGCGACAGACCCGATGCGCCGGTTTTTTGCTCCGCTGTTGGGGTCGGGCGGCGCCAAAAGTCTGGCACGAAAGAATTAATGTTTCGCTCTCTCCTCTCGAATGCGGCATCTATTCTGATTGCGCTTGTTTTTGCCCTCATTGTATGGATTGTCGCAACGAACGAAGAAAACCCATTTCGTGAAGGGCTATTCCCCGACGCCATCCCGATCGCTTTTCAGAACCGCGGCGATGAATTGACTCTGTTGGAACCTTCGCGGCTTGCAGCGCGCGTTCGGATTCGCAGTGCAGCGAACCGCTGGGATTCCCTCGGCAATTCGGATTTTAGAATTACGGCTGATCTGGGCGGACTGGATGAAGGCGAATACACGGTCCGGCTCAACGCGGTTAGCACCGACCCCTCGGTGCGCGTGCTGGCGGTTGATCCCGCGACGGTGCAGGTACGGCTTGAAAAGCTGGTGACTGTGCCGATGATCGTTCGCGCGCGTGTGTTGGACGACCCCCCACTCGGATATGAAATGAAGACGCCGCAGATCAAACCACCGACAGTCAATGTGACGGGACCGGCGGACGAAATCGAGCGCATAAACGACGCTTCGGTAGAAGTGGCGCTGCGCGGAGCCAAGAGCGCCGTCGAGCGGCAGGCAAACATTATTCTGTACGATGCGCAGGGGAATCAGGTGCAGGGTTTGCAGGTCGAACCGTCTACCGTGACAGTCAAAGTCCCGGTCGAGCAGCGGGTGGGGTACAAGGATGTGGCGGTCAAGGCGCTAATTACGGGTAACCCTGCATCCGGATATTGGGTCAGCGATATCAGCGTTGATCCGGCGACGGTGACGTTGGTCGGCGCGCCGGAGGCGCTGAACCAACTCGGTGGTTTTGTCGAGACGGAGGCGTTGGAGCTGGCAGGGGCGCAGGAAAGCATCTCACAGCGTGTGCGTCTCAGATTGCCCGAAGGGGTGTCGGTTTTGAACGCCAACGATGTTTTGTTGCTGGTGGCGGTCGAGCCGGTCCTGAGCGGCTTGACCGTACAGCGGCAAGTGAGCAATTCAGAGGGCTGTAGATTGCCAGCCGAAATCTCTCCGGCATCCGTCCAGGTGATTCTTTCGGGTCCCCTCCCGATCCTGCAGGCGCTGCAGCGCACGGATGTGAAAATTTTGATTGACGCGCCGCGCTGCGAACCGGGAACTTTTCAGTCAGTTTTGCGCGCAGTGGACGTTCCCGATAAAATCAGGGTCGAAAGCATCGTGCCCGCAACCGGCGAAATAATCCTGAAGGATGCCAGCCCCTAATCCAGAGTTGGACCGGTCGAACCGGACCCGTTTCTTGCCCGTGCGCAGTCAAGGAGACGGGTTTGGAGCGTTTTGGGATTGGCTTGGTCTGGGATCAATCGTTCTTGCCCCCTTGCTCGTCTATTGGCGCGCGTCGCTCGGTTTGGGCATGTTTTTTTTTGGGGACATCGCGCGCTTTTTCTTTCCCACACGCATCCTTTACGCGGATGCGCTTCAAGCCGGACGCCTGCCGCTTTGGCAGCCCGAAATCTTGACCGGGCTGCCGCTCCTCGCCGAGATGCAAACGGGTGCGCTTTATCCGCTCCACCTTTTGCTTTATCGTTTCTTGCCCGTCGAATCGGCTCTCAATTACGATATTTTGCTCCACCTCGCGCTGCTCGGCGCGGGAATTTTTTTGTTTGCGCGCCTTTGTCGTATATCCACCGCCGGGGCGTGGATTGCGGCGATGGCGGTGATGCTGGGCGGCTTTGGAGCGGCGCGCATTACACACCCAAACGTGCTGAGCGTGGCGGCGTGGCTGCCGTGGCTCTTGTATCTGTACGAACAATGGCGGGTCGGATGGCATCGGTTGTGGATGTGGACGTTGTTGACGCTGGCGTTTGCGCTGCAATGGCTGGGGGGGCATCCGCAGTTCGCGGTCATTAACGGTCTCACGTTTGCGGTCTATGTGCTGGCGATGCAGTTCGTGGAGCCGCACTCGGATACCGCGGAAACGAGGCGCGATCTCGCCGCGCTCTTGCGGAGGAGTTCGGTCGTCCTGACGCCGCTCTCCGCGATGCTGTTGGGGACGCTGATCGCATCGGCGCAGCTCTTGCCGACGTTCGAATTTTCGCAACAGTCTATTCGCGCGGGCGGGGTGGATGAGGAGTTTTTTACAACTTTTTCGTATAATCCATTTTATCTGGCGCTGCTCGGCGCTCCCTTTTTGCGCGGAAGCCCATATCCCAACACCTCAGTCGAAGTCATTGCCTATGTCGGGATTTTGCCGCTCGTGTTGGCGGGTGCAGCCGTTGTCATGCGCCGCGACCGCGAAATCTGGTTTTGGGCGTTGTTGGCGCTGGGCGCTCTGACGCTTGCGTTTGGCGGATACACACCGCTCTATCCCGCGCTGCGCGCGCTACCGCTATTTAATTTGTTTCGCGTGCCCGCGCGCTTTTTGTTTCCGTTTGCGCTGGCGCTGGCGCTGCTGGCGGGATTTGGCTTTGACGCGCTGCGCGCACGCGCGTACGAATCCAAGGTATTTCGTAATGCGCTGCTAGCGGCAGGGGTGACGTTTTTTCTCGCGCTCTTGATTGTCTTGATTGGCAACGCGCTCGCGGTAGAAACCTGGCTAGAGCTGTGGCGTGCGCTGCCCGTGGTGTTGGGCGGGCTGGCGGCGCTGCTGGTATTGCGCGTGACGCGAGTGGACCGCGTATTTTTTACCGCCGCGGCGATGGGGCTGGTCTTGATTGACCTCCTGGCATTTGGCGCGGTCTACAGCCAGACATTCAATCAGATCGCGCCACGCGCTGAAATTTTTCCGCGTCCGCGCGTGTTGGACGAACTGGACCTGACTGACCGCTCGCGCATCATGACCAGTGAATGGATTTTGCCGTGGATCTCGGTCATGAATGAGAGTTTGTATCCGAATCTCAATGCCGCACATGGGGTCGCGGGGGCGCACGGCTATACGCCATTGATACCGCGCAACACGCGCGAATTTCTAGAGAACCTATCGCCCGTGATGTTGAGCAAGCTCGGCGTGCGGTATTACATGATTCCGCAGCTTTTGCCCGTGGACGCGCAAACCGAGGCGGCGGACATGCACGATCCTTTTTTGATAGACCCAATCCATGAGCCGTTGGAATTTTCGATTGTGGATGCGGACAGCATCGAGATTGAATCGTCACTCGCCCAATCGGCGTATCTGCCCGACGGCGCGATTGTTGCGGACGTGGTCTTGACGGATGAGGCGGGCAAGGAATATCGCGTGCAGCTGCTTGCGGGGCGCGATACGGCAGAATGGGCGTATGACCGCAGTGATGTGATACGCGCCATCAAACATGCGCGTCCCGAAATTGCCTCTACCTTTGCCGCGCGCTCGGCATTTCCCATTCAAGAACACAAAGGGCATACGTTTCGCACGCGCATCAATTTTGCGGATGCGCCCGCGCCGATTGTGCAAGTGCGTATAGAGCCGCGCATCAACGGTGACTTGCTGCATATCCAGAGTGTTTCGCTTTTGACGGGTGACGCGGCGATTGATCTCGCGCCCGTCACAGGCAAGGGGCGCCATGCGTTGGTCTATCGCAGCGAAGATGTGGCGGTCTTTGAAAATAAGGATGTCGTGCGGCGCGCGTTTATCACGCACAATGTCAGGCGGGTCGAGGATGCCGAAGCATTGGCGCAGCTGCGCTCGCCCAAACCGAATGCAGAGATTTTTGTGGCTGAGGGACCCGAATTCGAGACTGACCTCGGGCACGGCTTGGGTGAACGCGCAGAGATTGTGATTTACGAGCCGGAGCGCGTGGTCATAGAGACGCGTTTGGACTCGGAAGGGTATCTGGTGCTGACCGACGCATGGGACCCCGGCTGGCGGGTGACGGTGGACGGCAAGCCCGCGCCGCTGACGCGCGCCGATGTGATTTTTCGAGCGGTGCTCTTGCCCGCGGGGCAGCACCGCGTCGAGTTTTTGTATGCTCCGCGCTCGTTCTATATCGGGCTGGTTCTGTCCGGGGTAGGGGTCGTTTTGTTAGGGATCGCGCTGTTGGCGAGCTTGCTGGTCCGTATCCGCGGCGGACATTCGATTTGATTGCATTGTTCATTTGGCAGAGAGAGATATAATGCTCGTCACAATTGCCGCTGTGAGGTGATTCGGTGAATCTCATCAACCGCACCGTTGTTGTCGTGCTCTTGCTTCTGGGTGTTGTATTCTCCTGTGCCTCGATTTTTGTGATCATTTTTTTCAGACCTCTTGTAATGCCGACACTCCAGAATACATTGAATGCCTTTGGCACGAACCAACTGGGGATTCCGCAGTTATTTTGTATTGGCGCGGCGATTCTGGGGTTTGCGATTTCGGCTCTGTTGCTGTATCTGGAATTGATGCCGAGCGGCAAAACACGGCTGCACCTGAAATCTATCCAGGGGGCGGATGTGTTGATGAGCAGTGACGCCATCACGAGCCAGCTGCAGTATGCGCTCGAACCGCTGCCCGGTGTGATTCGCGCGCAGCCGAGAGTGTTCAAGGGCAAGAATGATACGGTGGATGTGTTGGTGGACTTGGTGATGACGCCGGACTCGGATGTTAGAAAGAAAACGGACGAACTGATGGATGTGACCCGGACAGTTTTGGAAGGCGGGCTGGGTTTGCGTGTAGGCAAGGTGCAAATTAAACTGGAACAGATGAAAGCGCCCAAGAAAACAACGCCGGATGTGCCCAAGCTGGATTTGGCGAGTTTGATTGCTGCTAAACAGGAAGAGGCGGCCGAGAACGCCGCCAAGAGCTGACGAATGAGCGACGATATTTCTATTCCCATTTCGACGAATGGCGCAGCTGACCTCAAAATGCTGGTCGAGGCATTTATTCTGGTCTCTGATGGGCCCGTCTCGCGCGAAACGCTTGCGGGTGCGCTGGAACAAGATGAGGCGTTGATTGAAGCGACGCTGAACGAAATCGAGAGCGATTATGGGGCGCGCGGGATTCGGCTTCAGCGGATGCGAGACCGCGTTCAATTTGTGAGCGCGCCCGAGGTGTCCGAACAGGTACAGAAATATTTGGGGTTGGATACGGCGCCGCGCCTTTCGCCCGCCGCTCTGGAAACGCTGGCGATTATTGCCTACCGCCAACCCGTCACGCGCCCACAAATCGAAAACATTCGCGGCGTAAATTGCGATGGGGTGATCAGCACCCTTTTGGCGCGCAACTTGATAGAAGTGGTGGGTGAGTTGGATACGGTTGGTCATCCAAACCTGTATGGCACAACGTTTGATTTTCTTTATTATTTTGGGCTGACGAGTCTGGAGCAGCTGCCGCCAATGCCGGAAGAAATGACGCCTTTTTTACCTGCACTGACGGACCCTGCGCCGCCGGGGCAAGGCAGCGGAAAAGAGAGGGCATCGCAGAACGGGAGCGCGCCGGTTGCGGCAGAAATTGAAACAACAAATCCAAAAGAATCCGCCAGTGATGGCGTTTCAGACCGGATGAACGATCAGATAGAAAATCATGCCGATGGGGAATCCCGGGTTCAAACAGACGTGCTAGCAGAATGAGCAAGGAAAAAGTCGAGCGAAAATTATGACGGAACGTCTCCAAAAGTTGTTGGCGCAAGCGGGTGTTGCCTCCCGCCGCCATGCCGAAGAAATGATTCTGGCAGGACGGGTGCGCGTGAATGGCAAGGTGATCACCGAACTCGGCACGCAGGTTGACCCCGCGCTGGACAAGGTGACGGTGGACAGTCAGCCCGTTACGTTGGAACCGAAAGCGTATTATATTTTGAACAAGCCGCGCGGGTATATTTCGGACCGCGACGATACCTCGAACCTCAAGACCGCGTTGGATTTGGTCCCCGACGGGCGGCGGTTGTTTGCGGCGGGACGGCTGGACTTGATGAGCGAAGGGATGTTGTTTCTCACAAACGATGGCGCGCTCGCCAACCGTCTGACGCATCCCAGATACGAGCACGAAAAAGAATATCTGGCATTAGTCTTTGGCAATCCGGACGACAAGACAATTGCGCGTCTCGAAAAGGGCATCTTGTATGACGGCGAGTGGATGCGCGCGGATGTGGCAGAACGCGCGGGGCGCAATCAGGATGTGGGCGAAGCGGGACGCGACGAAACATGGCTGCGGATCATTTTGCACGAAGGAAAAAAGCGGCAAATTCGCCACATGTGCGCGGCATTGGGTCATGCGATCAAGCGATTGGTGCGCGTCCGCATGGGCGGGCTGAAACTGGGCAATCTCAAGGTGGGCGAGTGGCGCAAATTGTCGCAGGACGAGGTCGCGCTGTTGACCAAGACCGGGGGACAGTCCGAGAAACGCGCTCGCCCGTCCGAGCGGGCAGAGACGAGTCCGGCGCGGCGGGACGAAGGTGATGCGGGTCGTGATGAAATGCCGCGTCGCGGAGCCAGACAGGGTGGTAGGAGTTCTCAGCCGCTCCGTGATGCCCCACCGCGTAAAGATTCTGCGCCGCGTCGGCAAGGTTCGCCGCGCCGGGATGAGGGTCCGCGCCGCGAACCGCCACCGACGCGAACGAGTTTTTCTCCGGGGCGTGGTGGCTCACCCCGAACGGGGGGCGGTGGAGCGCCGCGCCGCGACGAAAGCCCGACGCGCAAAAGTTTTGCGCCGCGTCGGCAAGGTCCGCCGCGCCGTGATGAGGGTCCGCGGCGCGAGCCGCCGCCGACGCGAACGAGTTTTTCTCCGGGGCGTGGCGGCTCACCCCGAACGGGGGGCGGTGGAGCGCCGCGTCGCGAGGGTCCGCCGCGTGACGGCCGAAAGGGGAACGAACGTGCGCGCGGGGAGGGGTCCGATTATAGACCGCCACACGGCTCGAAACGGAATGCGCCGCCTCCGCGTGGTCCGAAACAAGATTCATCGTCCCGGCACAAGCCAAAGGATAACCGACGCGACGCGTAACCCTAATGAAAACCGTGAACCTGCCGCAAACGATCGCGATTGATGGTCCGGCCGCGTCGGGCAAAAGCGTGCTTGCCGAAAGACTTGCAGCTGCGCTGGGTTATTTTTATTTCGACACGGGACTGATGTACCGCGCGGTAACAAATGAGGCGTTGTCGCGGAGGATTGCGATTGCCGACGAAAAAGCGGTGACGGAGCTTGCCGGGACGGTAGAAATTAATGTGCATCCTGCGAGCGATGACGCGCGTGGGGTTGTCTCTGTGGATGGGCGCGACGTTTCTGCCGAGCTGCACCGCCCGGAGGTGGACCGCAACGTCTCTGTCGTGTCAGCGTATGCAGGCGTACGACGGGCGCTAACGGACCAACAGCGGCGAATAGCGCGCCGCGGCAGCATTATTATGGCCGGGCGCGACATTGGCACAATCGTCGTGCCGGATGCAGGGTGTAAAATATTCCTGACCGCTTCGGTGGAGGCGCGCGCCCGCCGCCGGATGCGTGACCGGCTGGAGCGGGGACAGCATGTGACTTTTGAGCAAATGCGCGACGAAATATTGCGACGCGACGAACTGGATTCTTTGCGGAGCGTTGCGCCCCTGCGCGCCGCCGAGGATGCGATCGAGCTGGACAACAGCGATTTGACGATCGAGGAAACCGTGCAGCGGGCACTCGAGATTGTGGGGGACCGCTCGCGCGCGACTGCCTGAATCGTATGGATTTCACCCGATTTGTTCCCATATTTCATCCGTTTGCCAATTACGGGATGCGTTTCTTGTACCACTTTATGTTCAAGTTGGACATGCAGGGAAGGGAACACGCGCCCAAAACGGGCCCGCTCTTGATCATTATCAATCACACGCATTTTCTTGATCCGCTGATCCCGACTTCATATCTGCGGCCGGATGTTTTTCCGATGGCCAAGATAGATTTGTTCGAGGGCAAATGGAAATGGATGTTTGATGCATATGGCGCGTTTCCGGTGCGACGGGGCGAAGCGGATATGCAGGCGGTCAAGCACGCGTTTCGGCTGTTGCGCGCGGGTCATGCCGTGCTCATGGCGCCCGAAGGCACGCGCGCCAAGACCGGCGGGTTGCAGCAGGCGCACGAGGGTGTGGGCTTGATTGCGTCGCGTGCCTGTGTCCCGATTTTGCCGGTGGCGTTATGGGGCGCCCGCGACATGGTAAAGGGCATGAAATCGCTGAACCTGGTGACGGTTCACGTTCGCATGCGTCCGCCGATGATCGTTCAACCGCGAGAAACCAAATTTACGCGTGAGGACATTTCCAACATTACGGACGAGATCATGTGCTCGCTTGCGAGGATGCTGCCACCCGAATGTCGCGGAGTCTATTCGGAGGTTGAGGGATTTGCGCCGCGCTATCTTGTGCCTTATCATGGCATGGAAAGTAAAGCAAGCGGAAAATCGGAGGTGATGCCTTTGACCAATTAGGAAACGGTCTCGAGATAAAAGGCAAGCGGGTTCGAGTTGTACACTTGCAGCTGTTCAGAGCACAATTCGAGCGCAGGCAGCCATTTCGAGATAGTTTCCAAACCAATGGGGAAAATGAGCGCATGGTCGGGTCAAGAACGTCACGGTGTAATCAAAGATACTCTCCAGTCTGGCACCGGTGTCGCTGCGCTTGACCTGTTGACGAGGTGGAGGTTCCTTGCCGCGAGGCAAGTGTTAAGCGAGCGGCGCACAAGCGGCGCACAAGCGCGAAAATCGAGAGATCAGCGGATGCCTCCATTGTGCTTGCGAACATAGTTCGTAACGAACTATGTTCGTGATGAGCAGCACAATAATTTTCTCCCCTTTCCGACGTGCCCCCAAAACCCGCGAGCAATCGCCGGCACAATTCGGGTGCGTCAAAGCCCAGGTTGTCAATTGAATCGGCGTACGCGCCAATGACGCGAGAATCTCGCAACGCGAGAGGCGTTGACGCGCGGACGCGTTGACCGACCCGAGACGCAGCATTTGATTGTTGCGCTTGGGCTATGGTCTATTGATAGGAGAAAAAACATGTGCGGCATTGTCGCTTGTGTGGGTTATCGAGAGGTCACGCCCGTTCTACTCAACGGATTGAAACGGCTGGAATATCGCGGTTATGACTCGGCGGGGATTGCGGTGCGGACCGCCGACGGCACGATAGCGATTCGCAAGAGCGAGGGTAAGCTGTCTAAACTTGTGAATCAATTGAACGGCAGCGCGCCGCGCGGCACGCTGGGCATGGGGCATACACGCTGGGCAACGCACGGCGCGCCGAACGACGTGAACGCGCACCCGCACACGGATGAGAGCGGGCGCGTCGTCGTGATTCACAACGGGATTATCGAAAACTATGCAGAATTGCGGCTAGAGCTCAAGGCACGGGGGCATGTGTTCCAGTCGCAAACGGATACCGAGATCTTTGCGCATCTGGTCGAGGAAGAGTTTGAAAAACGCGGCGGAGAGGGTGCGGTCAACCTCCTCGATGCAGTGCGCGCGTCGCTGAAACGTGTGCGCGGAGCGTATTCGTTTGTGGTGATGGATGCGCGAGTGCCCGACCTTTTGATCGGCGCGCGGCATTTTTCGCCGCTGATCGTCGGAATCGGCGAGGGTGAGAATCTGCTGGCGTCCGACATTCCGGCGCTGCTCGAGCACACGCGCCGCGCGCTCGTCATTGAAGACGGTGAGGTGGTTGCCCTCACAAGCGACGTCGTTCGCATTTATACCCTCGACGGCGGATCCGTCGAGCGCGAACCGTTCGAGGTGACGTGGGATGTGACATTGGCGGAAAAGGGCGGGTTTGCCACTTTTTTCACCAAGGAGATTTACGAACAACCCGCCGCGCTGGCGAACGCGCTGCGCGGGCGCGTGGAGCCGCAGCGCGTGGCGCTGCCCGAACTGGCGGGAATTGATTTTGACCGCGTGGACCGGGTGCATATTGTCGCGTGCGGCACTTCGTATCATGCGGGGCTGGCTGGCAAGCTGGCGCTGGAACGATGGGCGCGCGTGCCCGTCAATGTCGAAGTGGCGTCGGAATATCGCTATGCCTCTCCTGTCGTGAACGAAAGAACGTTGATGGTCCTGATTACCCAGTCGGGCGAGACTGCGGACACGCTCGCCTGTTTTCGATTGGCGCGAGAGCGGGGCGCGCAGACGCTGGCGCTGACGAACGTGGTGGGGAGCTCGATCACGCGCGGCGCGGATGCGGTGATCTATCTGAATGTCGGTCCTGAAATCGGGGTCGTCGCAACCAAGACCTATACGGCGCAGGTCGCGCTGCTGGAACTGGTAGCGCTGGACTGGGCGATACGGCGCGAAACGGTCGGTGAAATCAAGCACGAACTGTTGCAGAGCTTTGTACGGCTGCCCGATCTGGTGCAAGCAATCATCGGTTCCGACCATCAAACCGAACAGCTGGCAAAGCAAGTAAACCGGTATCGCTCTGCATTCTTTTTTGGGCGCGGTTTTGGATATGTTGCTGCGCTGGAAGGCGCGTTAAAACTCAAAGAAGTGAGCTATTTGCACGCCGAAGCATACGCGGCGGGAGAGCTCAAACACGGACCGATCGCGATGCTCGACCCTGAAATTCCGGTGATTGCGATCGCGACGCAAAGCGCGACACTGGACAAAGTCGTGAGCAACATGCAAGAGGTGCGCGCGCGCCGCGCGCCGGTGATTGCGGTGGCGACGGATGGCGATACATTTATTGCGGAACATGCCGACGACGTGATTTACATTCCGTATGCCCCCGAGCATCTCACGCCGATTCTGGCGGTCGTGCCGCTGCAGCTCTTGTCATACCACGTTGCCGCATTGCGCGGCTGTGATATTGACCAGCCGCGTAATTTAGCCAAGAGCGTGACGGTGGAGTGAAAACAGGGCGGTGGAATCTATCCACCGCCCTGTTTTTCTATCTTTTACAACGGCAGGGGGACGATCAAGAACAAACCATTCAAGATAAATAATATGCTGATGCCCGCGAGCGCGAGCGAGAGGTAAAGGAGGGGGCGCGATACAACGATAATGGCGGCGGACATGACTACGATCGCGATTTGCAGAAGGACGGAAGCATAATCGTAATTGTCATCGCGAGCCATGGCTTGATCGCGGCGTTGTTCCATGTTCCGCGCCTGCGCCAGCAGCTCGACCTTGCCTTCGCCCCGAAGCGGATTGGCGGGGTCGGCGGGGTCCGGTTCGCTTTCGTAACGGTTGATGGTATCTGTGTATTTGCGAATCCCACTTTGCAGCAGTTCGAGTTGGGCGGAGGTCAGTTTCGTTGTGTCGCCCGCCATTTGGAAATTCATTTGGTCCAGCGCCAACTTGTAACTGGTTTGGCGGATATTTTTCGCCTGGAAAAAAGAGTATGCGTCCGCCGTCGCGATGCTCAGACGCAAGACATCCTGCTCGACATTGTTGCCGAGTAACGTAGCGATAGCAAGAATGACTGCCAGCACCGCCACCAAAAAGCCGCCGCGAACCCGAAATGTTTCTTGCGTTTGCTGCTGGTCGGAAATCATGTCGAGCGCGCGGTCCATCGCTTCGTTCACAGCTCGTATCCTCCTCGTTTCGCAGTTACACAACTGCGTCTAATGGGTCGTTGACCTATTTGTTGTATCTCGTTCTGGACAAACGCTCTACTGGGCGTTTGGGACAAGCAGTTTATCTCATGCCTCACGCAAGCGTCAAGCAGCTGGTGATTGCCTATATCTCAAAACCTTCGAGGTCTCCGAGACCTCGAAGGTTTTGAATACAAACTTATTCTACGCGATGTGGGTAATCACCAGTCAAACAGGGGTGGTCAAGTCGCTATGCTATAATCGAGCGATGCGGGTTGCGATGCTCGGTCCTTTTGGTCTCAAGCCGAAAGGGACAATGGCGGCGCGCGCGCTGCCATTGGCAGGCGCGCTGACCGGGCGCGGGCATACGGTCACATTGATACTGCCGCCGTGGTCATATCCCGAAGATTCGGGCAAGGGCTGGGAGCAGAACGGGGTTCGCATAGAGAATGTGGCTATCAACCCGCGCGCGCGAATTCCTGTTCGAATGCTCTCGGCTGCGCGCGCGTTTCATCCCGACGCGGTCTATATTTTCAAGCCCAAAGCATATTCGGGGCTGGTGCAATGGCTGGTGTGGCAGCTGCGCGATTTGAGCAGTTTCAAGCCGCGCATCCTTTTGGATGAGGACGATTGGGAAGGGGCGGGTGGTTGGAACGACCTTGCGCCGGCGGATGGTTCCAGACCCTACACGTGGTCCCAGAAACGATTTTTTGCGTGGCAGGAGAGTTGGGGGTTGAGACACGCCGACGCGGTGACAGTGGCGAGCAGGGCGCTAGAGACAATCGTTCTCAGTCACGGCGTGCCGCGCGAACGCGTGCTGTATGTGCCGAATGGGGTCAATCCACTACCGCCGTCGAAGGCGTCTCGCAGCGAGATTCGCGCGGAATTGGGCATCAAGAGTGCGCCACTGATACTGCTCTATACGCGCTTTTTCGAGTTTGATTTGAATCGCCTCGTCGCCATGCTGACACGGGTGTTGGCAGAGGCGCGGGACGCGAAACTGCTGCTGGTGGGCAGGGGATTGTTTGGCGAAGAGGAACGCTTTCTTGAAATGGCGCGCGCGCAAGGTTGGCGCGAGCGCGTGGCGGATGCGGGGTGGGTCGAGAGCGCAAGATTGCGAGGATATTTTGCGGCGGCGGATGTGGCGATCTTTCCATTCGACGATACGCTGGTCAACCGGTGCAAATGTTCCGTGAAATTGGTTGACTTGCTTGCGAACGGGGCGCCGGTGGTTGCCGAAGCGGTTGGGCAGGTGCATGAGTATATTCGCGACGGAGAAACGGGTATCCTTGTCCCGCCGACTGACGTAGACACTTTTGCTCGCCGGGTAATCGAACTTTTGGGGGATCAGGAAAAGCGCGCGCGTCTGGGGTCGTGTGCGGCGAGCGCCATGACCAGAGAGTATCAATGGGAGAAATTGGCGGGACCGTTGGAGAACTGGTTATACAAGAGCAAGGCGGCTGCAAGAGTAGATGGATGATTCAGATCTGGTTGGGCGAATACCCGGCTCTTGCTATGCAAAATCGTTTTCCAGCTCTTGCAGCGTGGGCACGCGCGAGTCCGCATCTTGTCGCCTGGTCAGATAGATCTCGCCAAACATGTCGTCCTGTTCGACAAAAATCAGTTTCCGTTTGAGCGATTCGAGAATGGCGAGAAAAGTGACAATCACTTCGACGCGCGTTTGCGCCTGTCCCAGCAGGGCGGCAAAGCCCACGCGCGGATTCAGCTCTGTCAATTCGCGAATGCGCGCGATGCGATGGTGAATCGAAAGGCGCAGCGGTTCCATCACAATCCCGGCGGGCAGCTGTGGCGCGGCGTCAAGGGTGCGCTTGAACGCATTCAACAGGGTCTTGAAAGTCAGCCCCGCGATTTTTGTCGGACGTGTGACGGTCGGTTTTGGGGTGGGGGCGCGACGCGGAAAGGTGCGGACATTGCGCTGTTCGCGTTCGCGGAGTTTTTGCGCCAGTTGTTTGAACAATTTATAGTCACGGAGCTGGCGCGCAAGCGCCTCGGCGGAATCCTCGACCTCGATCTCGCGCTCGGACTCGACGCGCGGGAGCAGCGAGCGCGATTTGATCAGGATCAGGCGCGCCGCCAGCACCAAATAATCCGCCAGGGCATTCAGCTCGATGTTTCCCGGTTTGGTCACAAATTCGAGATATTGGTCGGCGACGGAGGCGAGCGAAACGCGCGTGATATCGAGCTCGGCGCGTTCGATCATCTGGAGCAAAAGATCAAGCGGGCCTTCGAATTCGGGCAAGATGACTGAATAATCGTCCATGTGACCCGAGAGATTATAGCCGATTCTGATGGTAAATGTCCAACGCTTTGATTGATGTCAGGAACGTTTCCCGCGTTTACACGATGGGTGCGCGAACGCTATATGCACTGCGTGACGTAACGGTTCAGGTGAAACAGGGCGAATTTGTCTCGGTGATCGGACCGAGCGGCAGCGGCAAATCCACTCTTTTGAACCTGGTGGGCGGAATTGATCAGCCAACCAAGGGTGAGGTGTGGGTGGATGGGACGCGGATTGACGCGATGGGCGAAAATGCGCTCGCCATTTTCCGGCGCAGTCATATCGGCATCGTCTTTCAGTTTTTCCAGCTTTTGCCCACGTTGACCGCGCTGGAGAATGTCACGCTGCCGATGGAACTGCGCGGCGATGGCAGCAAGAACCGCCGCGAACGCGCAGAGGAAATGCTGGCGCGGGTGGGTTTGGCTGCGCGGATGACGCAACTGCCGGGCGAGCTCTCGGGTGGGGAACAACAGCGCGTCGCGATTGCGCGGGCGCTGGTGAATGATCCGCCGATTTTGCTGGCGGATGAACCGACAGGCAATTTGGACACGGCTAATGCCGAGGGCATTGTGGCGCTGCTGCGCGAACTCGCGGATGCGGGCAAAACGATATTGTTGATTACGCACGAAGCTAATCTGGCGCGGGCGGCGCACAGGTCAATCCTGATGCGTGATGGGCAGATTGTCGAGCAGCCGCTTGCGGCGCCCGCTCCTGCAATCTGATAGCTTGAAAACAGAGGTAAGAATGTTACTACGTCTGGATGGAACGCCGATCATTTATATCATTATCTATTTGATAACGGTGCTGGTCATTTCGCTGACGGTACACGAGGCGGCGCACGCGTGGATGGCATTGAGATTGGGCGATGATACCCCAAAAAAGATGGGGCGGGTCTCTTTGAATCCCCTGGCGCATCTCGACCCTATCGGGTCGCTCATGATTCTATTTGTCGGCGTTGGGTGGGGCAAACCTGTCCAGATTGACGCGACCAAGCTGAGACCCAACCCCAAAGTGGGCATGGCGCTGGTCGCGATGGCGGGACCGTTCTCGAATCTGGTGATGGCGACGATTGGCGCGCTGATTTTGCGGACCCATTTTCTGACTTTTACTCCGCAAAAGTTTTTTACTTTTGCGGGTGAAAATTATTATTTTTCGCCGGGTTTTTTTGTCGAGACTTTTGTGCTTTTGAATCTGGGTCTGATGTTATTCAACCTGATTCCGCTGGCGCCGCTGGACGGCTCGCGTTTGTGGCAGATATTGCTGCCCGACAAGATCTATTGGCAATATGCGCGGATTGAAATCTTTGCAGCGTTTCTTGTCATCGGACTGGTGCTTGCCGACCTGTATCTGAACAACGGGCAGGCGATTTCGGGCATCCTGACGCGCCCGATTTGCGGGCTGTGGCGAGTTATGGTGGGTTTTGGCACGCCGGATATGTGTCTGCAAATGGCATAGCTGTAGCAGGTTGTCGGAGAGACCTCATTTGTAACTATAAACGCGCGCCATAGTATCACCAAGATAACTATAATTTGACTTCACTCGGACAACCTGCTATCAAGATCATTTTCCGCAAATTGGCGCGAATGTTGCGGTGGGACTTGTGGGTGGGTGGCATCTCGGGATTTGTGACAGGGCAGATTCTGTCTATAATTCTTGTTTCAAATTCAAACATCGGGACAGAAAATGTACAAGACAAAAACGTGTGGTGAGTTGACGGCACAGGATGTTGCCCAAGTCGTCAAGTTGGCCGGCTGGGTGCATCGCCGCCGCGATCACGGCGGCTTGATATTTATTGATTTGCGTGACCGTTTTGGCTTGACACAGGTGGTATTCAACCCGCAGACGGCGCCCGAAGCGCATGCCGTGGGCAGTCAGGTGCGGAACGAATATGTGCTGGAGGTGGAGGGAACGGTCGAAAAACGTCCCGCCGGTCAGGAGAATCCGGCGCTCAAGACGGGCGAGATCGAGGTCTATGCGAGCGGCGCCAAGATTTTGAACACCGCCAAAGTGCCTCCTTTTGTGATCAACAAGAACGACGATGTGGATGAGACGCTGCGTTTGACTTATCGCTATCTCGATTTGCGGCGCGAGCGCATGCAAAAGAATATGATGCTGCGGCACCGCGTGGTCAAATTCATGCGCGACTGGCTGGACGAACGCGGGTTTATCGAGATCGAGACGCCGATTCTGACCAAGAGCACGCCGGAAGGCGCGCGCGACTATTTGGTGCCGAGTCGCATGAGTCCCGGCGAATTTTACGCGCTGCCGCAATCGCCCCAACAGTTCAAGCAGCTCTTGATGATTGCGGGATACGAACGCTATTTTCAGATTGCGCGCTGTATGCGGGATGAAGATTTGCGCGCCGACCGCCAGCCCGAATTTACCCAGCTCGACCTTGAAATGGCGTTTGTGGAACAAGAAGACATTTTGAATCTGGTCGAAGAATTATTTATCGCGCTGGTCAAACGGCTTGCGCCCGACCGCAAAATGAAAACACCGTGGCCCCGTTTCACCTATGATGAGGTGATGGCCAAGTACGGCAGTGACAAACCCGATCTGCGTTTTGGGATGGAACTGACGGATGTGAGTGATATTGCGGCAGCATCCGGATTCAGCGTATTCAAAAATGCGGTGCAGGCGGGGGGACAGGTCAAGGGGATTTGCGTGCCGAGCTGTGCCGAGTATACGCGGCGCGAGCTGGACGAGTTGATCGAAATGGCGAGGAGCAAGGGTGCGAAAGGCGCAGTCACAATGGCGCTCCGAGCCGACGGCATTCATTCGCCCGCGGGCAAATTTATGACGGCGGAAGAACAGGGCGCGTATGTGGAACGATTGGGCGGACAGACCGGCGACCTATTGGTTTTTGTGGCGGACGCGCGGAAAATCGTTTCAGAGGCGCTGGGATTTTTGCGGCGCGAATTGGGCGCGCGCCTGAAACTTGCGGACAAGAACGCCCTGGCGTTTGCGTGGGTGGTTGATTTTCCGATGTTTGAATGGAACCAGGAGGAGGAACGGTGGGACGCGGCACACCATCCCTTTACGTCACCCAAGCCGGAAGACATCCATCTGCTCGACACGGACCCCGGCGCGGTCCGCGCCAACAGCTATGATATGGTCTGCAACGGCTATGAGCTTGCCAGTGGCAGTATCCGCATCCACGACCGCGAGCTGCAGGCAAAGATTTTTTCGCTGCTCAAGATCGACGCCGAGCGGCAGCAGATTCGTTTCGGGCACATGTTGGAGGCGTTCGAATTTGGCGCGCCGCCGCACGGGGGCATGGCTCCGGGGATTGACCGCTTTGTCGCGATTCTCTCCGGCGAAGATAATATTCGTGATGTGATCGCGTTTCCGAAAAACCAGCAAGCTCAAGACTTGATGATGCACGCGCCCAGCGATGTGGACCAGGACCAGCTGGATTTGCTGCATCTCCAAATCGTGCACCCGTCTGCATAGCGGGAGAGGCGGTACGGGAGACGCAAGAATAGCGAGACGCAAGAATAGCGAGACGCAAGATATTGCGTCTCTACTTGACAAGGCGCGCGGTTTTAGTAAAATCGTCATAAATTTTACGTGACGGGATTGTTTATGAGAATCTTATGCTTGTGTCTGGGGCGGGGACTGTAACCACTGCTCTGCCTCGAGAATATAGCAACTTTAAGTCCCTTTGGGACGATTGAACGGCTAACTGCTGGCAGGCGGCGGACAGTACCCCGCCATTCAAACGATGGGGCGACACTCGAGTGATTGTATGTGTCGTTCGTTGTTGCCTGTCTCACACCGGGAACGATGATGCCCGGTGAGCAGCGTGCCGTTTTGTTTTTTGTACGCGATTTCCCATGACACAAGGACGTGGCACGGGCAAAATACTCGGAAACAATCTCGAGCTAATGGGCGAGCGAGTCCGAATCATTGAATTGCGGTTATTCAGCACAGGATTCGGACCCAGACAACCATGCCGAGATAGTTTCGAACCCATAGGAGCCATTCCCGATGTCCGACCAAGAAAAACGAGAGTACGGTTTTAACACGCGCCAGCTGCATGCCGGCGCGCATTTCGACCCTACCACGAACGCGCGCGCCGTTCCGATCTACCAGACCACGGCGTATCAATTCAACGACACTGACCACGCGGCGCGCCTGTTTTCGCTCCAGGAATTTGGCAATATTTATACTCGCATCATGAACCCCACGACGGACGTGTTTGAACAACGCGTCGCGAGTTTGGAGGGTGGGGTCGGTGGTCTCGCCGCCAGCTCGGGTCACGGCGCACAAGCCATGGCGATTTTTACCCTCTGCGGCGCAGGGGACCACATCGTTTCCTCGTCGTCGCTCTATGGCGGCACATATAACCAATTTGTATACACGTTTCCGCGTCTCGGGATTGATGTGACGTTGGTTGACCAGAGCAACCCGGAGAATTTCCGGAAAGCGATTCGCCCCAACACGCGCCTGATCTGGGGTGAGACGCTGGGCAATCCGCGCATTGACGTTTTTCCCGTTGAAGAAGTGGTCGCTATTGGCAAGGAAGCGGGTATTCCCGTTTTACTCGACAATACGTTTGCCACGCCCTATCTGTTCCGCCCATTCGAGTATGGCGCCAACATTGTCGTTCATTCGACGACCAAGTTCATCAGTGGTCATGGCACAACGATCGGCGGCATCATTGTGGATGGCGGGAATTTCAAATGGGAAGGCAATGCGCGATTTGCCAATTTCAACACACCCGATGAAAGCTATCATGGGTTGGTCTATTCGTCGCTTGGCAATCTCGCGTTTATCCTCAAAGCGCGCGTGCAGATTCTGCGTGACATTGGCGCCAACCAGGCGCCGTTCAACTCGTGGCTGAACATCCAGGGTGTCGAAACACTGTCGCTGCGAATGGACCGTCACGTGCAAAACGCGCAAGCGGTTGCGGAATTTCTGGAAAAGCACCCCAAGGTCTCGTGGGTCACTTATCCGGGGCTCAAAAGTCATCACGATTACGAACGCGCGAAAAAATATATGCCAAAAGGTCCCGGCGCGATCATGGGCTTTGGCGCCAAGGGTGGGCTTGAGGCGGGACGCAGCTTTATCAACAAACTGCAGCTTGTCTCGCATCTTGCCAATGTGGGCGACGCCAAAAGTCTGGCGATCCACCCCGCGAGCACCACGCACAGCCAGCTGACCCCCGAACAGCAAAAGAGCGCGGGTGTTTCGCCGGATTTTGTGCGGCTGAGCATCGGGATCGAAGACATTGACGACATTTTGTGGGACTTGGACCAAGCATTAGGTTAGACCCATTGTGTGACGCTTGACGGGCATTTTTGCCCGTCAAGCGTCATGCTCCTTTTTGACCATGCCCGTCAAAATTCCCGAGACCTTGCCCGCGCGCAAGATTCTCGAAGCAGAAAACGTTTTCCTGATGGGTGCGACGCGCGCCGAACAACAGGAAATTCGTCCGCTCAAGGTTGCGATCTTGAATTTGATGCCGACCAAAATTGCAACCGAGACCCAGCTGTTGCGTCTCCTGGGCAATTCACCGCTGCAGGTCGAAATTACGCTCTTGCATATGGAGTCGCATGCGTCCAAGAACACTCCACAAGAGCACCTGTTGGCGCATTACGAGACATTTGAAAATGTGCGTTATCAGAAATTCGACGGGTTGATTATTACCGGCGCGCCGGTCGAACAGATGCCGTTTGAGGACGTGGACTATTGGGTCGAGCTGCAGCATGTGATGAATTGGTCGGAAACCAACGTCTTTTCGACGTTTCACATTTGCTGGGGCGCGCAAGCGGGGTTGTATCATCGCTACGGCATCCCGAAATACGACCTGCCTGCCAAGATGTTTGGGGTGTTTCCGCACCGGCTCATCAAAAAACAAGAGATCATTTTGCGCGGGTTTGATGACGAGTTTCTTGCTCCACACTCTCGGCACACCGAGATCCGCGCGGAGGACATTGAACGTGTGCCGGAACTGCAGCTTTTGGCAGTCTCTGATGAAGCGGGCGTTTATATGATCGGCTCGCGCGATGGGCGCAATATCTATATCACGGGACATTCCGAATACGACCCGTTGACGCTCAAAGCAGAATATGACCGCGACGTGTCCAAGGGTTTAGAGATACGCGTTCCAAAGAACTATTACCCGAACGATGATCCGTCACAAGCCCCGCTCGTGCGCTGGCGCGGACACGCGAATTTGTTGTACACGAACTGGCTGAATTATTACGTGTATCAGGAAACGCCCTACGACGTTGATGAGATTCCGGCGGCGAAAATGTTTGCGCCGTTTGGAGTGTGAGTTGCAAAAATGACCCCGCCCGAATCCAGAGGTTCGGGCGGGGTCATTTTTCTTTACGGATTCCGCGTTGCGAGATTCGACTTGTTATTGTTTCAAAGCGGCGAGGTGTTTGGAGAAATGAGTTGCAAGCGTGGTTGTGTATTCGTCATGAAATTGGCGCAGGGTGGTATGGATTTCACCCCCAAATTGGGCGAGCGCAGAGCCAAAGGTAACATGTAGAACCTCGCGCGCGTCGAATTGATCGAGCAGTGCCACTAACTCGATATCGGAACAACTTGGGCAGTATGTCAAATTTTGGGCGTTGGTGCATGAATCAAAAATCAGACGCACAGCAATCCCTTGGTGGGGGATTGGCTCAGGCGACTTTGTAACTCTGTGGCATCCCGGCGTGCGTCATCTTGTTTAGAGCGGCATAGCGAATCAAGGCCTGCGTGGTTTGAGTCTCCAGCAAACGCGTCGAGAGACTATCACCAAAAATCGTTTTCATCCGATCAATACCTTCGCCAATTATGGAACGACCGTAGCCGCCGCAGTTGGATGAATGCTGCCTAACGCGGCGATTTGGCGAAAAAGGTCCGAAACTATTGAGTTTTGCATAAAGAATGGAACAACGTGGTATGCTTTGGCACATGCGACCACAAGGGACACCACAACAGTTACAGAAACGGCGAGAACGGGCGATCCAACTTTTTGCGACGGGCAAGCTCCCTGCCTCGATCGCGCGTGCGCTGAGTGCGTCGCGCAGTTCGGTGAGTCGTTGGATTCAAACCTACGAACGCAAAGGCAGTGCGGGACTCCAAGCCCAGCTGATTCCTGGCCGTCCGCCGCAACTCGCGCCCAAACAAAAACAGAAACTCGAACAACTGCTCCTCCGAGGGTCTTTGGCTGCGGGATACAAAACCGATTTGTGGACGTTAAAGCGCATTGCGAAATTGATTAAGCACCAGTTTAGCGTCGAATATCATCCAAGCCACGTCTGGAAGGTTCTGCAGCAATTGGGTTGGAGTTGCCAAAAGCCAGAACGCCGCGCGACGCAACGCAATGGAGTCGCCATTGCGCGTTGGAAACGATACAAGTGGCCGCGCATCAAAAAAAAGCGGAACGCTTGGGCGCACATCTGATTTTCATCGATGAAAGCGGTTTCTTGCTGATTCCGAATGTCAAACGGACTTGGGCGCCGCGCGGACAGACGCCAACGATTCGCTATTGTTTCAAGCACTCGAAAATCTCCGCGATCAGTGCTTTGGCGGTTTCACCCAAACGAAAACGGATTGCCCTCTATCTCCAATTTCGTAAACGCAGTTTTAAGGGACGCGATGTTAAACGCTTTCTGCAACAATTGTTCCGCCAAGTGCGCGGTCCCATTATCATTCTCTGGGATGGCGGCAAAATCCATCGCGAGGGTACGGTGAAAGCTTGGCTCGCCGCGCATCCGCGCTTACACGTCGAGCAATTTCCAGGGTATGCGCCCGAACTCAATCCGGCGGAATTCGTCTGGTGTCAGGCAGACTCTGCCTTGGCGAATAGTGTCCCTGAAGAGTTGGAGAGTCTCAAAGCGATGTTGGTTACCACGAAACGGCGCCTTGCGCACTCTCAAGAATTGTTGTGGTCATGCATCTATGCTTCGGACTTGCCATGGTAGATGCTTGTTCCATTACTTATGCAAAACTCAATAAAATATCCATGGGCTTTTGGGGTTCTGAGTTGAGGTTGGGCTAACCACAACTCTACCGCAAAAGCCCCTTTCCGTCACTCGAATTTTGGCGAAGGTATTGAAAAAGACTCGCGTTTGTTCATGCCCGCACTCAGTTTTATGCAGGACGTGGTGCCCCCGGATGGGGAATCGAACGCGTCCGCGCAGAACAATTGGGGCGGGCGCAGCGAATGAAGCCATCGTTGCATCTGAGTATCGTTTCTGCCTTACTCACGCTGGTATTAAGACGGTAGATTGAACGTCTGCTCTCGCACGAGGTATTGGGCGATCTTGGGTCGATTCACCTCAAACCCGATGCCTGGCAGTTCTGGCATTTGCGCCAGGCCGTCGCAGACGCTGAGCGGCGGGTCGATGATATTGTCCACGAACCAGTGTGCGCTTGTCTGAACATCGGTCGGGAAGCGCATGTTGGTGTGCATCGCTAGGTGAAGCGCATGAACCGAGGCAATTCCTAGCTCAGGCATCGTGCCCATCCAGTTAGGAATGTGGTGCCGCGCGCACAGCTCGATAGCTGCCAGCGCGGGAGTCAGTCCGCCGAGGCGCTGAATCTTGATGTTAACAATGTCACATGCGCCACGATCAATGACTTGCCTCAGCCTCGGTAGCGTCTCGGCGCTCTCGTCGACGCAGATAGGGGTGCGGACCTGTTGGCGAAGCTCGACCAGTCCATCGAAATCGAGCTTCGCCATTGGCTGTTCGTGCATGGCGAGGTGAAAGCGGTCCATCTCCTTGAAGACCGGTATGTGCTCGCGGCGATAGGAGGCATTGGCGTCGGTTTGCAGGATTAGACCGGGGCCATAACATTTGCGGATGGCGGTCAATGGTTCCACGTCCCAACCCGGTTCGATCTTGATTTTGACCCGACGGTAGCCGCCCTCTGGCAAGTACCTGGCGATGGCCGCTAGCAGGTCAGCCACGTTTGGCATGAGGCCGACGGCAAAGCCCGAGGGGACATCGCGCCGCGCGCACCCCAACGCTTGGTACAGAGGCATCCTCGCTCTCTGCGCACGTAGATCCCACAGCGCGCCGTCGATGCCGGCGCGGGCGAAGCCGCTCGTTGGTAGCGCAGCCAGTTCACCTAGCAGATCGGTCAAAGGGTCTTTGGCGCGTTGGGCGAGCCATGGCAAGAGCTGCTCGTTCAGTTCATCCCAGACCGAGTCTGGTGTCTCAGGCGAATAAAACGGGCCGGCCATGGGTGACGACTCACCCCAGCCGACCCGACCTGCTTCGTCCTCCAGTTCGACGACGATGGTGTCTTTAGACGAAACCTCGCCCGAGCTAATTTTGAACGGCGTGAGCAACTGTATGGCGACGTGCCACAAGTGTGCCTTGACGATCACGTTGGGCCTCCTCTACCAGATTGTCCGAGTGAAATCAAACGATAGTTATCTTTGAGATACTACGGCACGCGTTCATAGTTACAAATGAGCTCTCCTCGACAACCTGCTAGCAGTCTATCGAAAAGACAAAATTTCAGTTAAAATCGCGCCTCTCCATTACGTCAATCGGCTATGAATAAGCGCGTTTGCATTTCCTCTTCGACAGACTGCTGGCTTTATGCTAGAGCGAATTCCTGTTTCGTTTAAGGGATAATTGTGGTACATTGAGATCTATGAGTGCTTATTCCACTGACCTGCGGGAACGCGTCGTTGCCGCCGCACACGATCCCAATTTGACCCAACCCGAA
>JADZCJ010000137.1 GCA_020851635.1 Anaerolineae bacterium
CGAACAGTTCGGCTTGCGTTGAATTCATCATACACCTCAGCAGGCAAAGATGAGATGTACCCTACGTCGATGCGATTTGGTTGTCAAGGTGCAATTAGATTTCATCAACCCTTGAATACAGGCTTAGTTTAGCTCATTTTTTGTGTCTGTCAATCTTCTGCCCTGTTTTGTGCCCAAAAACCCTTGCTTATCCCCCCGCGCGCATACAATTCCTTGGCTCGTCTCGCTCAGGCATTTTTTTTATCAAATAGCGGGGAGACAGGGAAAGCGGACTCGAGGTGAGTTCGCTTTTTTGTTGGAGGGGTGAGGGGGGAAGGCGTTGGAGCGCGAGGGCGTTTGGAGCGCGAAATGCACGAAAGAGCGCGAAAACCGCGAAAGAAAACCGGAACCGCATCGGTTGGAGGAGGGTGTGACGTGCGGCGCGAAATATTGTTAAGGTGCGGGGAAGGGCGACCACAAGGGTGCGCCCCTACGATGGCTTATGGAGATAGTATAGAACAGGTGTGCTAAATGTCAATACGTGAATGGCGCGGGGAACCTTAAAAATGTTGTGCGGACGCGACGGGGCGTTTGGTGTAGGGGCGTTCAATTGAACGCCCCTACGAATGGTTCGGGTTTTCGGTGTCGGTGTGCCAATTGAATGGGTTGTTGAAAATGTATTCGCGGATGCGGTTCAGGTCGCGGTCGTTGCGGATGATGTGATCGTAATAATTTTTTTGCCATCCAAAATCGTATCGTTGCATAGCGCGGCACGCGGTTGTGACGGCGGCTTTGTAGGTTCGTACGATTACGCCCAATGATTTTTGATGAGGTGAGAGGACGGAAAACGGGTTTGTCGCGTCGCGAGGTTTGGGGATTTTGGTGGTATGTCCGGGCGCGTCCGACGCAGGGGGGGGCGTAGGGGCGTTCAATTGAACGCCCTTACCCGGAACGCCCCTACGCGCGTTGTCGGTAATCACGATAATTCCGTGGATGTGATTTGGCATGATTACAAATTCGTCGAGGTCGGCGTGGGGGTGGTGTTCGGAAATCGCCAACCAACAATTCAATGCCGTTTGTCCGAGGTCGCTCGGTTTCATTTCGGCGTTCACAATTTCGCCAAAAAAACATTGTCGTTGATGCGTGACAATCGTGATGTAATACGCGCCTGCCTGCGTGTAATCGTAACCCTTGAGACGGATGGAACGGCGGTGGTGTCGATCTGTAAATGGGTTCATTTGTGATCGGTGCGTGTAGGGGCGTTCAATTGAACGCCCCTACAGGAGGGCTTCGCTGCATATGATGATGGGGACGGTTTCGTCTTGAGCCGCGCGGGTGGTGATGCGTTCCCAATCCGCCATGCGGTGAAGGTGATAGATGTCGGTCAGGGATTTGAGCAGGTTTTTGCCGGTGACGTTGTTGCGGCGCAAGGTGTTGATTTCGCGATTGACTGCGCTGGTGATGCGCCCGCGGAACGCGCTGTCCATCGTGTTGAGCTGTGCTCTGAGGTCTTGGTCCTTGGTTTGGTCGTATAGGATCCGCAATTCTTTGGCGATATAGCGCTGTGCGAGGGTGAGCGCGTAGGTGTGCTGTCGTTGGGTGATGCGCTGTTTTACTTCCTGGTCAAAGAGTTTCTTGACGCGCATAACCCCCGCGTTGTAAGCCGGAGGTAACGGCTGCGCGGGGAGGGTTGGTTCGCATTGAAGATGCGTGAGGATTTCGGGGATATCGCGGGATTTGATTTCGCCGTCCTCGTCCACCAAAAAGAGCTGCTGGTAATTGCCCGCCTGACAAAAGACATACAACCCCTTGAATTCTGACGCGCGTCCCGTGCGGATTCCATCGCGCAGGTTGGCTATGCGCTCGAATTCAGCAGGGTCTTGCTGGCGCAGTCTGCGGATAAACTGCTCTGCCTCATTCAGGTCGAGCAAATTCCCCTCTTCCTCATCCTCGAACAAACTCAGCTGGCCGCCTTGTTTTTCGTAAATCGCAAAAATGGCTTCTTCGGAAATTTGTTCGCTGGGGTCCAGAATTTTCGAGTCTTCGCCGATGGTCTCTTGAATCTCTTGAATCCGACGCGTTAGTTTTTCTCGCAGACCAAGATTTTTGTCCAACCCCGTTTCCGGCAGAAAATTATAACCATAGATTTTTGAATACTCGGAACCAATACGGTCAATGCGGCCAAAGCGTTGAATCAAACGAACAGGATTCCAGTGTAAGTCGTAATTGATAATCTTGTCACAATCTTGCAGGTTCAGCCCTTCCGATAGCACATCCGTTGCAATCACGGTATTTAGCTCTGTCTCTCCCGCGCGGCGGACGTATTCGGGGTTGGCGTTGGGTGCAAAGCGGGCGACGATGCGCGCCTTGTCCTTGCCGCTGCTGTAGATCACATCCATATCGTCGCGGGCATCGCCCGGATTCAGATTTTCGTACAAATACTGCGCCGTGTCGGCATATTGTGTAAAGATGAGCCGTTTTCCGTCGGACAGTGGTTTTTTGGCGAGATTCGCCAGGAGCTGCTGTAGTTTTGCGTCCTGAGCGGGAGTGATGTCGCGCACCAGATTGAGAATCTTTTTTAGAATGCGAATGTCTTGCTCGAGATGCGTCTGCAATATTTCGAGATTGAGATCCTCGATCTTGTACGGCACAGATACGCGGCGCAGCGCATCCAGAAGGTCGGACTCTTCGGCGGCATTGGGTTCGTAAAGGATTTGCTGTGCCTGTTCTCCTGCGGGCACAATCCCGTTTTCCAACGCTTCGAGAAATCTCTCGTGGACATCGAGCATCCGGCCGATAGTTTTGCGAAACGCTTCGACGGACGATTCGAACCGCTTGAATAACATGGTGCGCATCAAGCCGCGCAGGTTTCGGCCCGCGCGCTGGAGGTTGACATACGGCTCGCGCTTTTGTTTGGCAGGCAGGACATAATTCCACAAGCCATAGCGTGCATATGAGAGTTCGTCGGGCGGCGGATTGTCCCACTTGCCGCCGCGCGATTTGCCGATGTGCTTGCGGAGCTGCTGGTAGAGACCCTTGTAGGTGTCTTCGATACTGTACTCGATGGTCTCGAGCTCGCGTTTGGGAAAGAATTGTTTTTTTCCTGCCACCATCACATAGGCGGATTTCTTGCCGCTGATATAGTCGCGATAATCCGCCGGGCTGACGGGTTGATCCGTAGCGGCGTCATAACCGTACCAGCGCACAATGTCGCGGCGCGTGCGGCGAATCAAAACGTTTGACAAGAGTTCGGGAAGTTTGCGGTCGCCCGCCTCGATGAGTTTGAAATATGCGCGAAGATTTGCGGGATTGACCGGCAGGTCGGTCTTGTCCTCGGGGTGAAACAATTTGATTTGATGAAACACATCCCATGCGCTGGAATTGCGCGGGGTGGCGGTCAGCAGGCAGACGCGGCGTCCGGTCGCGATAAAATCCTGAAGGATGTGATAACGCTGTGATTCGGAGTTGCGAAAGTTGTGGCTCTCGTCAATCAGCACAAAATCACGGTCGCGGTATCGGATATCGTTGAGAAGTGGGTTGTAGCCGTCGCCCTCGCCCTCGTGCAAATAGCCGATAGAGAGGACGCGCGCGTTCAGGTCATAGACCTCGTTGTAGCGTTCCCACATCGAGACGAGGGGCGCGGGGCACAGGATGAGGGGGCGGGCATTTTCGCCGCGCTCAAAGTGTTTGACCACCGCCGCGCCGATGAAACTTTTGCCCAGCCCAACGACATCCGCAACGAATGCGCCGTTGTGGTCGCGGATCATTTGCACGGCTTGCTTGACCGCCACGCGCTGAAAATCGGCGAGGCGGCGCGTGATTTCTTCATCCCACAGGTGGTCTTGTTCCTCTGCGCCCTCCAGCCGTTCCCTGACCAGCGCATACAGTGTTTTGAGATAAATGTCATAGGGGCGCACGGGGGCGACTGCCCACGACTGCTGCATTTCCTGAATGAGCGCGGCGTCAAAATCTTCCGATTCGTCCCACAATTCATCAAACCATTTCGTCAACGCCTCGTGGTTGGCATTGCCCGGCACGACGACGTTGAGTTCGGTGTTGCTGCTTACGCCCGACAGGGTGAGGTTGGACGAGCCGACAATCGCAATCCCCTTTTCATAACGTCCCTCGGTGGGATAGTCAAAGATGTAGGCTTTGGCGTGGAGGCGTCCCTGGGTAAAGACGCGCACTTTGAGGTGTTTCTCTTGAATCAGGCGGATTAAGGTTGTGAGAAGCGCCGCACCATCATCCGTCTGGTCCATGACCTCGATGGCGTCACGCACCTTGTCCGCCGCCTCTGCCGCCAGGCGTCGGATTTCGGTGCGTTTGGGAAAGCGCGCTTTTTCCAGTTCCTCCTCGACGGTTTCGAGACGGCGATACCCTTCGGCGAGCTGTTCGATGGTGTCGCGGTTGGTGGTGTTGCCGATGAGGAGGCGCAGTTCTTTAATGTTTTCCAGATTCGGCGCGATGCTCTCCAAGCCGGACACGAAAAAATAGCCGACGGCGAAATGCGCGGCGGCGCTGGTGCCGAGGATGGTGTTGATGTGGTCAACGAGTTTTTCGGTTCGGTTGTCTATAATATCGTGTGTGGGCATGATTTTTGCCCTGCCATTCCATTGTATAATATCAGGCGATGAACATTGCCTCGGTGGACATTTTGGACGAGGATAAACTCGAACGCAAGCATCACATCTTGCCCTACGAGGTTGAAGAAGTATTGTTGGAATCCCCACGCATTTCGTTTGTAGAAAAAGGCAATGCTCGCGGTGAGGAGATGTATCTTGCCCTCGGTCGGACTGAGGAAGGACGCTATCTCGCCGTGTTCTTTGTTTTCAAACGAGATCGGACTGCGCTCGTCGTGAGCGCACGCGATATGGATTCCACGGAACGGAAACGGTATGGAAAAAAATAAGAAACGCGATCCATTGCCAGACAGTTTTGAGACGATTGACGAATTCGTCGAATTCTGGGACACGCACAGTACGGCGGATTATCCAGAGGCATTTCGCCCCATCAAAGGTAAAGTGAATTTGGAGCGCCGCCGTTATTATCGTGTCTCATTAGAAGCTCAACTCGGCGCCAAGTTAGAGCAGCGCGCCCGCGCGCAAGGCAAATCGCTCGATGCTCTGGTTAATCAGATACTCAAAGAGCAAGTGCGCTAAAAGTTAAATGTATTCCTATGACCAGGAAGCGGGCGTCAACCTCGTATTCGTCTCAACGAATTTGCGCCCATGCCGCAAAGCAATTCGCTGCGGGCGCTTGATATGGTCAACGAGTTTTTCGCTGCGGTTGTCTATGATGTCGTGGGTGGGCATGGGTGAAATTGAAGGGAGTGTGGGATGTTCTGTTAGGGCATTGGTCACAAGTTAAGGAAGGCATGCTTTTGTCAAATTTCGCTTGAAATCACAGCAATTTGCGCCAAATAACCTGAATTGCTGCGTCTCGATAAGTTGTCACCAGAACGAGCGTTCCTTATCTC
>JADZCJ010000138.1 GCA_020851635.1 Anaerolineae bacterium
ATTGAGAATCGGAATCGAAAGTTTTGCCGCGCCCGAGTTGTATGTGCCGAGATACGCCATTACCGTCGGGTCGGCGACCGCATTGTTTGCATTGGTGGTTTCGACATCCGGGTCCCACGCCCCGCGCGCCGCGCTGGCATCGTCCTTGGTTTCCACAACAATTGTGTAATTGCCCGATTTGTCGCCGTGAGTCTTGAGAGCGAGTTTGGCAGAATTTGCCATGGCAATGCCGTCAGCCGAGTCGCCGCCGGTCAACGGTGTGCTGGAAATGATCTTGATCGTGCCCCCCGCCGTGGCAGGGGCGGCGCCGGGCACCGGGGCACACGCGGCAACGACTGCGAGCGCAGTCAGCACTAGCGCGATCGTGACGATTGATTTGAGTTTCATCCTCTTTCTCCTCCTAAAGAGCGTACAACAATTTGGTGTGCTGAACAGCCGTATCATCCGCCGCAGAAAGACGTCCTTTCTGCCAGATTGCCAATCTTCTAGGCGGCATTCGGATCAACAAGTTAGCTTGTCACCTCCTTTCGAGACGCAGCCGTCGTTTTTGCGTCGGGTGAGCCATGCCTGCGGAACGTTTGGAGCTTTTACTCTTCACCCAAATATGCCTTGCGGACCTGTTCGTTTTCTGCCAATTCCTTTGCATTGCCTTCGAGAATGATGCGACCCGTTTCGAGCACATACCCACGGTTGGCGACCGAGAGCGCGCGGGTCGCGTTCTGCTCGACCAGCAAGATCGTGACGCCCTCCTCGTTCAGCGCCTTGATAATGTCAAATATCGTGTCTACGAGCACGGGCGCAAGACCCATCGAGGGTTCGTCGAGCATCAGGACGCGCGGACGGGTCATCAGCGCGCGTCCCATGGCAAGCATTTGTTGCTCGCCCCCGGACAAGGTGCCGCCCGCCTGGGAACGGCGTTCGGCAAGCCGCGGAAAGAGCTTCATGACGTGGTCCAGGTCCTTTTGGATCCCCTCCTTGTCTTTGCGCGAATAGGCGCCCATTTCAAGGTTCTCCATCACGGTGAGCCGTGTAAAGATTTGACGCCCCTCGGGTGATTGCCCGATGCCCTTGCTGACGATCAGGTGCGGAGCAAGCCCGCTGATGCGTTCACCTTCGAGATCCACAGTGCCCTGGCGCGGATGAAGTAGACCCGAAATCGTTTTCAACGTGGTCGTCTTACCCGCGCCGTTTGAACCGATCAGTGTGACGACCTCGCCCTGTTCCACCGTCAGGGAAATGCCCTTGAGCGCGTAAATGTGACCGTAATAGGTGTGAATATCGTTGACGGCAAGCAGTGGCATATTCGTCCTCTTGAAATTGTCTCAAAATGTAACGCGACAAGATTCGGGGCATGTCTTGCCCGGATGCCCGACCGGGATTCGAGCGCACACAGCCGTTTCGGAACAGTTTCAGATATGAATTTCAGAAGCGCCGAGATACGCCTCGCGGACGCGCGGGTCTTGCTGCACATGTTGAGGTGTGCCTTCGGCGATCTTGATCCCGAAATCCAGGACCGTGACGCGCTCCGAGATCGTCATGACAACGCGCATGTGATGTTCGATCAATAGAATGGTCACGTTCATTACCTCACGGACCTTGCGAATAAAATCAACCATCGAGAGACTTTCCTGGGGGTTCATGCCTGCGGTGGGCTCGTCGAGCAGCAGCAGCTTGGGCTGTGTGGCAAGCGCACGCGCAATTTCCAAACGACGCTGGTCGCCATAGGCAAGGTTTTTGGCGAGACTGTTTTCCTTGCCGCGCAAATTGACAAATTTCAAGAGCTCGCGCCCGCGTGTCACCACGCGTTCCTCCTCCTCGCGCGTGCGTTTGGTCTTGAACACTGCGCCGACGACCCCGGCTTTCATGCGCGGATGCTCCCCAATCATGACATTTTCCAGAGCAGTCATGTTGCTAAAGAGGCGAATATTCTGAAAAGTGCGCGCAATCCCCAGCGTCGTGATCTGGTGCATTTTCATGCCAACCGTCGGCGTCCCGTTAAACTTGATGACACCCTCTTCAGGCGTATAGTAACCGGTTATGCAGTTAAAAAAGGTGGTCTTGCCCGCGCCGTTTGGACCGATAAGACTCACGATCGATCCTTCTTCAATCGTAAAGTCTACACTGTCCACGGCGGTCAAACCGCCGAACCGTTTGGTCACACCTTTGGTTTCGAGGATGGTTGGCATGGGTTTTGGGGCTACCTCAATGAAGGATTTTGCTCAGAAACTGTCTCATCCGTTCGTTCGACGGGTTGTCAAACAGTTCGCGCGGGGGACCTTTGGCAATGATCTGCCCCGCTTCCATAAAAATGACGTTCGAGGCGGCGTTGCGCGCAAAACCCATCTCGTGCGACACCACCAGCATGGTCATACCTTCGCGCGCAAGATCGAGCATCACGTCCAGCACCTCGTTGATCATTTCCGGGTCGAGCGCACTCGTGGGTTCATCAAAAAGCATCACCTTGGGATTCATGGCGAGCGCACGGGCGATGGCGACGCGTTGCTGTTGCCCTCCCGAAAGCTGTGCGGGATAATTTTGCGCTTTTTCCGGAATCCGGACTTTTTTCAACAGGTCGTGCGCAATCTGTTTGCTCTCTTCCGCATTGCGCTTGCGTACCTTGGTCTGGGCGAGCGTGAGATTTTCCAGAACGGTGAGGTGGGGAAACAAGTTGAACTGTTGAAAGACCATCCCCACTTCGGCGCGCACCGTGTTGATGTTTTTGTGCTGGCTGTCAATCACCGTGCCGTCAACGATCACCCGCCCACTGTCTATTGTCTCCAATCCGTTGATCGAACGCAAGAGGGTGGACTTGCCACAGCCGCTGGGTCCGATGACGACAAGGACTTGGCCCTTGACCACGTCAATCGAGACTCCGCGCAAGGCATGCACATTTCCAAAATGCTTGTGGACATCCTGAATACTGACAATCGGGCCGGTCGCGCTGGACATGAATCACATCTGTTTCCAGCGGGTTTCGACAAAGCGAACAACCGCCGAAAGAATCAGAGTCAACACAAGATACATAAAGGCGAGGGTTGTGTAGGTTTCGATGTAGCGAAAGGAGGCGGAGGCATAGAGCCGCGCTTCCTGAGTCATGTCACGAACGCCGAGCGCCGAGACCAGTGACGAATCTTTGAGCATCGAAATCAGGTCATTGCCGAGCGGAGGCAGCACTCGGCGAATCGCTTGGGGCAGCACCACATAGCGCATTGCCTGCGGATAACTCATCCCGAGCGAGCGTGCAGCTTCCATTTGCCCCCTGCCGATAGACTCGATGCCCGCGCGAAAGGTTTCGGCTTCATAGCCGCCATAGGCAAAAGCGAGGGCGATGATACAACGCAAAGTAAAGTCAATATCGCGCGAGCGCACCGTGGTCAGCGCATTGGGGTCACCCAGGATTGGCGTCAGCCATTGACCCAGCGCATTGACGCCATCAATTACGAGGGGAACGATCACAAACGCCCAAAAGAGCAGCTGGACAAGAATTGGGACGCCGCGAATCACCTGCACATAAAGCGTCGCGACATTGTAAATGACCTTGTTTTTCGAAACGCGCCCAAGACCTGCCGCAAGACCAAGTATCAGCGCTGAAATATACGAAATAGCCGTGACATAGATGGTGACGACAACACCGTTGAGGATGCGGCCAAGCGCTGTGACATAAGTTTCATTCGAGCTATACAAATAGATCAAAAGTATGCCGGCCAACAAAATAAAAATGAGCCAATAGGGAAGGTTTGCAAGCTGGTCCACGGCGCGTGACTGCGCCGAGATGGGTGTTGCTTGCGGTGTTCGAGGGGCTCCGCTCCCCGCAGGTCCTTGCATCTCGAGTGTGGGCAAAGCTGCCCGGTGAGGCAGCTTTGCCCTTTTCCTTTATGCTGTCACGCGCTTATGGCGTTGTGGTGGGATATTCAACCGGAGCAATATCATCATACGAGATTTGCTCACCGCCGAACCACTTTTTGGCGAGCGCTTCAAGTGTCCCGTCGGCGCGCATTGCCGCGAGTGCGGCGTTGACCGGCGCGACCAAATCGGAACCTTTGGGAAATACAAACCCGAGCTGTTGCCCGACCATTGATCCCTCGAGAAGTTTGATTTTGTCCGCATTCACGCCGACATAACCGACTCCTGCAGTGTCGTCAATGACAACACCGTCCACGTCGCCGGCGATCAGCGCCTGCACGGCATCACCAAATGTGTCAAAGGCAACAACGCGGCTTTCGCCGACGAGTTTGACGGCTTCTTCATAGTTTGTTGTGCCTTTTTGGGTGCCGAGACGGGCGGTGGTGCTGTTCTTAAAGTCATCAATGGACTTGAACGTGGTATCATCCAGCCCGACCATGATGCGCTGATCAACAGAGATATAGCCATCAGAAAAGTCAACAGTCTTGGCGCGCTCGTCGGTGATGGTGATGCCGTCCGCCGCCATGTCAAACTCGCCCTGTGAAACGGCGGTGATCATGCCATCCCATGCAATTTCCTTGAATTCGGGGGTGCAGTTCAATTTCTTGCAGAGTTCGGCGAGCGCGTCATAATCCCAACCCTCCGCCTTGCCATTATCGAGACGGATATAGTTGAATGGGATGTATGCGTTCTCGATCGCGACCGTGATGGTGCGCCCGCCGAGATCAGGGACCGCTCCGGCAGAAGCGCCGCCCGTCGGGGTCGGCTCGGGTTTGGGATAGACCTGCACCCACGCGCCATCCTTGACTTCGTTGATGATGACGTTGGTGGATTCAGGTGGGCGGTCGCCCGTTGCGTCAAAGGCAATTGCGCCCGTCACGCCCTCGAGATTGGTGGCGCGCACTGCATCGGCAAGCGCTTTGCGCCCGACAACCAGATCACCGTTCGCGTCAACCGTAGCTGACGCTTTCAGCGCTTCGACCAGAATGTGCACCGCATCGTAGGTTTGAGGGCTGAACACAATGTTTTTCGGATCGCCGCCTTTGGCTTGATACGCCGCAACGAAATCCTTGTAACCGGCGCCTTGCTGCGAAGAACCGAACGAGGCATACACACCCTCGGCAACCGCGCCCAGATTGGATATAAAGTCGGCGCTAAACGTGCCGTCCGCGCTCATGAGCACTGCATCCGCGAGACCGACTTCTTCCTTTTGCGTGGCAATGACTGCCGCTTCCGGCCAGAAACCACCAAAGAAAATCATTTCGGGCGCGCCGGCAGCGACTTTGGTCAGGGTCGCCCGAAAATCTTTTTCACCCACAGTCACAGCTTCCGTGTCGCCGACGATCTCACCCCCGCCTGCGGCAAACGCTTCGGCGAATGCTTGGGCAAGACCTTGACCATAAGGCGAACCGTCATGCATGATCGCGGCTTTTTTGAGACCGAGCTCTTTTAGGACAAAGTTGGCATCCGCAGGACCTTGAATCTTGTCATTGAACGCCGTGCGAAACACGGACTGCAGCCCGCGCGCCGTCACCTGGACTGCCGTAGCAGAGGGCGAGATGCTTACAATGTGTGCCTTGTCAAGAATCTCGGTGCCCGGGATTTCACCCGAAGAGCACATAAAACCAATGTGACCGACAATTGCGGGATTGGCGACAATCTTGTTGGCAATCGTGGTGCCGCCGGGACCCGAGCACAAGTCATCTTCGGTAACGACCTCGAGGGCGAACCCATTGATGTCTTTGCCGAAATCTTCGGCGCCCATGTTGGCGCCCAATTGCATGTCAATGCCAAATGCGGCGAGGTCACCGGTCATGGCTGCGCTAAAGGACGCCTTGATAGTGTCGCCCTTTTTGACAGTGACGGTCCCCCATTCATCCGCAGCCGCCGCGGGCGCAGCTGTAGCTGCAGGTGCAGAAGTTGCGGCAGGTGCAGAAGTTGCGGCGGGCGCAGAAGTTGCCGCAGGCGCGGAAGTTGGGGCGGGGGCGCTTGTGGGCGCGGGGGCGGGTGCTGCGGCAGGTCCACAGGCGGCGATGACAAACATCAGCGCCAGGACCAGCGTGCCGAGCACAAACGTGCGTTTAGAGACGGACGATCCATTCATTGCGGTTCTCCTCCTCCGAGAACGGTCAAACCCGATGGGCTTGACGGATAAAAAAGGGTCTGATGGCGCAGCAGCGCCGGGCAATACTCTTTTGATGTTGCAGGTCCGCTGGAAACTATTCTCTGAATAGCTGCTTGCATCAACACTGTGTCGTGTCTGGCGGCAAATTCAGCACAATGTCACTGACGCCTCTCATTCGAAAGTGCAAGACAGTGCGTGACCGAGTGTGCATATCGTTGCTGCGCTTGTGCGCCGAGAGCGCACGGGCAAAAGATCGGGTCATTGCTGATCCGGCGTTTCAAGCAGCCGGCGAGGGCAAGGGGAAAAAGGCAGCCAACGCCAACATTGGTGCGCGAGTATATCGCAGTTAATTTCGAGTGTCAAAGCAATCTCGACGGGTGTCTGACTTGCTCATGTTCCGGCGCCGTCAGGTGGTCTCGACGGTTTCCATCTCTGGATCACGCTCGGCAAATTCGCGCTGCTGACGGCTCGCCGGAATCAGCCCGGCTGGACGGACGAGCATCATGACGATCAAAAGCGCCGAATAAGCCAGCAGCCGATAATCAGAAATTGGGCGTAGTATTTCGGGCAGCCCAATCAGCACGACCGAGCCGATAATAACCCCCGGGATCGAACCCAATCCCCCAATAATAATGAGCGCAAGCGCATTGATGGATACAAGCAGGGTAAAATCGTCGGGAAAAATGTGCTGCTGACGCGAAGCATAAATGGCGCCGCCCAGACCGGCAAAGAATGCGCCCAGCCCGAACGCAAGCAATTTGATATGAGTGGTGTTGATCCCCATCGCTTCAGAGGCATCCTCATCTTCGCGCATCGCCGCCCACGAGCGACCCAGCCGCGAATCATTCAGTCGGAGAGCTACAAAGGCGACGATCAAACACGCAAAAAAGATGAGATACCAATAGGCAGTGGACGAGGCGAATTCAATCGTGACCCCGATAATAGGGATCGTGATAGTGGGCGGCGCGACGTTCAGAATACCTTGCGGACCTCCCGTATAGGGGTTGAATTTGAGAATGATGCGGATGATTTCCCCAAACCCCAGTGTGACGATGGCGAGATAGTCGCCGCGCAATCGGAGGACCGGGATGCCCAGCAATGTTCCTGCAATCGCTGCCATGATCATTGCGATTGGCAAGGCGAGCCAAAAACCCCAGCCAAATGGATAGTCAGGCGAGGTGAGGACTGCCATCGTATAGGCGCCGATGGCATAAAAACCGACATACCCCAGGTCGAGCAGCCCCGCAAACCCGACGACAATGTTAAGCCCCAGCCCCAAAAGCACAAATAACCCGATGGATCCCAACACCTGATTCCAATAGACGCTCAGAAAAAGCGGAGCGATGAGCAAAGCGGCGGCGAGGACCGCCAGAATGATTATGCGAGTCTGATTACCCCGAACGACGCCCGGACCCGCAGACCGCGCTCCCTTTTTTTGTAGATTCAGGGCGCGCCACCCGAACAAGAGCAGCGCCCCGACTGCGCCCCCGACGGTCATGAGCACAACCCAGATCGCGCCGCCGATCAAGGGCGGTTGTCCAAACAACAGCGCCGTAATAGTCGGTTCTTTTAGTTTCTCAAAGACAAAAGAAACGTTAAAGCCATTCGCATAAAGCCAGTTCATCAGGATCAAAAAGATGGCAACTATTGCGCCTGCCGTTGCCAGTGCGATCGCAGCACGCAGAATCCCCTGTCCGAGTTTGACAGATGGACGCGCGGCAACCGCGCCGGCAACCAACGCGGCGATGACGGTAAAGATTCGGCTGAACTGCTGATTGGTCAGCGTGGGTGTCTGCGCCGCAATCTCGCTCGCGGTGGCGCCCAGGACCGTCAACCACAATCCGCTCAGCGTCAACGCCTCGAAGGTGGTATAGATTCCGATGAGGATAAAAAAGATGAACGCGATCCCCGTGACGAGACCGGAGCGCAGACTATCGGAAATTTTCATGATCTATTTGCTATGCTTTTTCTTTGCCCGAATCGGAGCCCAGAATCCCTTGCGGTCTAAAGAGCAGCACAAGCACCAGCACGGTAAAGGCAATCACATCCTTGTACTGGGAGGGAATGTCGAGCAGGGTCGGACCCAAAGCTTCGGCGAGACCGAGAATGATGCCTCCCAACATCGCGCCGGGAATGTTGCCGATGCCACCGAGCACTGCTGCCGTAAATGCTTTGATGCCGGGAAAGAAACCCATGGTGGAATTGATCTGGCTGTTGTGAAATCCGAGCATCACGCCCGCTGCGCCCGCCAAAATCGAACCGATAGCAAAGGTCGTGACAATGATCAGGTCCACGCTGACGCCCATGAGCGATGCCGCTTCTTTGTTGGTAGCTATAGCGCGCATCGCAGCTCCGGTGCGTGTGCGTTGGACGAGCCAGTAGAGCGCCGCCATGAGAATGATCGAAGCGATAATAATCATTGCGCCCGTTTTGGGCATTGGAATGCCGCCGGGCAGGATGATGACGCCGGTCAAGAATTCGGGTTTGGTATAGACGCGAATGGGCGCGCCAAAAATCAAGCGCGCTGCCTCTTGCATAAAGACAGACGCGCCGATGGCAGTGATCAAGGGCACCAGACGAGGAGCAGTACGGAGCGGACGATAGGCGATGCGCTCCAGCCCTATCCCGGTAATCATCGAAACGATCATGCCCGCCGCAAAGACCAGTCCAAAGGTGAGATACTGATTCGATTCCAGCAGCCCTGCCGCGCTGCAAGCGGACAGGACAAAAAAGCCCGCATATGCGCCAAACATCATGACTTCGCCGTGGGCGAAATTGATCATAAACAGGATGCCGTAAACCAGCGTATAGCCGAGCGCGATCAGGGCATAGACACCGCCGAGGGTCAAGCCATTCCCGATTTGAAGACCCCAATAGGTGAGAGGATAGGATTTTGTCGCGAGCACCATGATCATGCGCGCGACCAACAACAGGACAAAAAAAGCCGCGACGATAGCAATCCAATTGACGCGCGTATGCCAGGGGCGCAGGTGGGTGACAGATGTGTCGGGGGGAACGCTGCTATCAGATTGAGTTGCCGGTGCCAATGCTGCTCCTCTGGGGAGAGTTTAGTGAGTGTTATGGTCCGTCGAACCAGCGCAAACTCTGGAAATGTGCGCGGAGTGTAGCAAAAAAAAGTGGGGGTGTCAATGCGATTTTCGAAACTGCTCGCAACAAAAACAAGACCCTGCCGCTCTCGAGGGCAAGGTCTCTGAGCGGGCGAAGAGATTCGAACTCTCGGTCTTTTCCTTGGGAAGGAAACATGTTACCACTACACCACGCCCGCGTGATAACGATTATATGCGGCAGACCCCGGTTGTCAAGGGCGCGACCGCCCGTCGCTTGCTTGTCAAGCCGATTTTCGATTTGATATAATGGCTGTATGATTCAATCATCCGGAGGTGAAACGATGGATCCTAAAATTCAGTGGCTCGGGCATGACAGTTTTCGGTTGATCGGGGAAAAGGTGGTCTATATAGACCCCTGGAAAATCACGGACGCCCGCCACGATGCGGATGTGGTCCTGGTGACGCACGACCATTTCGACCACTTTGTCATCGAGGATGTGGACCGGGTGCGCAACGAGAACACGATTGTCGTTGTGCCTGAAATGCTGCGCGGCAAGGTCCAGGGCAACGTCCTGGTCGTCCGGCGCGGCGACAAACTGACCGTCAATGGGGTGCCTGTCGAGGTGACGGCGGCATACAATCTGGCTCCCGACCGCCAGAATTTCCATCCCAACGCGTATGGTGGGGTCGGGTATATTGTGACCCTGAACGGCAAGCGGATCTACCATACCGGCGACACCGATCCAATCCCCGAAATGAAGGGGCTTGAAGCCGATATTATGTTGGTGCCAGTCAGCGGCACCTATGTTTGCAACTCTGACGAAGCCGTACAGGTGGTCGAGCTGGTCAAACCGAAACTGGCAATCCCGATGCATTGGGACTCGATTGTGGGAACTTGGGAAGACGCCAATCGCTTCAAACAAAAAGCAGGCGTGCCGGTAGAGATACTTGGCAAAACGTCATGAGTTACAGCGCCACAAAAAAACCCGTTCGAATGAACGGGTTTTTTTTGTCAGTTGGTTTTGGCTTCCGAGCCGGATGACGCTTTGGTTGTGCCGGCAGTGCCGCCCGTGCCGGGCGCGCCGGGCGCTTTTCGGGTCGAGGTCTTGCCGCGCGAGGCGCTCTGCGGTCCCGTGTGACGATAGAGGAACCAGATGCTGCAAATCACAAAGGCGGTGATGGAAACGATTTGGGCGACGGGTACTCCGGCAAAAACCCAGGCATCGGGTCGCTGCATTTCGGTAAAAAAGCGCACCAGCGGATAGAAAATCCCATACAACAATACCATATCGCCGGGCTTGAGCGTCTTGTCCCAACGCCGCGCGATATAGAGGAGCAGCCCCGTGACCACAAACATGCCGAGCGATTCATAGAGAAATGTCGGGTGAAAGCGCGTCGTATCCGGCAAGTTGCTAAATTGCGGCAGGCGATGCGCCAGATCAATTGGTATCCCCCAGGGCAAATCGGTGGGATAACCATAGAGCTCCTGATTGATAAAGTTGCCCCAGCGTCCAATCGCCTGTCCGAGCGCCAGACCGGGCATTGCAGCATCCACGAGGGGCCAAAATCTTATCTTGGCGAACTTGGTGTATATCCAAATCCCAAAAATACCGCCCACCGCCGCGCCAAAAATCCCAAGCCCACCCGTGCGCGGGTTCAGGACATTAAACAGATTGGTCGCAAAATCCTGAGAGAAATAGCCGAGCGGGTCCCCCTGGGCGACGTCAGAAAGCACGTGATACAGCCGCGCCCCCAGCACGCCAAAAAGCAGAGCAAAAAGAAGCGCATTCCAAACATGGTCAGGGTCAATCCCCTTGCGTTTGGCTTCGACCGACGCAAGAAAAGCCCCTGCGATGGCGGCGACGACGATCAGAATACCATACCAATAGATCGGGAGCGATGTTTGCCCAAAAATGGCAAAAGGGAGAGGAATCGTAAAAGCTACGGGGTCCGGAGTAAAATTCATCAAATCCTCATTCTGTCTCGGACAACGAGATAAACTCGCTGTGCGCTAGCGAATTTTTTCGGCGCGAATTATAGCACAGGAAAAACTATCCATGAAACAAGCTGGAGAATCCTGCGCTAAAGCACAACGCGTGTCGGTGTGATTTCGATGACGGCGTTGTATGTGGCATCCGACGAAATATCCCATCCAAATTTGGTCTGAAATGCGGCGATAATCCCGGCGGAAACGACATCCAAAAATCTCGCCGTCCCCTGTATCAACACCGGGTCATCTCCACCTTCGAGCGCAAATTCCACGCGCGGATTATTGGCTATATTCTTGGCTTTGACCGAATTTCGCGAGGTGCAGAGATACGCCTTGTTTTCGTGCCAGACGAACCAGATGGGGACGAGATGCGGAGCGCCGTTTGGGCGCACGGTTGCGAGCCACAGGTTACGTTCCGTTGCAAGACGCTTTTGGTCGTTCGAGTTGATCATATATTCCATCTAACTTTAACGAGTTGACAGATTCTGTCTCGACCGCTCGGAGGAAAACGCGAATCGTCGCGAATCATTGTTACGCTTTTCGTAACGACGAATAAAGATCAGAATTAGCCCAAATTCGCGCAGATTCGCGTTTCCTTTTGTCAGTCAACAAAAGCAACTCAGAATAGGGCAAAATTCGGCGGACATCCGCAATAAAGACGGAATCAAACAGCTTTTGCGAACAAATAAAGAGCGCGCGGTCCAAGACCGCGCGCTCGATGGGAAAGCACTCGAACCGGGTCAGTTAACCTGATATCTCGACGCTTTCAGCCGGCTTGGGCTTGCCGCCCGTGATTGCATCTTTGGCTGCTTTGGCGACCGTAAATTTCACTTTCTTTTTTGCGGCAATCGTATACCGTTCGCCTTTGCGAGGACCAAACGTCATGGTGGCTTCACGCGCGGGCGTATCCTTGAGCGAGAGCTTGCCGATCCCCGGAATCACAAAGGTATTCTTGGCTTCTGCATACGCAAGTTCGGCTAGCGCTTCGAGATACGCATCGCTTTGCTTTTTTGTGATTCCAACTTTGTCTGCGAGATGTCTCGAGACTTCACTCTTGGTCATTGGCATTTTCAAATTCCTCCTTGGCATATCTAGTGGGTCATTGACCAACGACCCATCGCCTTGAAAACTATGCCGCATTATAGGCAGAAAAATGCCTATATGTCAAGCGAAATAATGTTGCCGGAAATTGATTTTGGCATGAATTCTTACGCCTACCGCTTTGTGCTTTACATAATGTCAAGCAGCGCGTACGTTATTCGGAGTTGAACCAAATTATAGTTATTTTTAGGGGGCGCGTCACGATTTCGGACAGTAAGGAAGGAACGCTGTTTCGTTCCGTGCCCGGCACGCTGCGGCGAGCGTGATCTACGCTTGACCCGTCCTTGAAGGAAAAATCGGAACTTATGGATAGAGCTCTTGCCAATCGGGCACAATGGCGGTCCATTCCCATTTTATTTTGCAGCGCGGGCAGTCGTACATACTCTTGGTTCGTTTGACCCGTTCAACCGGCTTGTCGCAGACGGGACAATAAAATGTTGGGAGACTCTCGATATCAAGGGTCTGCTGCTCACCACATTCGGAGCAGTTTTGGCTGACATAGGGACCATTCTTGTTTTTGACAATCACCATTCCGGCGTTATGGCATGGCGAGGGGTATTTGCTATAGTAAATATGCTTTGGAGCCACGAGCACAGCATCCTTTCGGGGACATAGAGATAGAAAAAACGCCGACCAAGTATACGGCAGAACGATTCTGCGCTCAAACAAGCAGCGCGTCACGATTTCTGGACCGTAAGGAACGAACGCCGTTTCGTTCCCCGCGCGACACCCTGCCCAAGCCATTGACAAGGGCAATGCTCTTGTCTATCATCCTCCCATGAATCAGGCAAACACTTTTGGCAATCGCCCGCGTGCGCGCGATCTGGGAATAGAGATTGGTGTCCTTGCGCCCGGACAATGGAATGCTATCACGGATGTGGCAGGGGTGCGGGTGGGACATTCAACGATTATTCAAGGCAAGGGTGTGCTCGTTCCAAACGAGGGTCCTGTGCGAACGGGCGTAACTGCCATCCTCCCGCACACGGGCGACCTGTTTTTGGAAAAGGTGACGGGCGCAGTCGTGCAAATCAACGGTTTTGGCGAAGTGACCAATAGCCAGCAGATTGACGAGATGGGCACGCTCGAAGGTCCGCTGATGATTACAAACACCATGAATGTGCCCCGCGTCGCGGATGCGGTGATTGATTGGGCGTTTGAACACAACGCGGCACAGGGTGTTTCGACCTGGGGGATTTCGCCCGTTGTGGCGGAAACAAGCGACAGCTATTTGAATGACATTCGGGGACGGCACGTAACCAAGAGTCATGTCTTTGAGGCGATTGACTCGGCGCGCGATGGGATCGTGACCGAGGGCGCGGTCGGCGGCGGTACGGGCATGATCTGTTATGAATTCAAGGGCGGCATCGGCACATCCTCGCGAGTCCTGCCCGACGAACTGGGACATTACACGGTCGGTGTCCTGGTGCAATCAAATTTTGGTTCGCGCCGAAAACTTCGCGTGGACGGTGTCCCCGTTGGGCGCGAACTGTTGGCTTACGACGAACGGCTCGCGCGCGATTCACAAGGGTCGGTGATCGTTGTCATCGCGACGGATGCGCCAATGTCATCCCGCCAACTCAAGCGGCTGGGTCTGCGGGCCGCTTTTGGGTTGGCGCGCACGGGGACGCAGGGCGGAAATACGAGCGGCGATTTTGCGATTGCGTTCTCGACGACGCGCAATCGCCCGCATCATTCGACCGCACATACCCTGATGCTTGAACAGATCGTCGAAGATACCCAGCTGATCAATGCGCTGTTTGATGCTGTGGTGGAGGCAACGGAAGAGGCGGTGCTGAATTCATTGTTCAAAGCCGAGACGATGATCGGCAGAGACAACCACACCGTCCATGCGCTTCCGATTGCCGAGACGGTCGAGATCATGAACCGGCATGGCAGACCCCAAGTGCACTTGCCATAGCCGGCGGACCGCGCACGGCGAGGATAGATTTCATCGCATCGCAAACCTCGCTCTGCCCGTTCCGACTTTGTGCCAGCCGTGCTTTCGGAGAGGACAAAAGAGAGTGAGTTGATGATTATGCGAATCGGGATTCTGACAGTGTCAGATCGGGCGTACGAGGGCGTGTATGAGGATGAATCGGGTCCGGCTTTGATAGAGATGGTCAAGGAGCATTTGCGCCAGGATACAGACCTCTATCATATCTGTCCCGATAATTTTAGCGAGATCAAGCGCGCGCTCGAAAAATGGTGCGACGACGCTCACATGGACCTGATCTTGACGACAGGGGGCACGGGATTTGCCCCGCGCGATGTGACGCCCGAGGCAACGCGGGCGGCGCTTGAACGAGAAGCGCCCGGACTGGTGCACGCCATGCTGGATGCGAGTCTCAAAAAGACGCCGCATGCCATGCTTTCGCGGATGGCGGCGGGGATCCGGGGGCGAACGCTGATCGTGAATCTGCCGGGCAGCCCTCAAGCCGCGCGCGAGAATCTGCTGACGAGTCTTCCGGCTCTCCCGCATGCGCTTGAATTGGTCCGGGGAGGCGGCGTGGACACTCACGATCTGGAACACCCGATTGACACTCTGGAACGGGAGCGGCAGGAGCGAGACGTTGCGGATTGAGGCAAGACTGCAATTTTCGAGCCGCGACGATTCTGTCGTGAACGTGGCGGTATCTGGCAGTTCAACTCCTGGCTATGGCGGTTATGGCATCATTAAATTAGCGCAGATCCGGGTCATGTCCGACATGTTTTTCGGGTTATCCGTGGGATAACTCGAAAAACACCCAAAACTATATGGCAACCGCAGCCGCCGCTGTCATCCCCGAACGACCCCACATGTCCACGTTCCGCCAGGCGATGCTTTCGCTTTTTTGGTTCGGGACCGGGGCTCATTGGACGATCATTTTGATTACGACGCTCCCCAGACAAGCCGAGATCATGGGCGGGGACGCCGTCAAAGGACAGACGCTCGGGACTGTGCTGGCGTTTGGCGCGTTTGTTTCGATGGTCGTGGCGCCGATCTTTGGCGCGCTGAGCGACCGTATCGTGACCCGCTTTGGGCGCCGCCGCCCCTGGATCGTGCTAGGCACTGTGATGAACATTGTCGGTCTGGCGGGTCTGGCATTATTTCCCCGAGCCAATGATTTGTCCTCGCTCCCACTCTATATTTTTGCCTTTATGTGGGTCGAGTTCTGGAACAATGTTGCGACTGCGCCATATTCCGCTCTGATCCCCGATGTGGTGCCCCAGGACCAACGCGGCAGCGCTTCGGGATGGTATGGCTTGATGAACATACTGGGCACGATCGTGGCGGCGCTCGCTCCGTTTCTCTTTACCTCGGACGGAGTTACGAATATCACGGCGCTTTATATTTTCGCCGCCGGGGTACTTTTGTTTGGAATGTTGGGCACTGTGATTTTTGTGCAGGAACCCGGGGTGACCAAGCTGCCGCCCCCATTCAAATTGGGCGAGTTCGCCAGAGGTCTGATATCCCCGCTGCGCGACCATGATTTCCGATGGGTGTTTTTGACCCGGTTCCTGATGGTCATGGGCTTGTTTACCGTTCAACAGTTTCTGCAGTTTTACATGGACGATGTGGTCAAGGTATTTGATCTGTTTGGCAGATTCACGGTAGAGAACGCAATTCAAGCGACGAGCGTGTTTTTGTTCTTGTTTCTGGTGGGCGCCGCGCCCAGTTCGATTACCGCAGGAATTCTTTCGGACAGATACGGGCGCAAGTTAATGGTTTATATTTCAAGCGCGTTTCAGGCGATTGTGCCAATTATATTCATCCTATTTGCCCCCAACTTTACGATTACGGCGCTCCTCGGTCTGGTCTTTGGGATTGGCTACGGAGCATACCAGTCGGTTGATTGGGCGATGGCGAGTGAGGTGCTGCCTTCAGAAGATGATTTCGGCAAGGACATGGGCGTATGGCATGTGGCGATGACGTTCCCACAGGTGATTGCGGTGCCGATCGCCGGAGTGCTGCTCGACTATTTCAATCGCGTTGGAGCTGAACCCGGTGGCGTGGGTCCAAATTTCGGATACACTGTCATCTTTGCGATGGCGACGCTGTATTTCATTCTCGGAACGATTCTGGTGAGAAGGATTAGAAAGGTGAGATGAGAAAAGAAACCGGGCGTCATTTCCCTCAGAAATGCCGCCCGGTTTCTTTTCGCCCCGTAAGGAACGAACGTCGTTTCGTTCCCCGCGCCGTTCCCTTGCCCACCCGCCAATATCGCCCGGTAAGGAACGAACGCCGTTTCGTTCCCTCCTCGAATCTGCGGTAGAATGGATTGCCAAGGTTTGAGCGACAAACCTGAATCTGTGAGGAGAGATGTAATGAAGGCAATTCGTTTTCACGACGTCGGTGGACCTGATGTGTTGCAATTTCAAGAGGTCGAGATGCCAACGCCCGAGGCGGGGCAGGTGCGGATCAAACTCCACGCCATCGGGGTGAACTATATAGATATATATCACCGCACCGGGCTTTACAAACTCCCTCTGCCCGCGATTCCCGGACAGGAAGGTGCGGGCATTGTGGATGCAGTCGGCGCAAATGTGACCGATTTTCATATCGGCGACAGGGTGGCGTTCGTGCTGGACGCCCCGTCCTATGCCGAGTATACAGTCGTTCCCACAGTGCGCCTGGTGCAAATTCCTGACGATGTTTCCTTTCAACAGGCCGCGGCGGCGCTCTTGCAGGGGCTGACCGCGCATTATTTGTGTTTCAGCACATATCCGCTCAAGCAGGACGAATGGTGTTTGATCCATGCGGCAGCGGGCGGCGCGGGACAGCTCACCGTCCAAATGGCGAAAATCGCAGGCGCCCGCGTCATTGGGACCGTTTCGACACAAGAAAAGGCGCGCGTCGCTCAAGATGCGGGCTGCGATGAGGTCATCTTGTACACCCAGACCGATTTCGTCCCGGAGGTCAAACGCATTACCAACAACAAAGGGCTGCCTGTGGTGTATGATTCGGTGGGCAAAGACACTTTTCAGGGCAGTCTCGAGTGTCTTGCGCCGCGCGGCTATATGGTGTCGTGGGGAAATGCTTCGGGTCCGGTGCCGCCGCTCGACCCCCGCGAGTTGATGCGCAAGGGTTCGCTCTACTTGACGCGTCCCACGCTCGGACACTATATTGCGACACGTCAAGAATTGGACTGGCGCGCAGCGGATTTGTTTCGCTGGCTTGCCGTTGGCAGATTGCGCGTCCGCATTGACCGGACGTTTGCGCTGCAAGATGCCGCAGAAGCGCATCGCTATATCGAGAGTCGCGCGTCAATGGGCAAAATCTTGATAGAACCTTGACAAGTGAATCGAGACTGACGTCATGTCTCGCCTTTTGTCTACCGTCTCGAAATCGGAGAACGAATATGGGATTGAGAGAACAAGTTGACGCAGACCTGAAAGATGCGATGCGCGCCAGGGACGAAAATCGCGTGAACGCTTTGCGGATGCTGAAAGCGGCTTTTGCAAATGTGGATTATGCCCGCACGGACCCCAAAAATCACGATTATGGCAAGCCCGTTGCGGAAGGGGATTTACTGCGTGTGGTAGAGAATCAGATCAAGCAGCGGCGCGAGTCCATCGAGCTGTACAACAAGGGGAACCGTCCGGATTTGGCAGCAAAAGAGCAATCCGAGATTGACACGTTAACAGGATACATGCCGCAGCAAATGACACGGGATGAAGTCAAGGCACAGGTCGAGCAAGTCATTGCGGACCTCGAAACGCGCGAGTTTCCCAAAGTGATGAAAGAGTCGGCGGCGCGGCTCAGGGGACGCGCAGACGGCAAATTGGTGAACGAGGTGGTCAAAGAGTTGACGGCAAGCTAACCCCTCCGACGCATCACCCTCACCTCCACCCCTTGCCCCCTCGCGCGCGGTCATACCGTCCGAGGGGGCTGTTTTTTTGAGGTTCCCCGAAAACCCTAGTCAAATATTGTCTGCGGATGAAAACCGGGTTGGGAGCACAAATGCAGAGCGTCCACGATCGCGGGTTTGGCGTGTGAACTGACCTGATTTGCAGATTGGACGCCGGCGGCGCGCGCCTGAATCATGCGCGGTTCGGCGGTGATCCATTTGGCAATGGTGCGATAGTTCTGAAACCCGCCCGCATACGCGACGAGCGCCGCAACTTTGTTTCGTTTCCAGGAATATGCCAATTCTAGCGCCAGAATGGTCGCCTCGACGCTCTTGTCCGGCGAGGTGAGCATGTCATTCCGTGTAAATTTGGTCTTGAAACGCTTGTTGATGGCGGCTAGCGTCGCGGGCATGACCTGTCCAAAGCCGAGCGCGCGCGACTGGTCATTTTCGACGAGCCGATAGCCGCTTTCCTCCCACATCAGGCAGGCGACAAGTTCGGGGGTGAAATGGCTCTTGTGCGCCCGCTGGTGTTTCTGGATCAGCGCCCACACCTCGTCAAACGGATAGGATTTGGCTTGCCGCAGCGATTGGATGCGCTCACTTGATTTGGTGTCAATGCCAATGTCGGGCGAGTGTGCATCCGCGGTGCGGGGCGAAGAGAGCAAAAGGGTCAGGAGAACGACAAGGATTCCCCAAAGATATTTGGTTTGGTGCATAAGGACCTGTGCGACCGGGTTCCAACAGAGCAAGAGAACGGCACAGTACAGACATACGCGTGATTCGCAATCCTTGTGATTGCAGATCACAGTCCTTCCTTTGAGGCAGATGGCTGGCAGTTGGTTGATGATGCTTTAGCTTGCCGAAGCAACCAACGCCGGAATTATATCAATCAGGGGGGCGCGGTCAATTCTTTTTGGCAAAATTTTGCCCAAATTTTAGTTATTTTTTGATTTTTTTGGTTCGGGGAGGACAAAAATGGGGTGGAGACGAGATTTTTTCCGCAATTACACCTTCATAGTCTTCCATTTTCCCGTGCGAAACCTGAGCAACACGGCAGCGGCGCGAAAAATAAAGTCCGAGCACCAGCCGAACCAGATGCCCAACAAACCCAGCCCCAGCACGATGCCAAAAAAATAGCCCAGACCAACACGCAGGCACCAGGTGGAGAAAAAGGTGATCAGCATGGTGGCGCGCACATCTCCTGCCCCGCGCAGGGCGCTGCCCAAGATGACCGCGACGGCTTGGAACGGCTGCATCAAGCCCACCATGATCATGAGCATGCTGCCCAGGACAATCACCTCGGCGTCGGTCGTATACAACCCGACGAGCTGCGCGCGAGCGGCGAGATAGACGAGCCCCATGATGCACATCCAGACCATCCCGGTCTTGAGCGCCTGCCACGCGCTCGCTTCAGCCCGCGGGACGTTCCCCGCGCCCATACTCTGTCCAACCATCGTCGTCGCAGCAACGCCAAACGCAAAGGCAGGCAGGATGGAAAAGCCGCCAATGTTAAAGACAATATTCATTGCCGCAATGTCGGCTGTTCCCAAGCCGACAATCATGGCGCTAAAGACAATCAGTCCGAGCTGAAAGCCGATGTTTTCGGCAGCAGCCGGGAGCCCGATTTTCATGATGCGCCCGAGAATCGGCGGCGCAATTTGCCAATTGCCGCGCAGGGGAATCACCAGAGCGCGATTGCTCCGAAACAGCGCCAGGAGGATCAACGCCGAACCCACGCCGCGCGCGATGGTGGTGGCATACGCCGTGCCGATTGCGCCCATTGCCGGCGCGCCGAAATTTCCGAAAATGAGCGCGTAATCGAGCACAATGTTCACAACATTAATAAACGCTGTGATCAGCATGGGCGTGCGCGTGTCTCCCGCCCCGCGCAAAGTGCCGCCGCCGATAAACATGATGCCGATAAAAATAGAAAAGAGAGAGGTAATCCTAACAAACTCGCTGGCGAGTGCAGTGACGGCGGGGGTTGCGCCCATCCACCTGAGGACAGGTTCGCCGAGGACAGAACCGAGGACTGCGAGAATTCCGGAAAGGGCAACCGTGAGAATCAGTGACTGTTTGAAAACATGGTGTGCATCTTGCGGTTCTCGGGCGCCGATGGCGCGGGCGACGAGCACAGTCGTGCCGACACCGAGCCCCATAAAAGCGACGACGAGGGTGAACATGAGCTGGTTGCCCAGCCCAATCCCGGCAATCGCATCCGCTCCGAGCTTGCCGACGAAAATCAAGTCAACCACGCCCAGCATCGTCTGGAGCATGTTTTCGATCAGCGAGGGCCAGGCAAGGTCAAAAAGCTGTCGCTTGAGCGACAATGGCTCGCCGGGACGGGGTTTTCGGAATATGGCGAGTCGTGCCAGCCAGGGTTGAGGGCTTGCCATTAACGCTTCTGAAAGTTCTGGGTGCCCTTGCGACAGTCGGCGTTAAAATTGAATTTTACAAACGGTGAAATCTGTCTGCGCTCGGCGTTTACCATCCAGATATAAAAGTCGCCATTACAAGCTTTGCCGCCGCAGATAAACGTCACTTTATAATTGCCGTCCTTGTTGGATTCTGCGGGATTTTCACTGATGGGTTCGCCGCCCGCTCCCGCCGATGCCTGCACGCGCTGCCCTTGCGCGCCCTTGTTGTTGGCAGTGATCCGACCCGAGACTGAGGACTCGTTATCGCCTCCACCCACACAACTTGGATTGCCGACCGTCTCGTACTCGAAAACGATGGTGGGCGAAGGGACCGGGGTGGGCACGTTGGTCGCGGTCGGTGGTGGGTCGGTCGGACGCGGGCGCGGTGTGTCGGGCGGGCGCGTCGGCTCGGGCGTCCGGGTCGGCTCCGGGGTTGGCGGAATCTCGGTCGGCTCCGGCGTCGCGGTTGGTTCGGGTGTGTCGCTTGGCGGCGGAATGGGCGTAAAGGTGGGGCGCAGCGCCGCTCGTGTGGCGCGCACGCGCGCAACTGTTGGCTCTGCGCCGGTCAAAAAACCGGCAGTCCGACAGGCGAATACAAAAAGACTGCTGCTCGCGATAAACAAAAGGAAATAGAACGACGCGTTACGCATAGAGGCGCGGATTCATGGGGTGCCGAAATTTACGGTCCCCCGCTGACATTGACCGTCAAAAATATATTCGATCGAGGGCGAAATCTGCTGCCCCTCGTCATTGACAAGCCAGAGCAAAAAAGACCCAAAACAAGAACCACTGCTGCATATCAGAACGGCTTGAAAATTGCCGCTTTCGTCCGCCTGCACAGGTCCCGCGTCAACCGGCTCAAAACCGGGCGATGCGGACACATGGACTTGTTGACCAAACGCGGGGGCACCGTCACGCGTTATATTGCCGGTGATGACAGAGGCAGAATTGTCACCGACGGAACAGCGCGGTTGATCGAGCACCACAAATTCATACGGGGGCAAAATGGCTGACGGGTCCTGGGTGGGATTAGACGATGAACGCGTGGCGGGTCGCTTTTGCGTCATCTGACCGATGAGGTTCGTAGTTTCACAAGCGAGCAGCAACAATGCGGCGAGGGCGATAAACAAGACGAGCGAATGGGGTCGTGATCTCAGCATAGAAAGGCGCCTGCATTTGTAGGGTGCCTGCAATTATCTCACCAACGCGGCAAGGACGGAAATGGGACAAGGTGGGCTGACACAAGGTGAGCATGCGTCACGATTTTGGACTGTAAGGAACGAACGCTGTTTCGTTCCGTGCCCGCACGCTGCGGCGAGCGTGCCCTACGCTTGACCAAAAATACGACGCATACCCACACAAGATCATGGTTGAACAAACGAGAATGTGTTCCTTGGACCGTTTAGCAGCTGCGGATTCTGTCCGTATGCTTGGGAATCCCATTCTGTACCACCTGCCATGTGTTTCCCTGCAGCGCCTCATACTCGCGAAAGCAGCAGAGAATTCCCCGAGCTTGCCTCGGGTCGCGGTGGTCCATTAGGTGAAAGTGCAAATGTGGCGCGGTCGAATTGCCCGAGTGTCCAACGTTGGCGAGATGTTGACCGACCTTGATCTTGTCTCCGCGAGCGACCTTTACCGAGCCGGTTTGCGCGTGAGCATACAGCACATATCCCTCGGAACCCTCGACAAGGACACAGTTTCCGGACAGCGGGGCAAGATCGGCAGATCGTTCGACATCAAAAGCTCTGGCATTTTTGAACCTCAGCGCGCCGTCTCGAAATACGTTGACCGGGTTCCGTTCGGGCAAGCCATCCACGACCTCTATCACGGTCCCCGCCGCCGCCGCGAAAATGGGCTGTCCCCATCCGAAACAGTCCTGCAAGCGCACACCCAAGATCAGATAACGCAGGGGACTCGGCTTGTAGAAACGATTGCCCGTTGGTCCGGGACCCAACCGCACAAAATCATAGGCATATCGCTGCCCGAAGATGTCAGTTCCATGACTGGGGATTCTTTTGCCGGGGGTATTTGGGGTAACCCATTCGCCGCGTAACGGCAACTCAACGACAACCGGAGTGGACATGTCGCTAGTCCTTCTATCCCGAGAGAGCGAGTCCATCATACAAGCCGCAAATCACCTCTTCACTCGACATGCTCTGGCTCTCGAAATTCAATCTCGACGCGCTTGTATCCCAACTGCAGCAGCATCAACCGCACCTGGTCGGTTCCCCGCTCCTGAGCCAAGCGCATCAGGTTCTGCGAGTCCGCAGCTGTATACAATTGCTCCTTGGCGTCCTCCAGCAGCCGCGCGTTCACCTCATTCCCCGCGGGCAGCCCAAGCCCCATCTCGTCAAAAAAGTCCGCGCTATCAATCCCCACATAGCAATATTCGGGCGCGGGCAAACTGACCGTAATATGCTCCGGGTCGTTCGGGTCCACCACAGTTTCTAACGCCGTCGCGTTGTTCTCCAAATCAAAACATGCGGTAACCGAACCCTGCGCGATGATGTGTCGGGGCACAGATTGAAGCCCGCCGACAGTTGGTCCCGTGCGCGAGGTGTGAACGGTCGTATGTAGTTCTACCACCGCCAGTTTCAAAACGGGCAGCAGTTCACCCGGCGAGACCTGCACGGTGGTGACGCGCGGTCCACCCTGCAGCATCTCTATCGCCCTTAGGGCGCGATCGCCACCGGCGATGACCACAATCGCCACGGTCAAAACAACAACCAGGGCGCCCGCCAGAGCGAGCATCAGACAGGTATTGATACCGCCCGGTCGCGGCGGCGGCTGTGACGGCGGCTCCGCGGGCGGAGGTAGAGCTTGATAATCGCTTTCCATCGTTATGTAACCATCGTTTTATAGGGTTATAGGGCGCAAGTGAGAATAAAAGCACACGCGGCAAATTCGCCGCCTAGATTTATACGCACCAAACCCCCGATGGATACAACTTGCAAAATAGCCATCAATTCCAATAATAGCGAAAAGCAAGCTGGCGCACAACGGCAAATCAGGGCGCACCCGCGCGATTTTAATTTCAACCGCACAAAAAAATGAGGCGAGTCAATCGGCTCGCCCCGTTTCGGTCACTCTAAAATAACTGGTTTAGCGCCAACGCGACATTCAATTCATTCCAGGCGACGACCACCCAGACGACAATGGTCCCGATCCTGAGAGCGGTTGCGATGGGGCTTGACCAGCGTCCCCGCCTGTGCATCGCCAGCGCATAAATTCCAATCATGAATGCCGTGATTGCAATCTTGAAAATGACCGGCTCGATAAAACGGGCTTGTTCAAACATCTCGCCCGCTACGAGACCCTTTTCTACAAATCCGGGCAGCGAGAGCGCAACAGCCGTGACGACGATATCGCAGATATTCGCCAACAAAAAAGAATTGATCAAACGTTTTTCTTTGAACGTGCTTCCGGGACCTAGAATTTCTGTGCGCGCACTCATAAATTTTCAATCATCCTTTTTGGGACGGGCATAAAAAAACCGCATGTTGCGCACAGTTCATGCGCCGCGCAGTATGCCTGCGCCACATACGGTCGGTTACGCCACTCGCTCGTCCCGCCCAAGGCGTCCAAAATGCCGTGACGCTCATCATGAATCAGAGCACCCGGCTCAGACGGGATTCATCGCATCCGTTGCGCTACCACATCCCGGTTCAATCGGGGCTATGGTACCGCGGTACTATACTTGTATCATATTCCGTGACCGCGCGCAAGCGCGGCAGGCACGCGGCATAGTTCAGTTTGGGGGTGACTGGGGTGACTTGGATTCCGCAACTTGCAAAAGGTCCCCGCCTTTTTTCGCGCGGACATACCCGACCGCGCCCCGATCAAACCGGACGCCGTGACATACCAAACAAATATTCGGTTCGACCCATCCGCTTTTTGCCCTCCCTCTCATCTCGGATATAATATCCCGGACATCTTTTTATTTGTCCGCGCTGCGCGCAAAGAAGCTCGTCGCGGCTGTTTCTTGCAAAGACGAGCGATTTATGCGAATTGGAATTGATGCGCGCCTTGTCCATTACCACCGAGCCGGCATTGGACAGTATATCCTTCGCCTGACGGACGCCCTGGCAAACCTCGACCGCGAAAACGAATACTATCTCTTTCAAAGCCGCAAAGACCGCACGCGGCTGGTTCAGACGCCCAATTTTCACCGTCGCGTCCTCTGGACGCCCAGCCACCACCGTTTTGAACGTTGGGCAATGTCGGCAGAAATTCTGCCCCACCCCCTCGACGTCCTTCACAGCCCCGATTTCATCCCACCCCAAAAGACGCGCGCCCACAACGTAATCACCGTCCACGACCTCGCCTTTTTGCTCTACCCGCGTTTTCTTACGTCCGACGCCGCCCGCTATTACGGGCAGGTGGACCCCGCCTCGCGCCGCGCCGCGCACATTATCGCCGTTTCCCAAAGCACCAAACGCGATATCACGCGCCTGCTTGGTGTCCCCGAACACAAGGTCACGGTCATTTACGAAGCGGCAAACCCCTCGGCGCACCGGATGGACAAGACAGTCGCCCAAGAGTATGTCCGCGAGAAATACGGTATTGACCGGGATTTCATTCTGTTTGTCAGCACCATCGAACCGCGCAAAAATCTCCCCACCCTGCTCGCGGCATACAGCAAACTGCGTGACCAATACAAATGTGATGCGCCGCTCATCATTGCGGGCAGCAAAGGATGGCTAACCGAGGATGTGGACCAGGCGGTCTTGAAATACAAACTCACCAACCTTGTCTGTTTTCTCGGCAGCGTCCCGAGCCAGGAGTTGGATTATTTGTATAATGCGGCGCGCGTGTTTGCGCTCCCTTCATTCTACGAAGGATTTGGACTCCCGCCGCTCGAAGCGATGGCGAGCGGCACACCCGTCGTTGTCTCGAACGTTTCCTCGCTTCCCGAGGTCGTCGGCGATGCGGGTTTGTTGGTGGACCCCAACGACGTGGAGGGATGGACCGTCGCGCTGCATCGCGTGCTCACCGACCCGGTCCTGCGCAATGAACTGTCCGCCAAGGGTTTGAAACGCGCGGCAAAATTTTCGTGGGAACGCGCCGCCCGCGAAACGCTCGACGTCTACAAAAAGGTCGCTAGCAAAAAACCGATCTCTTGATTCGCCGCCGCGTTCCGTCGTCCCTGTCGTCCATGCTTGCTTGTTCATCGTCCATTGTTTGCCCCCATGCGCCTGCTGTTCCTCACACCCCAGCTCCCCTACCCCCCTCACCAGGGCACGACTCTGCGTAATTTCAACATCCTCAGCCAGCTCGCGCCGCGCCATGAAATCCATTTGCTCACCCTCGGCGCGCCCGATGAATTGAACGATTCGCCGCTGAATGAATTGTGTGCGCGCATCGAGATCGCGCCGTCGCCCGTTCGCACCACCGCACAGCGCGCGTTCGAGACTTTTTTCCATCCTCAGCCCGACATGGCGCGCCGTTTGCATTCTCCCGCGCTCTCGGCAAAACTCGCCGCCCTTTTGAACGAGAACCGGTACGACGTCGCGCAAATCGAGGGCATTGAAATGGCGAGCGCGTGGCTCGACGCCGCAAACACGCTCCCCGCGCGCCGTCCCAGCACCGTCGTCTTTGACGACCACAACGCCGAATGGACGCTTCAAAAGACCGCATACGATACCGACCGCGCCAACCCCGGACGCCTGCACGCCGCGCTCTATTCGTGGATTCAGTTCAACAAACTCAAACGCTTTGAGCGCACAGTCTGTCTCGCATCCGACGCGGTCGTCGCGGTCTCGCCGCAAGATGCCGATGCCATCGCCTCGCTCGACCCGCGCATCAAACCCGTCGTCATCCCCAACGGCGTGGACTGTGAGCTCTATGTGCCCTCGTTCGAGGGCGTCTGCGCCAAACCCCACGCGGAACTGTCGGTCGTCTTTACGGGCAAGATGGATTTTCGCCCGAATGTGGATGCGTGTCTCTGGTTTGCAAACGAGGTCCTGCCCCTCCTCCGCGCCGCCGTTCCCCTCGCGCACGTTTCGTTTGTGGGTCAAAAACCGAGTCCCGCCGTGCTTGCCCTGCGCGAACGTCCCGGAGTCGAGGTGACAGGTTTCGTCCCCGACACGCGCCCCTATATTGCGGACGCCGCCGTGTTTGCCGTCCCCCTCCGCATGGGCAGCGGCACCCGCCTCAAAGTCCTCGAAGCGATGGCGATGGGCAAAGCGATCGTCAGCACCACATTCGGCGTCTCGGGGATCGAATCCACCAACGGACACGACGTGATCATTGCCGACGAAGCCCGCGCGTTCGCCGATGCAATTGCAGCGCTCTTGCGCCATCCCGACCGGGCGCGCGAACTGGGCGCAAACGCCCGCAAACTCGCAGAGGAAAAATACGACTGGCGCAAACTCGTTCCCCGTTTTCAAGCGCTGTATTCCATCGGGCAGGCGCCCCCCCGGGCGCCAATTTCAGAAACATAGCCCTCCGCGTTTTGAAATTTTTGTTGACACCCTCGCACAGACGTTCTATAATAAATGGCTTGACCGGACTGTCCTGTCGGATGTGAGGTGCCACATGGCTGCGTCTGTCACTCTACCGGCGTTCGATCCTCCGCCGTTGTCACCGCGCGCGGCGACCTATTTCAAAGATATTTTTCAAGCGCGGTTTGAACAAATCCGCGCGGCGGTGCCAAAAACGCCCTTTTCCGTCATCCTCTGGGGTCCCGGTCCCGGCTCGCTCGCGTTATACAACAAGCGCGTCCAGATTCGTGACGAACTGCGTTTGCGCGAACAAGCGGCATTTCTCGCCGAAGACCTGCCCCTCCTTCAAGACCTCAGCGTCATGCCGCGCCTCCAGCGTTGGATGCAGGCGACTGCGGCAGACCTCGTCGTCGTCATTGTCGCCACTACGGAAAACCTTGCAGGGGCGCACGAGTTTACGGCGGACGCGTTGATTCGCTCCAAACTCATTGTCTTTACACCCGATGCCGCCCTGACGCCCGAATATCGCGCCGTGTTGAATGAACTCGCCGCGCGTTATGACAATGTCAAGCCCTTTCACTATCCCGACGACGTCACCTCATGCAAATTGCGCGGCCTCGTCCTCGACAAGTTAGGTGAAATGCAGATTGCCAAATGGCGCGCCACGACGACCGCGCCTTTGTCGAGTTGAGCCATGCCCGACCCCAATCTCAATCTGCTGGAATGGTATGCGGCGCACCGGGGCGAGGTGGACGTGCTGCGCGACCCGTCCGCGTTGTTTGCGCTCGGGCTGCTCGACCATGTGGGCGAAACCTCGCGCGGTGCATTACAAAATGACCTTGGGGTGGAGCCGGGCGCACTCGACACAATCGTCGAGAAATTGTATGCCGCAGGATTTGTCGCCACGCGCGGCGCCACGCTCGCTGTCACGCCCTCGGGTAATCAATTTCTGACCGAGATCGGTTTGCGCGGTCCGCTGCCGCCGCCGACGGGAAACCAAAACACGCCCGAAACGCCGAACCCGCCGACGCCCTTGCCCAAACGGATGCCGCTCAAGCCCGCCGCGACCCCTGCGCCGCGCATCCCATTGTGGCTCTGGGTCCTGATTGGCGTTTCGATTATCGGAATCACTTTGGTCTTTGGGGTCCTGCTCCGCGACCCTGGCGCGCAACCGCCCACACCGCTGCCCGTCCAAACCGTCACCGAGCAACCCGCGCCGCCCACGCGACTGCCCATCCAAACCGTCACCGAACAACCCGCGCCGCCCACGCGACTGCCCATCCGAACCGCCACCGACCAATTCGTATCCCCCGCGCCAACGGCACACGAGGTCGCGGATTCGACGCCGACGACGTTTATCGCGCCCGCGGCTGAAATCGTTTTCAAAGTCGAGCCGCGTTCCATTTCACCCGGCGCGTGTGCGATTCTCACATGGCAGGTCTCGAATGCGCGCGAGGTTTTTATGGACACCCAACCGGTCAAGGAGCAAGCACGAACGCGCGTTTGCCCAAAAGAGACGACCACCTACACCCTGACGGTCCTCGCCCTGAACGGCGAAAAACTTGTTCAAACGATAGAGCTCGCGGTAGCCCAACCGGAATCGAATTACGTGTGGACGATTGTGGGCAAGGACGCGCCCTTTGACAATGTGCGCCTCCAAATCGCCATAGCATCCGCGGTAGATGAACCCGCGATCGCCAAAGCGGTCTTGCAAGGCGCGGGCAGCTTGTACAACACTGACCCCAAGTTGGACGAGATAGAATATGATTGGGGACGCGCGCTCGAGTTGAGTAAAGAGACCAAGTATGACGGGCAGCCGATTTTCATTGTGCCCGACCGGGACCGGACCTCTGCCGCAGTGGCGAGCGCGATCGCCGAGTATCTTCAAGCGGCGAACTTTCAAGTCCGTCTCGTCAATGTCGAGTCGCGTGCTACAATTCTTGTCGGACCAGAAAGATAGGAATAGGACCCATGCCGGAATTCAAACTAGCTGCTCCCTTTCAACCCACCGGTGACCAGCCCGCCGCCATCGAAAAACTCGTCAGCGGAATCGAGGCGGGAATGAAATACCAGACCCTGCTCGGCGCGACCGGCACGGGCAAAACGTTTGTGATGGCAAACATCATTCAACAATTCCAGCGCCCCGCCCTGGTGATTGCCCACAACAAGACGCTCGCCGCGCAGCTCTATGCCGAGTTTCGCGAATTTTTCCCGCAGAACGCCGTCGAATATTTTGTCTCGTACTATGATTACTATCAGCCCGAGGCATACGTCCCCTCCAAAGACCTGTATATCGAAAAAGATTCCAGCATCAACGACGAGATTGACCGGCTTCGTCTCGCCGCGACCAGCTCCCTCTTTTCCCGCCGGGATGTGATTATCGTCGCGTCGGTCTCGTGCATTTACGGTCTCGGTTCGCCGGAAGATTACGGGCGCGTCGTCATTTCGCTCAAACGCGGCGAGATTCGCCAGCGCGACAAGATTCTGCGGCACCTCGTGGACATTTATTATGAACGGAATGACCTTGAATTGGGACGCGGCAAGTTTCGCGTGCGCGGAGACACGCTCGAAGTCGCGCCCGCGTACGGCGAGACCGCCTACCGCATCGAATTTTTTGGCGACGAGGTGGACCGCATCACCGAAGTGGACCCGCTGACGGGCGAGCTCCTGCTCGAGCATACCTCGATTGACATTTATCCCGCCAAGCATTTCATCACGCCGCAGGAAAAACTCGCACAAGCGCTCGAGGATATTGAAGCGGAATTGAACGAGCAGCTCAAGCTCTTTCGCGAACAGGGCAAACTTTTAGAGGCACAGCGCATCGAACAGCGCACCAAATATGATATCGAAATGATGCGCGAGCTCGGTTTTACCTCCGGCATCGAAAACTATTCGCGCCACCTTTCCCAGCGCGCGCCCGGTTCCCCGCCCTGGACGCTGCTCGACTATTTCCCCGACGACTATCTCATTATCGTGGACGAGTCGCACAACACGATCCCGCAGATTCGCGGCATGTATAACGGCGACCAGGCGCGCAAAACCACGCTGGTTGACTATGGCTTTCGTCTGCCCAGTGCGTTGGACAATCGCCCGCTCAAATTCGACGAATTCGAAGCCAAGATCAATCAATTGATTTTTGTCAGCGCGACCCCGGCAGCTTTCGAACGCGAGATCTCCGGGCAAATCGTCGAGCAGGTCATCCGCCCGACCGGTCTCGTTGACCCCACCGTCATCGTGCGTCCCATCAAGGGGCAGGTTGACGATCTCGTCGCGGAACTGCGAAAACGCATCGGCGAAGGCGAACGCGCGCTGGTCACCACGCTCACCAAACGGATGGCAGAAGACCTCGCCGACTATTTGCACGAGCTGGCGTTCAAGGTGCACTATCTTCATTCCGAAGTGCAAACGCTCGAACGCATCGAAATTCTCCGCGATTTGCGAATGGGCGTTTATGATGTGGTCGTCGGCATCAACCTGCTCCGCGAAGGGTTGGACCTCCCCGAAGTGTCCCTCGTCGCCATCCTCGACGCCGACAAAGAGGGCTTTTTGCGGAGCGAAACATCATTGATCCAGACGACGGGTCGCGCGGCGCGCCATGTCAACGGCACCGTCATCATGTATGCGGACAAGATCACCGATTCGATGCAGCGCGCGATTGACGAAACCAATCGCCGCCGCGCGATCCAGCAAGCATACAACCGGGCTCACGGCATCGAGCCGATGGGCATCGTCAAAGAAATCAAAGACCTGACCGACCGTGTCCGCTCCACCGCCGAGTCACGCGGCGAATACGTGACCGAAAAAGGCGGTCTGCCGCTCGACATGCCCAAGAGCCAGGCGCATAAATTGATCGGCGAACTGGAAAAACAAATGAAAGAGGCGGCGGGCAAATGGGAGTTTGAAAAAGCCGCCATGCTCCGCGACCAGATCATGGAACTGCGCGCCATGCTCGCCGCACAGGACGCCCGCCCCGAGTGGCAAAAAATCATGGCGACCGAAGACCACTGGGAGATCGAGCAGCTCCGCGAACAAAAAGCCGAACGCGATGCAACGACCGCCGCGCCAAAAAACGCGCCGCCGCGTCCCTCCCGCACCCGCCGCCGCTGACAAACCCAGTAAGGAACGAACGCCGTTTCGTTCCCCCACCGCCGCCGACAAACACCGTAAGGAACGAACGCCGTTTCGTTCCCCCACCGCCGCCGACAAACACCGTAAGGAACGAACGCCGTTTCGTTCCCCATTCCCAGAGCTGGCGCCAAGCTGGAACGGGAAAAGTGTCATTTCGCACGGCATGAGTGTCATTTCGAACGGAACGTAGTGCAGTGAGAAATCTCTCGACTGCTCTCGAGATCGTTCGACATGACATCGAACGCGACTTGGCAAAAGCCCTGATGCGATTGCCGTACATGTTGACGGAAACTCGCTTTATTATTATTCTTGTCCCGAACTGTGGCCGACGAGTATTTGTGGCAAAGAGTTGATTTCGAAGGCACGGCGTGTTTTATTTCGCGCGCACAGTGGACCAGTCATGTTGCCAAGCGACGCGAGATCATGAATGTCTTCGATCTCACTGTTCGTGCCATCATTCAGCCGGACACGATCGAGCCGGACCGGAACCGTCCTGACGAGCCGATGCGTCATTTTCGCCTTTTGAGTATTTCTGCCGATGAAATTCGGGGCGGCTATATCTTGCGGGTAAGCGTCAAATCCGTTCGGCAAGCTGATGGCGAGTGGCACAAGTTCTATCAGAGTTGTTGGTTGGAGCGAACATGAACCAGTACGAAATAGTCGCCCTGGATTATGATGCCGAGGCGGATGAGCTGGATTTGTTGGTCAACTTTGCGGTTCCAAATGCGGCTGAATCAATACCGCTGGATGAGGGCATATATGCGCGCCGCGATCTCGCGACTGGAAAAATTACCGGTGCGATGATCCGCGGCTATGCAGGGTTTGCGCGCAAAGTAGCAACGAATGCCCCACTCAGTCTCGAACGCTCTCGACAAATGGGGCTGATCGAGCTATCGCAAGCGATCATCCGCTGGCAGCGTGATGTAGGCACGCTCTCTCATGAATTGGCAGCACACATTGGGAAATGGCCCCCTCAGGACCAACTTTTGGAATTGTGGGCAAAAGCGACAACATGAAAAAGCGAGCGGAGATTTCATCTCCGCCCGCGACGTTTTGCTGTCCAATTCCCCCGTCAGCTCGTCGCCCAGGTGCCGCCCGCAAAATCGTGACACCCACATTGCCAACTGCCTGCATTGAATTCCATCCGCCGCCGTGCTGCAATCCCTCCAACAACCTGCTCGGATTCTTGATTGATTTTTGGAGAAACCCATGTCCGCTTTCGAACCGCTTCAGGACATTTTCCTCTGCGCGACAACGCGCGCTATTTAGAGTATTTATATCAGGACCGCGCACTGAGCATCTTGCGCGCGTCGCCAATGCAGATTGATGCTGAATATTGCGATTGTCCCCGCCATCGCAATTCTTCTGGCAGGAGGTAGTATGTCAACTTCGAGATCTGCCGCATCGCGTGCCAAGCGCAAGCAGACCCCTTTTGCCGCTTTCCTCAGCGACGTGAAATCATGGGTCATCAAGTCATCTGCCGCGAAACGGACCTACCAGATTTCTCTTGCGCTTCCAGCTGGTTATTCAAAGGAACACACACCATATCCAGTATTGTATGCTGTCGACGCGAACGCCGAGTTTGGTACGGTCGTTGAGACGGCGCGTTTGTTAGCTTTTTCGAAGGAAGTTCCCGACCTTGTCATTGTTGGGATCGGCTATCCGAATCCTGGTGTCGGATTCAATGCGTCATTTGCACCGCGCTGTGTGGATTTGACACCTACCGGGGACGCGGCATGGGTCAACCAGTCGGCGGAGGAGTTTCGTCAAGACGGACTACCTGTTCCTGAAGGGAGCGGAGGAGCTCCGGGATTTCTCAAGTTCCTTCGCAAAGAATTGATTCCATCAATCGAGAAAAATTACAACGTCAACCCTGACGACCGCGCCCTGGTTGGCCATTCCTTTGGTGGTCTTTTCGGGCTGTATGTCCTTTTTGAAGGAGACGGATTGTATAAACGCTTCATCGTAGGCAGCCCTTCAATCTGGTGGGACAACCGTGTGATCCTGGACAAAGAAAAATCTTTTGCGGCGACGGGAAAAACCCTCCCGGCTAGGATGTTTCTGTCGGTAGGTTCACTTGAGCAAGGAGAACCCACGTATCCGATGGTTACAGACATGCAAGCACTAACGAAAACCTTGAAAGGGCGACATTACGAAGGCTTTGAGTTTCGGGCACACATCTTTGATGACGAAACTCATGTTTCAGTGGTTCCGGCAACTATTAGCAGAGGCCTACGGTTCATCTACTCGACGACAGCGCCCGCCCCGCCGCCGTAGTCAGTCGGTGAAAAACGAGGCTGCTAAGCGGCAAAGCCGGTGTATCCGTCACAGGATGATTGCGTCCACTAATACGGCATGCGATGAAATCCATCACTGACATCCTCGACTGCACTCGAGATCGTTCGACATGACATCGAACGCGACTTGGTAAAAGCGACAACATGAAAAAGCGGGCGGAAATTTCATCTCCGCCCGCTTTTTCTATCTCACATGCTTTTCTTCAAAATCCACTTTGCCATCCAGCAAATGCACCACCCTGTCCGTTTGTTCCGCCACAGCCGGATCGTGCGTCACCAGCACAAAAGTTTGTTTGGTCTCACGATTGAATTGCCGCAACAGTTCGATCACCGCCCGTGATGTCTTGCTGTCCAGTTCGCCCGTCAGCTCGTCGCCCAGCACGATGGCGGGCTTGGTCACGATGGCGCGCGCAACCGAAGCGCGCTGCTGTTCACCGCCCGACATTTCGGCGGGACGATGTTTGGCGCGATGGTCCAACCCCACCTGTTTGAGCGCCTCCATCGCGCGTCTTTCTCGCTCGCGCCCCTTGACGCCCGAATATTTCAGCGGCAGCATCACGTTTTCCAGCGCGGTCAGCGTGGGCAAAAGATTAAAATGCTGAAACACAAACCCGATTTTTTCCCGCCGAATTTTCGGCAGTTCCGACTTTTTCACTTTGGCAACATCAACCCCGTCAATGATGACGGCGCCCGACGTGGGTCTGTCCAGACAGCCCAGCATGTTCAACAGAGTGGACTTGCCGCTGCCCGAACGCCCCATGATTGCCATAAATTCCCCGCGCTCGACCTCCAGGTCCAACCCATCCAGCGCGCGGACAATCTCATCACCCATTTTATAAGTCTTGACGAGATCGCGCGTTTCGACGATAGGCATAATAGTCACAAGGACAGATTACAGATTCCGGACCGGCGCAAGTTGCCTGCATTCCGGCATCTGTGTTCTACCCTCTATCTTCTATTGAATGAATTCCACCTTGACGGTCATCCCCCAGCGCAGTTCCGGGTCTTGCGCGTCCAGGACGATCGTCACAGGATACGACACATCGCCCGATGTCAACATCACCGCCTGGTCTGCGATCTCGGTCACTTTGCCCGTGAGCGTCTTGTCCGTAAACGCATTCACGCGGATGCTCGCGGGCTGCCCGATAGCCACCTTGGCGGCGCCAAACTCGTCCAGATCGGTTGTCTCGATTTTCAAATTCGACAGGTCCGCGATCGTAAACAACGGCTGTCCGGGCGCCGCCTGCTCGCCCTCGCGGATCGCAATCTCGGTGACCGTCCCATCCATCGGCGCGACCAGCGTCGCCTTGTCCAACTGCGCCTGCGCTTGTTCGACACCGGTTCTCGCCTGCTCCACCCGCAGCTCTGTCACACGCAGGTCTTCGGGGCGCGCCCCCTTCTTTTTCAGATCGAGCTGCGCCTTGGCGGAATCCACCTGCGCCTGCGCCTGGGCGATATCTTCGGCGGTTGCCGCTTCCTGCAGTTTTTTCAGCGCCGCGTTCGCCTGCGCCAACTGCGCCTGTGCCTGCGCCAACACACTCGCATCCGGCTGGACCGCCTTGTTATAATTCGACAAGGCGATTTGATAGTCCTGTGTCGCCTGCTGCAGTTGCAGCGCTTGCGGTGTCTGTGCGCTGAACGGATTGCTCGCCCCGCCGATACGGTCGTATGCCGCCTGCGCCACATTGACCGCCGCTTGCGCCTTGGCTAGCTGCGACTGCAAAATCTCCATTTCCTCTTTGGTCGGACCGTTCTTGGCGCGATTATACGCCGTCAACGCGCTGTTGTATGCCGCGCGCGCCGCCGCCAAATCGGACTCGGTCGCGGGTTTGGTCACCCGTTCCAGTCCCGCCAGCGCGCTCTGATACGCCGCCTCGAGCGCCGCGAGCTCCTCCTCCGAAGCGGGCGTCCGCGCCTGTGCCAGACTCGCCTCCGCCAATGCCAGCGCATCCTGCGCTGTCTTGAGCTGCAGTTGCAAATCGCTCGTGTCCAAAATCGCAAGCGTGTTGCCTTTGGTCACCTGTGCGCCTTCTTGCACCGGAATCTGCGCGACCGTGCCCCCGACCGTAAAGGCGACGCGCGAGTAATGCTCCGGCACCACTTCACCCTTTGCCGTGATTGCCGCCTCCGCAATTGCAGCCGGCGCGGCGGTGGGCGCCGGCGTCGCCGTTCCGGCGCACCCAGCCGCAAAAATGCTCGTTGCGGTCAATATCAAGCTCAATGCAATGGATCCGAGTTTCATTCTATTCCTCTCTTTACGGTATTGCCGCGTTCCCGCTTTTCCTCGCTCACAATTTCGCCATCGCGCATCCGAATCACGCGGTCCGCTTGCGTCAACATTTCCGGGTCATGCGTCACAAACACAATACTGCCGTGTCCCCGATATTGCGCGAGCAAATCCACCACCTGATGCCCGGTCGTTTGGTCCAGCGCGGCAGTCGGCTCGTCCGCAAAGACGACCGCGGGTTCATTGATCAGCGCCCGCGCAATCGCGACGCGCTGCCGCTGCCCGATGGACAACTGCCAGGGCAGACGGTTCCTTTGCTTTTCCAGACCCAATTCCGCAATCAAACGGTTGGCTTGTTCCCGCGCCGGATCGCTCTGTTCCAGCGCGCCAACCATAATGTTCTCCAGGACGGTCAGGTAATTGATCAAAAAGTGCTGCTGAAAGATAAACCCATACCGCTTGCGCCGCAGATCAATCAATTTTCCGTTCGCCATCGCATGATACGAACTGCCCTCGAACGCCACGTCTCCCTCGTTCGCGTTCTTGAGCCCGCTCAAAAGATACAACAGCGATGATTTGCCCGACCCCGAAGGACCGACCAGACCCAGAAACTCGCCTTTGTTGACGGTGACGTTTGCCTTTTTCACCGCATACGTCACCCCTTCCCCGTTCCGATAAATCAAACTGACATCATTCGCCGTAAGCATACCTTCTAATCTCTTCTCTCTATCATTTGCATCGGGTCCAGACTTTTCAACTGCCAGAGCACCGTGCCCGCCGCGAAGAACCCGACCATGATGGGGATCGGCAGGGTGAACTGGAGCGCGCGCCAGTTCAACACGGTCAGCGAAACGCCGCGCGGTTCAAAGATAATCATGTTCAGCAAGCCGTAAATAGCTTGTGAAAATAAAATCCCAAACACCCACGCAATCAACGTCAGGAGCAGCGATTCCAACAGCGCCCGCCGTATGACAAAACTGCGCGGGTAACCGATCGCGAGCAGCAGCCCAAACTCGTTCATGCGGTCCATAAAATAAATCAGGTTCAAAAGCCCTGCCAGCAAAGACAACACCAGCACCACGATGCTGTTGATCGCCCACACAATCGCATCCATCGAAGCAAATTCCTGCGTGAACGTCCGCAGTTCCGCCGAATACGTAAAGGGACGCACAAGCGCCTTGTCCAGCCCTTCCAAATCACGTTCCGCCGCATCCTGCGCGCCCGCGCGCGGCACTGCCAGCACCGACCGCGCCCAATTGCGAAAGACGCCCGCCGCCGAAACATATTCTAACGATGCCAGCGACAGCTGCGTGGGTCCGTCCAAAATCCCGACGATTTCAAACTTGTCGGGAATAAATTCCTGATCGTCCAACTCGGGATCAATCACCTCGCCCAACTTGAAATTCCGCGCGCCCATCAGACTCTTGTGCAGCGCGACCTGGTTCGTTCCCACGCGCGGCAGGTGCCCCTCCACCAGTTTCAAGTCAAACGCCCGCATCAACACGGGATACACTTCCGCATTCACCGCATAGATATGCGCGCTTGTCTGTCCCGCAAGCGTGGGCATATAGGTAGAAAATCGAATCGTCGGAAAGGTTGCCGCGATATTCGGGTTCTGCGCCAGGTCTCCCCTGATATTGGCATCAATCGCATTCTTGCCCTCGACAGAATTTGGCGCAATCATTGCCGCGCCGCGATACACCTCCACTTTGGAGACCGCGGACGCAGAAATGGACCCCGTCAACACCCCCGTCAACGAAATCCCAAACACCGCCAGCGCCAACACCAAAAACACAGGCGCCAGCTTGAGGATATTACGATAATAGTACGTAAAAACAGAAAGCGGATTCACGCGCCTAGTCTCTCCTGTCAATCACCGCCACGGGGTCCAGCCGCATCAGCTGCCACATGATGGTCACGGTCGAAAACAACCACACAAACACTGGTACCGGGAGCGTTCCGGTCAAAAGCCGCAAATTCAAAATCGAGAGCGGCGACCCGCGCGGCGCAAAA
>JADZCJ010000139.1 GCA_020851635.1 Anaerolineae bacterium
CAATAGGTATGGATTTTCGAGAGTGTTTTTGACATCAGCAAGAAAGCGCGCAACCATTACTCCATCCACAACGCGATGATCAGCCGCAACCGTCACTTGCATCATCGGTCTGATCACGCTGGCGCCTTGACGCACCACTGACTGCTCGATGATCGCCCCGATGGAGAGGATGGCGGATTCGGGTGGATTGAGGATGGATGTAAAAGACTCGATGCCGTACATGCCCAGATTCGAGATGGTACAAGTGCTGCCGCTCATCTCGGCGGGGGTCAGGCGCCTGCTACGCGCCCGCCCGACCAGGTCATCCAGCGCGGCGGCAATCTCTCGCAGGTTTTTGTTTTGCGCCTCACGAATGACCGGGACAATCAGGTAATCTTCCAGACTGGTCGCGATGCCCAGACACACGTCTTGCCACAAGATGATTTTATCGCCTGCGAATGAAGCGTTGAGAAAGGGGTGCTGGGTGAGAACGAACGCAACCGCGCGGGCGATGATTGCGGTAAAAGAGAGAGACAGCCCCCATTTTTCAAACTGCGAACGCGTTTGAGCGCGCAGGCGCACAGCTTCGGTCATGTCAACGCTGAGGGTCAAAGTGATGTGCGGCGCGGTCGCCGCGCTGTATGCCATTCGCTCGGCAATCACCCGGCGCGGACCTGATAGTGGGATAACCTGCTTTTGCCGGACGTTGGGCAAAGGGATGTTGAGAGGTGTCTGTATCGGCGCAGGGATGCTGAGCGACGCGGGTGCTGCGGATTGAACACGATGTTCGACTGCCGACAGCACATCCGCTCTGTGGATTCTGCCGCGCGGACCCCTTCCGGCGATGGTCATCAAGTCCAGCCCCAACTCGGCTGCCATTCGCCGCGCCACGGGTGTCGCGCGCGGCTTGCCGTTGCCCGCATCGGTTGTGGGCGCGGGAGTTGTCGCGCCTCCTGCCCGTGTCTTGCCGTCAGTCGCCTCGACGGAAAGCGGGTCGGGGCGCGCGGCGGCGGATGCGACGGTGTTTGACTCGGCGGGCAGAGTCTCGCCCGTGGCGACGATGAAAGCAAGCACCGAGGTAACGGGGATGACGTCATTCGGCTTGGCGCGCAGCCCGCGCAGGACGCCCGTCGCCGGCGATTCGATTTCGATTGCCGACTTGTCGGTAGCAATGACAAACAGCGGCTCGCCCTTGACGACCGGATCTCCTTCTTGCTTGAGCCACTCGACAAAGGTGCCGGATTCCATCACCATGTCAACTTTGGGCAGAATCACCTCCGTCGCCATGTTACTTGCCCTCCCGCGCCAGCGCCCGGGCTGTCTCGACAATGTCCTCCACCTGCGGCACGGAAGCTCGTTCGAGAGTCCGATTGTAGGGGATGGGAATATTACGTCCGCCCAGACGTCGCACCGGCGCGTCCAGATAGTCAAACGCGTGGCTCTCGACGATGGCTGAGGTGAGTTCACCGCCAAAACCGCCGGTGACAGGCGCTTCGTGAACGATCAGCGCGCGTCCGGTCTTGGCTACGGACCCGACAATCGTTTCGACATCGAGCGGCTTGAGCGTGCGCGGGTCAACCACCTCTGCCTCAATCCCTTCCTCTGCCAATCGAGTCGCCGCCTCCAGAGCTCGCTGCGCCATGATGGAATAGGCAATAATCGTAATATCCTTGCCTTGTCGTCGGACCTCTGCCTTGCCAAAGGGGATGGTGTAGGAATTCTCGGGCACGGCTCCCTTGGTCCGATACAGCAACTTGTGTTCGATAAAGAGAACCGGATTATTATCGCGGATTGCCGTGGTGAGCAGACCCTTGGCGTCATACGCAGAGGATGGGGCGACTACCTTGATGCCCGGCGCATTAATGAACCATGCCTCCAGGGATTGTGAATGCTGCGCGGCTGCGCCGGTCCCGGACCCTGAGGGCGCCCGGCAGACGAGCGGAATTGACGCGTTACCGCCAAACATAAAGCGCATCTTGGCGGCTTGATTGACGAGCGCGTCCATCGCCAGCGTAATAAAATCAAGGAACATGATTTCGACGATGGGTCGCATGCCCATCAATGCTGCGCCGGTGGCGACGCCCGTAAAACCGGCTTCGGAAATCGGAGTTTCGCGCACCCGCTCCGGTCCGAACTCGTCGAGCATTCCTTTGCTCACTCCAAATGCGCCGCCGTAAATGCCAATGTCCTCCCCCATCAAAAAAACGGTCGGATCGCGGCGCATCTCTTGAACCATCGCTTCGCGCACCGCTTCCAGAAAAGTGACCTCGCGTCCGCCTGTTTCAGTCATGGCGCATATACCTCGTCTTCCATGTTTTCGGGGGTGGGTTCGGGCATCTGCACCGCCAGTTCCGCGGCGCGGTCAATCGTCTCTTTGGCGCGCTGGTCAATCGTCTCGGTCTCTTGTTCGCTCATGATTTGAGAGTCGCGCAGCAGCTGCTTGAAGCGTTTGATGGGACAGCGCTGCATCCACTCTTGAATCTCTTGAGGGGTCCGATACAAGTTGCGGTCGCTCTTGGAGTGTCCGCGCCAGCGATAGGTCAGATTCTCTACCAATGAGGGTCCCTTGCCCGCGCGAGCCCAATCAACACATTCCTTGACGGTTTGGTAGACGGCGAGCACATTGTTGCCGTCAACGGTGAAACCGGGGATGCCATATGCGCCAGCCCGCACCGAGATCTTGGAGATATTCATCGAGTGGCGATAGGACATGGACATGCCATAATGGTTGTTGTCGCAGATAAATACTACCGGCAGCGCCCAGATCGAGGCGAGATTGAGCGATTCATGAAACGCGCCCTCGTTGGTTGCGCCATCGCCAAAAAAACAGAGCACGACCTGCGCCGAGTGTTTCATTTGGAGGGCGAGCGCGACGCCGACGGCAATCGGTATGCCGCTGCCAACGACACCCGTCGCGCCCATGTTCCCGTGCGCAATGTCAACAATGTGCATCGAGCCGCCGCGCCCGCGACAGTAACCCGGCTCTTTGCCCAGAAATTCGCCCATCATTGTTGTGATGTCGGCGCCCTTGGCGATAGTATGTCCATGACCGCGATGGTGATTCACAATCAAGTCGTCCGGCTCTAGCGCCGCAATACTGCCGATGGGGGATGCCTCCATGCCAATCGAGAGGTGCATTGTGCCGTGCACCAGACCGCGTGTATAGAGCTCTTCTGCTTTTTCCTCGAAATAGCGGGTCTCACACATCTTGCCGAGCATCCATTCCAGCTTTTCACGCGGCAATGTCAGCGCGAGAGATTCGGGCACGACCGCCGAGTTTGTATCTAGTAATTCTTGAACATCCGGACTTGACATGCCATCAATCCTTTCGATCGAAATTTTGTGTGTCTAGCAGGTTGTCGGAGTGAAATCAAACTATAACTATTTTTGAGATGCTACGACGCGCGTCCATAGTTACAATTGAGGTCTCTCCGACAACCTGCTAAATGAATCGCTTGATGAACCGGCGGGCATTGACAGCATTCTCGAACGACATGTTCCCGGGATGCAGGTGCGCCCACATCTCGACTGTCATCGGACCGCAAAAGCCCATTTTTGCCAGGACAACAAACGCGTTTTCAAAATTGACGATCCCCTGACCCATTGACACACCGCGCACCTGTCCCGGAAGGACATCCTTGACATGAATGGCGACGATGTGTCCTTGGGCGAGGGCAAGCTGCTCGACCGGGTCATAACCGGCGGCGGTCATATTCCCAATGTCGGGAAAAGCTTGAAACCAGGGGGAATCTATCTCGCGCACATGGCGCATGATTTTTTCTACACTGTCCACGAACTCGACATCCACATTTTCCAAGCCGAGCATCACACCCGCGGCGCTCGCCCAGCGGACGCCCTGGGCGATGCCGTCCCGATAACGCGCGGCGGTCTCGGCATCGCTTGGTTCGTAAAAGACGTCGTACCCCATCACCTGAATGATTCTGATGGAAAGTTCTGCGGCAAACTCGATTGCGCGATAGAGGAGATCGAGACCGCGCGCGCGGAGGTCGGGCGATGCGCTGCCCAATGGGAATCTGCGATGACATGAGAGTCCCATCACCCGTATCGGAACGCCGGTGTTGACGATGGCTTGGCGCAGCGCCGCGCGTTCGGCGGCGGTATAGTCCAGACGGGCGAGGCGCGCATCGCTTTCGTCAATCGAGATATCGAGAAAATCGTATCCCGCGCGGGTTGTCCACTCGAGCCGCTCTTGCCAGCCGAGCTCGTCGGGGAACGCCTTTTCATAGATGCCGACAGGAATTCGAGGATGGATCAACATTTTTTGCGCCGACGTGACTGTGCCGGTCGGTCAGCAGAACGGTCAGGACGCGCGCTGTTCGGGCTGACCGAAGAGATGCTCATAGATATCGTGAAATTCCTCGACCTGTTCGGGCGTGAGCCAGATTGGTTCGCCGTGCAGCATGGCAAAGTGTGTGGTCTTGGCAATCTCTTCCACTTCGACCGCCATCGTCAATGCCTTCCAAACGGTGGCGCCAATTGTATAGACGCCATGACTCTGCATCACGATGGCGCGGGATTTGCCAATCTTGTCGAGGATCTCGGCGCCAATTGCCTCGCCGCCAACGGCGACGTATCCGCCGATGGGAATCTCGCCGCCCAACATGGCAGATGTGGTCAGACAGGGTTTGATCGGTTTGCCCAGCGCGGCAAAGATGCCTGCATAGGGCGAATGGGTGTGGACGACGCCCATTACGTCCGCGCGATTCGCATAGATGAATAGATGGGTGCCTGTATCGCTCGATGGTCGGAGGACGCCTTCGACCACATTCCCTTTGGCGTCAAGCACGACGAGGTCCGCAGGCGTCAGTTTGTCATAGCGATAGCCACTGGGCTTGATGACGATCAAGCCCGTTTGAGGGTCGCGCCCGCTAATTGTGCCGCTGCTCATCGTCACCAGATTGTTCTTGGGCAGTTCCAGCAGACTTTCATAGACTTCTTGGCGCAGTTGTTCCAGCATCATGGGTTACCTCATTCGCAGTTCAAGGATGGTTAGCGCACATAGCCGCCGACGCCTCCGCCATCAATGACGAGCGCGGCGCCGGTCATTTTTGCCGAGCGTTCGCCGGCAAGAAAGACTGCCAGTTCCGCAACCTCGTCCGGGTCAATGGTGACGCCGAGCGTATTGTGCTTTTTGTATTCTTGTTCGAGTTTGTCGGGTGAAAAGCCGTGCACCCTGGCGCGTTCGGCGCGCATTTCGGCATTCCACATTCCGCTGTCGCCAAAGACGGCGCCGGGCAGGATGCTGTTTGCGCGAATCTTGTGGGGTCCGAACTCGTTTGCGATTGTGCGCGCCATGTGCAGCTGGGCGGCTTTGGAGGCGTTGTATGCCAAAAAATGACGGCTCGGCTTGAGCGCATCGTCGCTGTTGATAAAGACGAGCGCGCCGCCGGTCCCCTGTTTTTTGAAAACTTTGATTGCTTCGCGCGAGACGAGAAAACTGCCGGTGGCGTTTACATCCATGATCCATTTCCAGTCCGCCAGCGTGCACTCGTCCGAGGGGACGCTTTTTGTCACGCCCGCGTTGTTGACGGCAATGTTCAGCTGCCCAAAGCGGGCGACGGTCTGCTGCACCGCCGAGATGACCGCGGCTTCGTCGGTAATGTCGCAGGGGACAAGCAGCAAAGATTCTGCGCCGACGACCTGCGTGATTTCCGCGTATGCCTGTTGCAAGCGTTCGGGATTTCGGCTGAGCAGGGCTACCCGGGCGCCCTCGCGCGCAAAACGCCGCGCGATGGCTTTGCCGATACCGGACGCCGCGCCGGTTACAAGCGCCACTCGACCGACCAGCTCCCCGCGCGGCTGAGAGGATGTCGAGTTAGTTGTTGATTGCTCTGTCATTGTTGCGTGATGCCGTTCCTCGTGGATGGTGTTGCCGCTGTAGTTGCACTAGCTTGCGCCGATCTGGATTCCCTCTGTCGCCCATTGGCCCTCGCCGGTGGCATCATCCATTCGCTTGCGGAGCTCGAGCACAATGCCGTCGAGCAGGTTGCCGGTGTCGAAATAGACCCATTTGGAGCCGACATGCACACCGGTCCCGCTTGCGAGGTTTTTGAGACCGGCTGCTTGCCAGGCGTTGACCGTCTCTTCAAAATTCGAGATCGTCACGCGCAAATGATGCAAACCCGGACCATGCTCGGCGAGGAATTCGCTCCAGATGCTCCGCCCCGCGCGAGGTTCGACGAGCTCTAGCTGCAACGCGCCCACGCGGGCAAAAGCAAGGAGCGCGCTATAACGCGCGGGTTGACCATGCAGGGTAGATTCAGGGTCAATGCCTTGAATGGGCCATTCGAGCACCCGAAAAGGACCGATGCCGAGCAGAGTATGCAACTGCTCGGCGACCGCGCGGACATTTCGCACGACAATGCCAATCTGGTCAATGTTTTCGTTCTTGAGCGTAATATTCGGAATCATCATTTGGTCAATTCGAGTCCGGTTCAGAGCAGCGCGCGGTGCTCGTCGGTCGCATATTCCACCGCAAGCCCTTTGTGCTTGCGGTCAATCAACTCGAACACTACCTTTTTGACTGCGTCGGCAATGTCATCCAGGTCCTGCTTTTCAAGCAAGGGGTGCACGCTCGCCAGCCAAAAAACTTCATCGCACGCCTGTTCAGCCACCGGACACAGCCCGCGATAGTACTCGACGTGGCCCTCGTAGAGCGGGCACTCGAACGGGCATTTGGTGCCGCCGTAACCCGCCTTGTTTACAAAGAGCGGTTCGAGGTGTTGCGGCACCATCCATCGGGTCGTGCTGAGATAGCGCAGGTTGTAGACTCCTTCGGCGGCGAGCGCCACGGCGAAATTCAGCATATCGGTCCCGAGCACCTGGGGCAGGAGCCGGATCAGATAATAAAAGTAAACGCGTTCGCCCCATGGGGATTTTGGGGGGAGAACAATGCCGGGGGTCCCCTCTAATTTGGATGAGAGATAATCGGCATTCTCGGTGCGTTTGCGGATCATGTCCCACGCGCGTTTCATTTGCTGTGTGCCAATCGCCGCCTGCATGTTGGTGATGCGATAGTTGGTGCAGGGCAATCCAAAATGATACTTGGAGGCGGGTCCGAGAGATTTTTTGCGGGCAAAGTCCGTATAACCCCACATCTTGTCATAGAGGTCCGAGTCATTCGTGATGACAAAACCACCTTCGCCGGTATTGGTGATTTTGCCCGTGATCGTGCTAAAGACTCCGACATGCCCGATAGTCCCGACCATTTTCCCCTTGTAGGTAGCGCCGAGCGACTGGCAAGCATCTTCAAGCACCCAGAGATTGTGCTGCTTTGCCAGCTCCATAATGGGGTCCATATCCACCAATGACCCGGAAATCGTCACCGGGATGATTGCTTTGGTGCGGGGAGTGATGAGACGGGCAACCTCGTTGGGGTCAAGAGTGAGATGAACGGGATCAACATCCGCAAAAATGGGGATGGCATTTTGCTCGAGGACCGCCGTATCCGATGCGACAAAGGTATACGGGGTGACGATGACCTCATCGCCCGGACCGATGCCGAACGCGGCGAGCGCAATATGCAGCGCGGTCGTGCCACTGGACACGGCAATCGCATGTTTGACATTGAACCAGTCGGCAATGGTCTGTTCGTATTCGACAGCCGCTTCCGCGCGGCGCAGTTTCTTTTGGCTGGCGACCTGAACGAGCGCGTCAAACTCTTCTTGCTCAAAGACGTCGGTCTCGACAATAGGATTCTTGCTGCGGACCGGAGTCCCGCCTTCAATTGCTAATTTCGACATGTCCCAATTTCCTCCGAGCCATTCTCAAGTTCGTCAACGGCATGGGGCGAGATGTTTCACCGACAGCCGGTCAATAACCCCTTGAAGAATTGCGTTTGTGATGATCTATCTTTTTGCTATTCTGATGCTGCTGACACTGACTGCAGCGGCAAGGACCAAGCCTATAGTGGACCCTATAATTCAGACTCAAAATTGGGTCAAAATAGAGTGTAAAATTGAACCATGCAAAAACGTCACTCACCCGATTTCAAAGCCGAAACCGTCATCGAGGTCCTGAAAGAAGACCAAACCGTTAATCAAATTGCTTCAGCCAAGCACGTGGCGCCAACCCAAATCTACGCTTGGAAAGCGCATGTCCTTCAAGAATTGCACACGCTCTTTGAGCCGCAGGGCAAACGCGATGCCGAGCTCCGCGCCGACTACGAAAAACGGATTCACGAACTGTATGCCGAGATTGGCAAACTGACCACACAGTTGGAGTGGCTCAAAAAAAAGATCTGGTTGCGAACATAGTTCGCGACGAATCTCTCCCGGACTGAGCGTCTGGCATTCATCGAACGCGATGCCCCGGACTTGACGCTCAAGGCGCAATGCGAACTACTCAGCCTCAATCGCACGAGTTTGTATTAGCAACACCTGCCGCCATCGCCGCACGAGGTTGCCATCAAGCATCGCATTGACGAGATTTACGCCGAACATCCGTTCTATGGTTCACGCAAGATTGCTCAGGCGTTGCGTCCGGCCTGCCTCGTCAATCGCAAAGCCGTGCAGCGTCACATGCGGGAAATGGGATTGGGTGCGATCGCACCGGGACCGCACTTGAGCCAACCGCATCCCGACCATCAGATTTACCCGTATTGACTACGGAATGTGAAGGTCACACAGGTCAACCAAGTGTGGGGCATTGATATCACGTACGTTCGTTTACAGTCCGATTGGATGTATCTGGTGGCGATTCTCGATTGGTATTCGCGCGATGTGGTCAGTTGGGAGTTGGATCAAACGCTCGAACTCCCCTTCGTCTTGCAGGCGGTGGAACGCGCGCTCGCATACGCGACGCCGCAGATCATGAACAGCGATCAAGGCAGTCACTTTACCAGCCCGCACTATCTGGAGCCGCTCTTGCAGAAACAGATCGCCATCAGCATGGATGGACGCGGACGCGCGCTGGACAATATTTTCACGGAACGTCTCTGGCGCAGCGTCAAGTATGAAGAAGTGTATCTGCACGAGTATGGCTCACCGAAGGAGGCGCGCCACGGTTTGACACGTTACTTTGACTTTTACAATCACGAACGACCGCATCAAGCCCTGGAATATCGCACGCCGGCCGAGGTGTACTTTAGCTGAGCGCCGCGAGCAGAGAGCCAGGGAGGGCTGTGGATGAGGTGGACAACCCAAGGGCAGGCTTGCTTGTTTCGCTCGGCGAAACGACCTCACCCACAGCCACGACGACGACGGCGGCAACGCCGATCTCGCTCAAACGAAAGGGAAAAGACTCCTTTAACTTTGACCCAAATTGTGTCTTGACAAAGGGGTCCACTTTATAGAACCCATTGTCCGGCGCTAACGGACGATGGGGGGATTGGAGGTAAAGTCGTTTGATTCACATATGTGAATCAATATTCACAAGCGTGCAAATTGTATCAGGTACTTGGTGGAATGTCAATACCAATGTGTCGCACGCCCGGCAGTCGGGCAGTCGTATTATCACGGCATGATTCGAAAGCTTTGGCTAGCCGGTTGTTGGGGAGAGCTTGATTGTAACTAGTGCGACAACATGATGAAATTGCCAAGTCAAATGATGGCACGCGAGTTACAAAACTCGACGCTCAACTCTGCAATCTCATGTTGTTGCACTACCAGGAGCGCGCGGCGTGGTCGCAGAGGAGCTAATTCCCGAGAGGGGGTTGAAAGAAAACAAGAGAGCTACCAAGCGGCTAGCTCTCTTTGCGGTTTATACATAAAATATGTAGAATGTGGATAATACGTAAAATGGAGAAATAATGGAGAAAATAATTCGAATCCCCAAAACCGATTTGGCGCGCAACACCCGTCAAGTCATTCGCAGTGTCCAGCGGGGACAAGCGACCGTGATTGAGAATCATGGCGAGGAGGAAGCAGTAATCCTCGATATTCTTGACTATCGCATCCTGCGCGCTGTCATGCGTCACTATAGTCATCCACAAAAGGCCCATCCTTCCGGCTTGTCAGATGATAAAGCGAAAGGGCAACCAGACATCCAGTCTCGCTGGGATTTAGTAATCGCTTATTACCTTACGGGGGCGATTAGTCTGGCACGGGCAGCTGAGCTGCTGGATCTCTCCATTTTTGAATTGCGCTCGCATTTTCAACGGCTGGATGTGCCATTGAGAATGGGCGCCGACGACGTTGACGAAATTCAATCTGACCTCAGCACGGCACGCGCAATCGCGAACCAGAAATGAGCCGGCTGATTCTCCTGGACAATACAGTTCTGACTAACCTGGCGCTGATTCATCGGACTGATTTGGTATTTCGCCTTTGGGCGGGGGGCTGTCTGTACCACCGCAGCTGTTATTTCAGAATATCAGGCGGGAATAGGACAGGCCAAGTTTTCAGCAAATGCTTGGGAGGCACTCCGAATCATCAAGCTGACAGAGCAGGAGACAGGATGGATGAACGATCTGTCACCCAAACTGGGCGCGGGTGAAAAGAGTTGTATTGCGGTTGCTCGGCACCGTCAAGGCGCTTTTGCCAGTGATGATCTTGACGCGCGAACGACTGCCAGGGGAAATCGAATTCCTTTGACCGGGACACTGGGGATATTGTTATTGAGCATCGAAAGTGGACACATCAGTTTGGAGCAGGGAAACTCGTTTCTAGAGCAGTTGATTGCCTCAGGATACCGCTCGCCAGTCCAAACATTGGATGGGTTATTAAAGAAATGCACTCGTCCACCACCATGAACCCTCCACCATCTTTGATGATGATTACAGTGCCGCGTTGGGGTGGGACTCGGTACACAATCTTTTTAGCATAATGATCTTTATGTCCGCGTGCGATGTGTTCTCCGCACGCCAATAGGTCGCGCTGCTCCTCATTCGAACAATCAATGCAAAGCGATGTGGCTGTCCATAGACCCTCACTCGCGGGGTGCGTACTTGGGTTTTTGAATGACTATTCCTGACTTTGCGGTCTATACTGCACCGCCTCCGCCAAATGCTGCGTCTCGATTTTCTCGCATTCCGCGAGGTCTGCAATCGTCCGCGCCAGTTTCAAAATCCGATGAAACGCGCGTGCGGACATGTTCATTTGTTTCATCGCCGCGCGCATCAACTGTTTCCCCGCCTCGTCCAACTCACAATATTGTCTGACCTCCGCGGGACCCATATCCGCGTTCACGTGTAGGGGCGAGGTGACCTCGCCCTTACCCTGAAACCGCTCGCGTTGAATCTCGCGCGCCCGTTCGACGCGCTTGCGAATGTTGGCGGAGGGTTCGCCCATGCGGTCCC
>JADZCJ010000140.1 GCA_020851635.1 Anaerolineae bacterium
ATTTCAGGATTCATCGGATTTATAGGCGATTTCTGCACTTTGCATCGAATATTCTGCCGTAATTTCATGATCGATTATCTGCCTATTTTATCGAGGTTTCTGAACAAATGGATAAAGTCCAGCTTAGCGCAGCTGCAAATGTGGCTGCTTGAGAAATTTCCGGATGGTCAGCCCATATTCCGAATGCAGGGTGCGCTTGCTTTGATGAGCGTTTGATCCGTCGCTTGGAACGGGGCCGATCATACAACAGAATCACCTGGACTTGTCCAACGTGCGTGTCATCAGGCAATGCGACCAATAGGCGCCTGTCAGGGGTAACAGTCCCGGCTAACTTTTTGGCGAGTAAATACATTTTTTTCAGCTCCGTCAACAGGTATCATACACGCGGTTTTGGAATTAGAGAATTGGATTTATTTATCATTATCACAAACGGTTGACGTCAGCCCCATCCAATTTTAGAATGGTCCAAACGAGAACAGAATCAGATCCAATCCTATCGCACAGGAGCGAATGATGAGTCAACAAGAATTGCACGGCGAAGTATATTATCCGTCCGCTCAAGTTGTTTCAAACGCAATCATCCCGAACCCGGACGAGTTGTATGAATGGGCGTATGCAAACCCGCTGGAATTTTGGGCGCAGCGCGCCAACGAATACGAATGGTACTCGAAATGGGACAAGGTGCTGGACGATTCGACCGCGCCGTTCTATAAATGGTTCACGAACGCGCAAGTCAATATCGTTCACAATGCTCTCGACCGCCATCAGGATACCGACACCCGCGACAAGGTCGCCTTTTTCTGGGAAGGGGAGGCGGGCGACGAACGCGTCCTTACGTATGGCGATCTCTATATCGAGGTCAATCGCTTTGCCAACGTCCTCAAAAAACTGGGCGTGGCCAAGGGCGACCGCATCACCATCTACATGGGGCGCATTCCCGAAATCATTGTCGCCATGCTGGCGTGCGCCAAAATCGGCGCGATTCATTCCGTCGTCTTTGGCGGGTTCAGCGTGCCCGCGCTGGCGGGACGCATTGATGATTCGCAAAGCAATCTGGTGATCACCCAGGATGGCAACTGGCTGAACGGCAAGGTGATTGATCTCAAAAAGATTGTTGACGAAGCGGTGGCGCAATCGCCAAGCGTCAAGCATGTAGTGGTCGTGCAACGCGCCGGCAACAATGTCACCATGCACGCGGGACGCGATCTGTGGTATCACGAAGAGGTCGCCAAGGTGAATGCCGCGTGTGAGACCGAGCAGCTCGATGCCGAAGCTCCGCTCTATATCCTTTACACCAGCGGCACGACGGGAAAACCGAAGGCGATTTTGCACACGCACGGCGGTTATATGGTCGGCACGGCGACGACGTTGAAATATGTCTTTGACATCAGGGAAGATGATCGCTGGTGGTGCGCCGCCGACCCGGGATGGGTGACAGGGCATTCGTATATCGTCTATGCGCCGCTGCTGTTGGGCGCGACCAGTTTCATGTATGAAGGCGCGCCGATGTTTCCCGCGCCTGACCGCTGGTGGTCGCTGATTGACAAATACAAACTGACGATTCTATATACCGCGCCCACGGCGATCCGCGCGTTTATGCGGCAGGGCGAGGGGCACCCCGCCAAGCATGATTTGTCGTCGCTGCGTCTGCTCGGCTCGGTGGGCGAACCGATCAATCCCGAAGCGTGGCGCTGGTATTACAAATATATCGGCGGGGAACACTGTCCGATCATGGATACGTGGTGGCAGACCGAAACGGGCGGGTTTATGATCACACCGGTGCCCGCGCTGCCGCTCAAACCCGGCTCGGGGACGAAACCATTCTTTACCTATGAAGCGGACGTGGTGAACGAAGCGGGCGATTCGGTCGCGGTGAACGAGGAAGGGTATCTGGTGCTCAAGCGCCCGTGGCCCTCGATGCTGCGGACGCTTTACGGCGACCCGGAACGCTATGTCCAGCAGTACTGGGGCAAGTATCCGGGCATTTATCTGGCAGGTGACAGCGCGCGGCGCGACGAGGATGGCTATTTCTGGATTATTGGGCGCGTGGATGATGTGTTGAATGTGTCGGGGCATCGTCTGGGGACCGCCGAGGTGGAAAGCGCGCTCGTTTCTCATCCGGCGGTTGCCGAAGCCGCCGTGATCGGCTTGCCGCATGAAATCAAGGGGCAGGGGATTCACGCGTTTGTGCTGTTGCGCGCGGGCTACAACGAATCTGACGAATTGGAAAAAGAATTGATCCAGCACGTGGCAAATGTGCTGTCGCCGATCGCAAAACCGGAAAAGATTTATTTCATGGCAAAACTGCCCAAGACGCGCTCGGGCAAGATCATGCGCCGCGTGCTCAAGGCGCGGGCGCAGGGGCTGCCGGAAGGGGATACGAGCACGCTGGAGGAATGAGTATTGAGCGTTGAGCAGCGAGCGTTGAGTGGCATGAAACAGGACTGAGGACTGCGGATTGTGTGGGAGCGTTGATCGGCAGACGGCGCGTTGACGCATCGAGCAATGAGACTTGAGCGCGTAGCACGATTCCGATGTGAGCTTATAGAGCAATTTGTATGGAGCGCCTACAAGAAGAGTACGTAACACCAAATGGCGATAAGTGGCAGGTCTGGTTTGTGATTTATGCGTCTGACCGTTATGCTCAGGGTGGACGGGACGAGATTCTGCAATTCAAGTGCAACGGGCGCGAGGTAGGACATATTACACGACATTTGGATGCGGAAGGCAGACTTTTGCAAGAGAACTACCATGGCACTACATCGGTCCCGTCGGATGGGAGACGATTATGAGTACGGTTAATAACGCGGGCAAGCAGCTGGACAACAAGACGTTGTTCGAGCGACAGAAGGCTTTTCGAGAGGCAGGAGACTTGCTCCCCGGACCGGTGGTCGTGGCGCTTGGCTTGACGGTGCCCGAAAATCATGGAATGGTGCTGCGGCTGGCAGACGCGGCGGGTGCGTCGCGCGTCATCTTTGTCAATGAGCAGGCGCCCATCCGTGCGCGGTTGCGCAAAACAGCGCGAAATGCCGACAACCTGGTACCCTGGCAAGTTGTCTCGATAGCGTCGTTTATGCAAGAAATAGAGACACTCGCGCCCCTCATAGCCGTCGAGCTGACAACGCAATCCACAAACCTCTTTACGACACAACTGCCCAAGACATGCACGCTTGTTGTGGGGAGCGAGCAATATGGCATCGCGGATGAGGTTCTTGAGAAATGCCAGAGCGCAGTCCACATCCCACTTTACGGGGTCAACAGCTCGATGAATGTAACGCATGCTCTGGCGATTGCGCTTTTTGAATGGCGCAGAAAAATGTCCATATCAATGATCGCTCCGTATACATATCCGAAAGATAAAAAGGTCCCCGACTCGGTCACGTTATTGAGAGAGGACAGAAAGCGCTAAAATCTGGCATGGACATTACGATCGAACGCGAACAGATCATCGAATTGGTCTCACCCCTTGCGGACGAGACCATTCGCGAGCGCGCGCAGGCAAGGCGTGTGGACGCGTTCGGGACGCTGACGAAATTTATGCAGCGCCCCAAGCCCGAAGAGATCGAGATCACCGATTCGCAAAAGCGTTATGAGCCGTTTTGGTATGGCTCGGCGCAGGCGCTGTATGTGTATGACCGCAAGCACCGGTATGAGGTCCCGGTCGCAGACGAGGTGAGAAGCGTCACGCTGTATGATACGGAACACCCGGTGGACAAAAAAGCGTTTCACCTGGAGGCGCTGGAACACTGTCGCGAAGAAATCAAGCGCGAAATGATGCTCGAGCCGCAGCACGGGAACGAGCGCGATTATCACAAATATCTCGCGTTCACCGGGCGCGAGGTAGATAATCTGGAAATCCTGCGCGCCGGGGATACGCTGGTGGTCATGCCCGAGGTGCGCAGTTCGTTTTTGGTGGGCAAGTTGACGCAGGCGCTCATGAAAACGATTCAGGCGGACAAGATTCACGAGCAAAGGATTGATATAGATAAGGTGATTCTCTATCTGCGCCCCGTCTATGCGTTCGAGTTTTTCTGGAAACCGAAAGACAAGCACCAGGTGGTGGAATTTGACGCGCTGACCGGAGAGCTGAGCAACGAGCCGGGTCAAATGAAAAAGCAGCTCACGGGGGTCCTGGAAAACGACGACCTCTTTGACATTGGCTCGGACGTCGTCGGCACCTTTGTGCCGGGGGCAAACATTGCGATCAAATTGGGGCGTCTGGCGGCGCGCAAGGCGTTGAAATAGTCGGTTAGGAGGGAGGGGAGAGGAGCGAGGAGAAAAGTTTGATTCTGAATTTGACAGGTAAGGTCAAGTCTTTATAATAAGAATCGTACTGCGGGAGTAGTACAGTGGTAGTACGTCTCCTTGCCAAGGAGAAGGTCGCGGGTCCGAATCCCGTCTCCCGCTCTTGGGGGGTGTGAAATCGCACCTTCCCCCACAAACCAGTCCGAAGTGGACTGGTTTTTTGTTTTTCTCCCCACTCGTGGCCATAAATTGAAGAGAGAATAGGAGTTTCAAACCATGACATTCTCTCTTTTTCGAAAAGACGACATTCTCTCTTCGGTTCGTCCTTTTCGAGAAATTTTGTCAGCCTGACAAAATCGAAAGACGACATTCTCCCTGATCATCGTCTTCAAAGAATTTTGTCAGCCTGACAAATGGGAAGACGACATTCTCCCTCATACGCGTCGTCAACAAATTTGTCAGGCTGACAAATCAAAAGACAACATTCTCTCTTACGCTATGTGTCCCAAAAAAATTGTCAGCCTGACAATAGATTTTCCCGGAGTGGAGGTTTACAATGAGTCACAAGTCTGAACTGTTACGGAAGAAAGAGCGGATGGAGATCACTCTCTCGACCCTGATCGAGTACTATATCACGAGTAAACAGGTCAAAGGCTGCTCGAAAAAAACACTGATTGGCTTGAGCAGCAACTTGGCCAGATTTGTCCGTTGCCTGACGCAAAATGGGCATTCGCTCAAGTTGGCCGACTTGACCATTCACGATGCCCGCTCGTACATCGCATCGTTACAGGGCACTGTCACAAAATATGAGGGGCATACCTTGACGCCGCCCAAGCCAGGTTGCACCTTCTCGCCCCAGACCGTGCACAAGCACGTCACAACCCTGCGCGCGTTCTCCAATTGGCTGCATCGAGAGGGCTACACCAAAGATCCCCTCTTCGATCTGCTCGAACTGCCCAAGTTGCCGCAAATCAAGATCGAGGTATTGTCGCCGGAGGAGATTCAACAGGTTCTTTCCTGCATTAACCCAAGCACGTTCATGGGCGCACGCCTCTATGCCATGGTGGTCTTGATGATCGACAGTGGAGTGCGTGCCGGCGAAGTCGTCGGCGTCAAGCTGGGAGACGTGGACTGGGCTCGCGGCGTCTTTAAGGTATTCGGGAAGGGGTCCAAAGAGCGGTTTGTGCCATTGGGTGGCACAGCGAAGCAGTTGCTGCTACGCTACGTTCAGGTGTTTCGACCCAAACCGGCGCGACCGGATGTGGACAACGTCTTTCTCTCCGTTGACGGTTATCCCCTAACAGTGAATGCGATCACACAGATTATGAAACGTCTGGCGAGGAACAGCGGCATAACGCGCTTGCATGCGCATCTGCTGCGCCACACTTGTGGGGTTCAATATCTGATGGTCGGCGGAGATACCAAGTCGCTACAAATGTTTCTGGGGCACTCATCGCCTTTTATGACGCATCATTATGAGCAATTCACGGACGAGCAGGTGATGGCTCAACATCGCAAGTACAGCCCGATTGACGCTTTGGGTGTTGCACCCCGGCGGTTCAGCAAGGGCAAACGGTCGGCCCAAAAAGAAAATTGACTCGCGAGAACGCTATCACGGCTTACCCTCAAGGATGATCGGTTTGCATGTCAAAGTTTCAAAGGGAGAAGTGCCTGGTCACGGCTTCGGCAGAGTGTCATTCCGTCTTGGCTTGGTCTTGGGTTCAACTTTGAGTTTCCAAGGCGTTCGTAGCATTTTAAGCCCAGCGGCATCCAGGACTTCGTTTGCCACTTCGAGGACTTGATCGGTCGTGACAACATCCAGTACCATTGCCATACTAAGCACAATGAGGACTTCACGCGATGTGTTCGGGCGCTCTCCCTGTTCGATACGCCAGATGTGCGCCACATCTATTCCGCTCACCTGAGCGAGTTCGGCTAGCGACAGTGCTCTCGCTTGGCGACACTTTTGAAACGTGATCGCAAGCCGATCGCGTGGAAGCTCAAGGGGACGAGCCTTATGATGTTGGCGCTTTATGCGCGGAGAGGTCTCCGCACCGCTCTGCCGATCCGGTTGGCTTTTGGCAGTGCCAACATTCTGAAGCAGATGGTCTATGACCGATGGAAGATCTGAGGGATTGCTGGACATTGCTCTGACCTCAAGGCCCACGTTGATCCCGATTAGGACCAACGCGCCAGAATTTTATTTTTCTTTGACTAAAATAGCAGGACTACAGAGGAGTGTCCATGCCATTGCGACAAATAATGGGACATCTTGTGCGACAATTTCGGAAATGGCTGGGAGAAGTGCTGCAAGTGGGATGCCTGGTAGCGGGTTGCACACACTCGCAAGAATTGCCGCAAATTCTGTCGCAAGAGCGTTCCACAAGCGACCCTATCTGCCTATAATGAGCGCAGAAGATTAGAGGGGAGTGGGAAGGGTATTGCGTGACGACAGGAATGAAGGGGGGGATGGCTGAGGAAAGGAATTACGAGGTCGCGCGGCGAGGACGGTTGGCACAGACGTTTATCAAACTTGAGTACAACTCGCGACTGCATTCGGAATCCTTGAGTGAATCTCTATCTTGGTAGGAACCGTGGTTCCTACGGGCCGCAGAGCGAGAAGTCGCGCAGTAACAACTTTTCCTGGTGCCACGCGCCAAGTGCCAGTGCCATTTGATGAATCGGGTCCCACGTGTCTTGTTGGAATTCCCTGAGCGCGCGACCTAGCCAGCGTTTACCATGATATGGGGCGAGCATGGCGATCGCAGCGAGGAGAAAGCCGACTTCAGGCACGACAAAACAGTAAGTTCGACCGTCGTCATTGACTTGCAACAGTTTGCCTCGAACTGCCTTGGCAATTCTCTCCATTGCAAGTTGACGATTCTCTTCTCGGTTGCCCGCACCCATGTATGGCAGAATTTCGTCAATCCGAATCTGAGAGAAATCCTTCGAAGTTGCGCCGATTCCAGTTTCCTGCAAGAGATTGTTCGAGGTTCGTCTTGAGCGTCTTAAAGCTGCTTTGACGATGAGATACGAAGAGGTAAGGACATCGGATTGCCATGCAACTTCCTTGAGCCCATCGAAGACAAGTTCGTTGGGGTTTAATCCTGGCTCCCCAATGCGCATCAGATTATTGTTGATGTAACCCAGCAGAATGTCCACAATTGTCTCGAGCTCAGGATGAGTGCACATGTACTCCAGGCCGCCAGGGAGCTTTGCGTGTCCAGGGAGCTGCAATATGCGCCGTTCTACTTTCACTCGATTGATTGTTTGCGTTGTGGAATTTGCCCGGACGAATTCGCAGATTTGTTCTGCAGTGAATAGTTGAATACTGATCACACCTGAAAAGGGAGTCTCTTGCGTTTTGAAAACCTCAAGAGCAAAATTTGGATTCGAAGTTGAAAACGTAAATTGTGAGAGAGGTATGAGGGTAGTGGCAACGGACGGCCGATCTGATTTTGAAACCATATCCCAACCGTCGAGATGCCAACAGATTTTCCGGTCAAGGTCAAGTGCGAGTAAATCCTCCTCTAATTTGATCACAGGCTCGCGATTTCGTTCAAGCAAATTGAAAACTTGGTTCGCCGCAAAGCGGTGAAAGGAATGGAAACCAGAAGTAGGAAATTTCTTGAGGTCGATCCATAAATGATAAATATTAGGATCACGGGCTCTGAGCACAATCTCTTGTTGCAAGCGCGTTTTCCCGCCATCCGGGGGGGCTGCTAAAACGAGACGCCGATTGGTGGAACCGACCACTTCGTCGATTGTGATCGCCCGGGTGATCTCATTCAGAGGATCGTAGTAATCCAGGTCTTGAACGACAAAGATCGAATGGGTAGAATCGCGAATCACTTTTTCTTGAACCCGCTTGATCCTTTCCAAAATCTCTAGACGGTGCAACTTGTGCGTATCCGGGACTCTTGTCACAACGGTATGAGAATCGCCGGTGATAACTTTGGTGTCACCCTGTTCCGCACCTGCGTCCAGCGTGTTAGATTCATGAGTGGGAATGGAAGCAGGCAATGAACTTGGAGAAGATTCCTCTGTCTCGAGAAAAGTTTCTGCTCGCTTCTGAGCATTTGGAGATTTGACCTTTTGGTGTTCAATGAAGAGCGCGGACGAGGCTTCTGTGATAATTTGGGTGAAGACAGAATCCAATGAAGCGGAAGAGAGAAGGCTGGAAAGGCGATCATTCGGGTTTTCTGCTGACAGCATGCAACCATCGCGGAGATGTGTGGCAAGATGCTTTGCAAATTTGTTCACATACCGGTTCAAAGTCCGCTCTTGAACCAGCAGCTCGCCTAGCGCGATGCCTTTTTTATTCTCTTGGTGATTCAGGGCTGAGATGAGACGGCGTAATGTCTCATTCCGAATGTATGAGGCAGCGTACTCGAATACGAACAAAGTACCCAACTGCGTGACAAGCGCGTAGATTTGGCTCTCACTCAGTGGTGGCTCACACGGCAAAGTCCGACCATCGGAAAGCATGACTAAGCCATTCGAGAACAACTCGGAGCCACAGCATGGCTCGAGAGGCAGCGAGAGTTTGACGTGCAAACAGAGTCCGCCCCAAAACAGCTGGAGGGTCTTGCGATTGGGCCGAGGAACTTGGCTTTGTTTTGCAGGTACACAGTTACGAATGAGGTCTAATTCAATCAAGCCGCACACCATTTGAATCAGGCGGTCGTAGGGTGTGATGCGTTCAGGTTGGAGTAGAATATATGAGTCGTCACCCGAATTCAATGATGGTGCAAAAGAATCTTTAGATTCGAGTAAGAGCCAGACTTGTAGGATCAGGGCTTGAAGCAGTCGACCTTCCCGCTTTCGGCCGGGCGCTGCTAATAAATCAATCAACGCCTCGACAAATTCAACAGGGCTCTTTTCAAGATGGGTTAGTACCGTCCGCACCAACATTTTAGCTTGACCACTGGCAGTTGCAGGCATATCGGCTCTGTGGTTTCTAGATATCTCACTGTCGCGCTATAATGGCGTCCAATTCATCCCGATCCGGTTAACAGCGTAAATATTTTCAATGGGAATGGCATTTTGATTTTCCAAATCCATAATCCGCAAGATCTTCCGAAAACTATCGCCGTGCGCGGGATCTCACGTCAAGTCGGTACGACATCCATTGCCGCGAATCTGGCGTTGATGCTGGCGCAACGTGGCGAATCGGCCCTTTTATTGGATTTGTGCTTGTGGAATTGTGATCTGACGCGCTTGTTTGGACATGCGCCGGCGCGTGCATTGGTTGACTTGGCACAAGAACTTGATTTGGACGAGGCGCTGTCAATGGATTCGATTGATGGATACATAAAGTCATGCCGTCCGAACCTTGACCTTTTGCCGGGCACCGAGCATTGGCTTGAATCTTCCTTACTGCAGGCAGAAAACGGCTGGAACTTTATTCATTCCTTCCTCATCCGTGCCGTCGAACGCTGGAGCATCGTGATAGCCGATTTGGGCTCGCACGTTCCAAGTACTGAACCAAGGGATAACACGTTTCTGCCTTCGTGCGCCGTTCACGCCTCCATTTTGCAAGCAGTCACTTCCATTGTGGGCGTATGCGATTCCATTGAATATCTCAAGCTCTGGCAAGAACATGCAAATCAAGACCTGGATTTCTACGGCAAGACGATTTACGTGATCAACCAACATCGCTCCGACCTGCCGTTTGGTTTAGACCGATACAAAGTGAATCCAAGAATGAGGTCCCAAAGCCATTTTATTCCCGCTCTCAAGAGTGGACTCGTCGCAGATGACGATGGATTATTTTTTGTCGAGCGCATCCCGCATGCGGGAGATGTATCTGGAGAAGAAAAAAAAGCCTTGCGTGAGTTCCAAGACCTCGCCGCGCAGGTGAATCGCCAAATCTTGCACAAGGGGGAATCTGATCGCTCAGCCGAATCCTTTAGCAGCGCATAACCTTGAGAAGGAAGCTGCACAGCTGCTTGCGAAAATCGAAAAAGCCCTCACGGCGGTCGCCCCTTTCTCCTCTCTGACCGACAGCGCATCCAACACGATTTCCAACGAATTCGTGAGCTTGTGCCTTCAGACCCACTCTGCGCGGCGCGATGAGGTGAACATTGCGCTCCAACAGATGCAGGCGCTGCTGGAAAATTTACCACTCCCAATCCTCGTCCAAAATTCCGATTGTCTGACTCTGCGTACGCTATTGCAAGTTGCGTTAGAGACGCAAAAGGAAATGCCACAGCTCCGCTGCGGTGCCCTCGGTTTTTTGTATCTTGAGCGCCATAATGCGAACGGGAAGGATGAGCGTACTTCTGAGGTTCAAGGCGAGCTGCTAGCGTTCTTTTTGATGCAGCCGCGTCGCCCATGGACGAGTGAACAAATTTTTGAGGCACTCTGGTCTCAAAAAGACGTCCAGCGCGCCCAATGGTCCTTTCATACCGCACGCAAGCGCCTACATGAGTTTGCAGGCGAGGAAGTTATCTTCAAGCTAAAGCGAGGACAATATTCACTCAATCCCGAGATAACAATTTGGTTCGACGTCACAGAATTTGAGAGTCTTCTCACTCGCGCCTATACAATCCCCAACGTGACGGCTCGCATCCAACTGCTCGAAAGAGCGGTGCAGTTGTATCGCGGCGATTTTTTGGAAAAGAACTACAAGGATTGGGGAGTGCCGATACGCAGTCGCCTTCGCGAAAAATATATTAGCGCATTATTGCAGCTTGGACAGTTGACGCAGGAAGCCGCACCCGAACAAGCGATTGGATGGTATGAGCGAACATTGCACCTTGATGATCTCAACGAGGATACTTGGCTCAAATTGATTCGGTTGCACGTTCAAACCAACAATCTGATTTCCGCCCATCGCACACTTGTTTTGTGCGCGGAAACATTCCAGCGCGAGATGAGCACAAAGCCAAGTGTTACGTTTTTGCAAACAGTTCGTTCACTCATTGGAGATGCAACTTTGACCAATTCTGGGAGGGACGAGCGGGTACATGTTGAGTAAAGCCGTCATTATTGGGAGCGTGTATGAAGAGCCACGTCGCGTCAACGAAAACACAATTGTCTTTAAAGTGATTTCCAAGACGGGCGATCATGCGCCGCGTCCCATCATCTTTCATGTGAGCGCTAGTGCCGACCTCGCAGCAGAGTTTATTGATTTGAAACGCGGAAATGGTGTATTGATTGACGCCTCGTTCAAGACAACACCCCAAGGAAATCCCCCACTCTACACATATCCAGACGGTCAACCATACACGCAGTACGAAGTCATCGCCGAGAAAATCGCAAAACTCAAAGGAATGACATGAGTCTGGACTGACCAAATCTAGACCAAAACAATCGTTTCTCCCCGAATGTTTATCCTCCATTCTATCTGCGTACTTTGACCACTCTTTGACACCTCCGCGCTGTCTGTCAATCAAAAGTCAAATTAGAATCATACAATACCCGCACAAATGATCGTCCTCGTGCGGAGCGATTGACGTGCCTACCCAGATTTTCACCGTCGGCAAGGTTGTTGCCGTAACTTTTGTGCATCTGCCCTTGCAAGGCAAAGTCACATTTGTTGACATTGCAGATGAAGAAAACTCGGAACTGCTCTATCGCTACTGCTACAAGTCATCCAAGTTTCGCAAATTTGCACAAACGCTCGCTTTAGAAACTTATGTTGTAGCGGAAGGAGAGGTATCGCATCACAAGATGCAGAATCCCCGGAATGAGGTGCGTTCGACGCTGATGGTGGCTGGCAAGGTGTTGCGTATTTTGCAGTGCCCCGCCACATCACTCGATCCGGGAAGGACAAAAGAATGAAAATGCGCAGGTTCAATCTGTCCAAGCGACGCGCACTCACTTTTGGTGCGACGGCGCGCATCATTTCCAGCATGGTAATGGGCGCGGTTTGGGGCGGCGGGTGGGCACTGTGCGTCGAAAGCTATCAAAACGAAGGCGGCATTTCATTTTTGGGCAATACCATTTCACCATTGCAGGCGCTCAGTATCGGAATCGTCGCTGCTATTTTCGCGTTGGCGACCCTCGCGTTCGTCTTTCATCCGCATCGTCCCTTTTGGCGACCTCTGCTTGCAGCATTGATTGTTGCGTTTCTCGCCGCCATGTCGTTCTACGCAGCTCTCGCAGTACTCGCCACAATGCTGCCGAATGTTGCTCCGTCAACCCTTGAGGAATTTTGTCTGCCATTGGGTTGGAGTATTGACAACGCAGTACTGTTCATTACTCTGAGCAACATTGATGCGAGGTGTCAACATAGGTCGGATGACAAGCGCCGGGAGAAAAACGAGCGCGAAATTGTCAAACCTCTGTTCCTTCTCTTGCTTGTTTGGGGACTTTGGTTAATCTTTTTCGCCGCGCGCTCGATTGTTTCAATCAGCGTCATGCTGACGATTGTTCCATCTGTCGTGTGGACAGTACTGACAGTTTTTGCTGAAAAAAGGCTCGGGGTCACATGAGCGAACCTGTACTGATTTCTCGGCAACAGCTCATTCGAACTTTTGGCTTTAGCGCGACGCTTGTGGAAAGCCTTGGACCTCCCGATTACATCCGTGCAAACCCGCATTGGGGCAATACGCATTTTTATGACCTCGCGCGCGTGGAGGTATTCGCGGAAGAACATGCGGCCCGTATTGCGCGCATTGTTGCAACGAGACGGCGACGGCAAGAGAGCGCGCGTCATGTGATTTCTCGGCGGCGAGCGGAAACGCTAGAATGGAGCAGGACGGTTACGATCATTCTTGAACCTATCTCACCGTCCGCCTTCGAACGCGCGCGGCGCTATTTCGCGCCACAGCCCTTGACACGCGAGCGGGCATTGCTGTATCTGCAACTTCACTACACAAACTATCTTGAATGTGTGTCACTCGCCGCGGGTCGTTGCAATGCGAATGAGGCGCGGCTTGTTTTGCGTGAACGGGTTGAGGAGATGTTAAACGAGGTAGTGGCAGCACAGAGCATCGCGTTGCTCGCGCCGCCAAATTAAATCGTTATGAGGAGGGAATTTCCGAGGCGAGGAATTCGAATCGAGAGGCCTTCTTCAAGTGAGTAGCTGTTTCAAATTGTTCCCACTTGTTGCGTATTTGGCATTGGCTAGCAAAACGGTCAAAAAGGTGCGCGGTGGTTGTCCGAAGGGATCAGCAATATCTTGCAGATCGAGCGCCCGCGCGATTTCCGCCTTCAGTTTGTTCCTCCATCAGAGCGATTCGGACATATCGCAAAAATTCTTGTCGGTGATGCCCTCGTGTCCATCCAAACATATCATACAAAATCGCGCTTCAAGTGATGAGGTCCAACGTGTCAATTCTGGATGCGTGTTCCATCCTGGGTCATACAGTAAGCAATGTTGCGCTGCGTGTATGGATGCGTGCGATTTTTTCGTCGTCAATTATCCAAGCGTCCGCTCAGCCTATCAGAAATGCAGGTGGCCGTGTTCAGTCTAATCCCTGTGATGAAGTTGTTCCCAATAGATCTGTCAACCCATCTTCGAATTTTCGTGTGAGATCATCACCTCCACTTCGCGCATGGGCTGTTTCGTGCAACAAGGCCCCAGCATACTCTCGCAGATTTCGGAGTTGAGATCGCTTTATGACAATTCTTTGTTCATTTTCTTCCCATACCCCGACCGCCTCATCAAATCCCTGTAACCTCATTGTTTCCGAAATCAGAATCTTTTTGACGTTGGGGGGTTTGCCACCTGCTAAACGTAGAATATCTTTGGTTCTGTCGAAGACCATACGTTCCTTGTGCGTCAATTCATCCGGCTTGACAAAAGTGAACTCGAAGCTCTCGTTCCATTGATGAGCATATACGTCAAGGTCTCTGATTGGCTGCCCCAACAAGTCCTTGAGTCCGCGAATCCTTTGTTTTACGTTCTCCGGGATGGTAACGACCTTATATCCATCTGCAATCGCACTATCAACCATTGATGCCGCCAGCAAGTATTCCATTGGAGTAAGAAAGATATATTTGCCGCTCGCATTCAAAAGTTTGCAACCGTGAACGGCCACATCAATCCATTTGAGTTCATCATGTGATTTTCCCGTCTCAAACTGTTTCAAGTCACCAACGATAATTTCAGCAACAGCTGGCTGCCGGCATTCCAAGAGAATGTCCTTGACCCTGTCAGCATAGGCACTTCTCCCAACATGGGTGCGCTCTCGGTTGAGCGCTTTTCGCATGGATTGAGTCATAGACGTGATATTGTATGAAAAAAGAAAATTGTCTTCTTCAGCAACTCTCACTCCGCTAATAAAGATCCGAGCGCCGTGTTTCCCTCGTCTCAATACATGTCCGTACTTTGTATCCTCTAAAAGTTTTTCATCAGAAAACTTGAGAAAGAAACTTTTGGCGCGCTCAATCTGTTTCTGGGTGATGCCTTTGAGAATGAATTCTGTGCCAACAAATGATGAGTCACTTGGTTCCGAGATTAGCGCGTGCAGAGTAATCACATCATCAAATCCTTGCTTGGAGGATTTTCCCAACTCAATGTCTCCGTGTCGTAAGAGAATAGACACTATGATTCTGTGTCTGTCTAGAGTGGCAAGTGCATCCTTCAATCCGACGCCGAATTTACCTATCACCAAGTTCGGGCTATTCAGTTTTTCCGAATTCTCGTTTTGCGTTAGGTGTTGATATCGCAATCCTCTACCAAAATCTCGGATATGCCAGCCAGAGGCATTCTTGAATATCTCAACCTCACGTGTGTTAGTTAACAGCTGTTCGTCTATGGCATTCGCGATAATTTCACGTAAAGCGTCGGAAACATCCCAGTTCTCAAGAACCTTTTCCATATTCAGATCGAATTTTCTCATCAGAGTGCCTTTCCTCGTGCCAAGAGTTTGGTTTCGAATGGCTACCATAGGTACAGAATTTTGATGAATCCGATTGTACACGCAGGATTAACTCTCATCAACCACTATCCAAGCAAGACCTTCATACTTTGAATGGGCCTCGCGCACATATGGAGCACAACGCGCGAGGGTGAGTTGCTTCAATTCTTTTTTGGTATCCTCTACTTCAATTAGCCCGATGATACAACCGCGACCCTTTTAGAGCGCGGTAAAGATTTGGCATTGCGGGCACGCAATTGGTAATACGCTGCCGTAAATCGTCTTGTACGATGTATTCGCCTAAACGATGGCAGTAATGTTGGTCGCAGCTAAGCACCAAGGCACGTGAAATTTTGGAAATACGCATATCATCCTTCTATTATTTGGGCTGTGGAAAAAAAAGAGGGATTTCGTCCTGCTGTGAGTACTCACAGCAGGACGAAATCCCTCGACTACAAAATGACCGAACCTTATTCCTGACGTCTCCATTTCCAATGGATGCAGAGGTCAGGGCAAATGCGACAACCTACGCAGAGAGATGTGACGCAGAAAGGCGTCTATTATTCAATTGTACGATGAGTATAACGGTTCGAATGTTGTAGGTCAAGAGTTTGACAATCCAATGTTTTGCGAATTGGTTTCAGTATCTTCACTTGCACCGCGTTACTCGCATCGTAATCGGCGTACGCGGGCGCAGAGTAAACCCCGGCTTGACATCAGGAATCGGAGAGACGAGCTCGAAATTCCAACGCGGCAGCAGTGTCGCCAAAATGAGCGCGCCTTCCATCAAGGCAAAGCCCTCGCCAATGCAGCGACGCGGACCGCCACTAAAGGGAGTATAAGCATAGGGCGGTGGGTTGTAATTCTCCCAGCGGTCGGGACAATACGAATACGGCGATGGGAAAAAGCGCGCGTCTCGATGCACAATCCAAGGTGACATTGTTACGAACGCGCCTTTCGGGATGTGTTCGTCGCCGAGCATAACGTCCTCGACTGCGCGCCGTCCCAGTCCCCACACTGGAGGATACATTCGCAGTGTCTCGGTGATAACGGCGCGCAGATACGGAAGACGTGCGGTTGTTTCGCCCGATAGATTTTCCAATTTGAGCCGCGTCTCGATTTCGTTTCGCGCCTGTAGCAAAACTGCAGGATGCTGCGAGAGCAGATAGATCGCCCAGGTCAACATCAATGCCGTCGTCTCGTGCCCTGCAATCAGCAGCGTGACGAGTTCATCAGTCACCCTCTCTCTTGCATCATGCTCACCTGCCGCTGTGCTATTACCAGAAGAATGCGCTGGGCAACCTCCATCGTTTTGCAGTGCGGAACCCCATTCGATTTGTTGCTCCAAATACGCGCGATGCGCGAGCCCGCGCAGTGTCTCGCGCGCAGCGTAAAAGCGTTTTATCGCTGGCAGCGGCAGCCGAACCAAATTGTCCCCCCACGGCAGCATCAGCACACCAAACATGTTTACAACTTCGCTCAACGCGTGATATGCTTCGGTGATTTCATCATCCTCGAGTCGCAAACCCAAAAACACTTCTGCCGCGATGGCGAGCGCGAGATGTGACATTTCACCAGCAAGATCAATCGTTTCCCCGTCGCGCCAATGCGCGCCCGTTTCGCAAGCGCGAGCAGTAATCGCATCTGGATATTCCATTAAACGCTCGCGGCGAAACAACGGCTGGAGTGCGCGCCTACGCTCGACATGTTCCGCGCCTTCGAGCGTGAGCGTGCTAAATCCGAGCACGAGACGCGCGCGCTGGATCCCTCGCCCTTTGTGAAAGGAAGAATGCTTGGTGGACAAACATTCTCGAATGATGTCAGGATGAAACGCATAATAGACCGGTGCGGTCGGATAACGGACATGCACCAAATCGCCTTCGCGCGCGAGCGCTTCGAGCCATCCGAGCGGATCGCGGCGCGGTCCAAAGATAATTCGAGGTAGACGAGTGAGAGGAATCTCAACTGCATGCATAGGGGAATTACGCCGTTGGTTCAATGGGGAACGGAAGGATCAGTTGGCGCAGACGCACTGTCCACTGCTTGAACCAGAGTCGCCGCGCCATCTGGCGAAGACGTTCCAAGAGCTCATCGGGTGCGATTGGGTCATGAATCGCTTCGACGCCATCGAGGTGTAGCGTCGCCGAGGCAGGCAAACTCTCGAGCAGCAAAAGTCGGTCGAGAACATCAATCATCGAACTGTAAAGCACGTACGCAGGCTGGTTCAGACGCGTGCGCCAATCGGGCAGGGGCCAGGGAAGCGGCGCGGTCGAATGAACCAGCGCAGCTCGCAGAATGGCGAGCTCGAGAATCGCGCGCTGCTGATCGAGATAAATGAGTGCTCGTGCCACCCGCTCTATGATCAATGGGGGCAAACACCCCGCGAGGAAAAACACAGTGGCGGCGAGATTGATGTTCTTTTCAAGCGTGAGCGCTAATGCGCTCCATTCACTTGCGGTTAGGACGGTGCCGATGTGGACAAGCACAAACAACCGATTCACAAACGCGAGAACGGTGCCGAAGGTCAAAAAACCAAAGCGCAGTCGCCCGGCGAGGAACCGATCACCTTTCCATAAGCGGACCAGACAGCGCGTCAATTCCAGGAATAGCACCACCGTACTCAGTGCCGCGGAAACACGAAGCAGGATAAACGCGGGCGAGGTGTAGTAGAGGGTTGCATCAACATTAGCAAACGGAGGCAGAGACGTTTGTAGCAGCTGCAAACACACGACGATCCAGATGCCGTAAAAAGCAAGGATCGCTGCGGCGACGATTCGGGGCATTTGCCAACCCTTTATCGTGTAGAGCGCGGCGAGTGCCAGAACGTAACATATCTCGAGAAAGAAAAAGCGCAGCACGAGTTGCCATAGCGGGTTCATGAACGTGCCAAGCCATGGTTCGCTGCCAACCCAGTAGGCGAGACCGTTAAAGAAAACAAAGCCCCGAATGAGCCAGGTCGTGCGCGAGCCGCTACGGCTGAGGATGTGATGGGGCAAGAAAAAGTAGAGGATGACGGCGATGAATGGAATGAGGAGCAGGATTGGCATCGTTCTATTTACCGATGATGGACTTGATCAACCGATCGGTTGCTGCATCGGACGAGAGTCCCTGGGCGCGGCCGCGGGCGTGCAGCCCTATGCGCCGCTGTTCAGCCAGCCGGGCCAGGGTCTCCGCCATAATATCGCGTTCTAGTACCGGCACGGACAGACGTTCGGGGTCTACGGCTCGGCACGTCGCACCAGGAGAGCGGCATACGCCTGAAATATCCCCTTTCAAGTCTAGCAGCTGCTCCGGAGTGAGCATGATCGTCTGATGCCCGAGCGCGATATGCGCCAGTTCATGCGCGCGGACATGTTCAACCATGATGGGCATCAGTCCGGTTGACGTGATTACGATCTCAACGGGGCGCGATTCAAGTGCGCCCGGAGCCGGGAGAAGGACCAGGCGAGCGCCGAAAAATCCTTTTGGCAGCGGCAGCTGAATAAACTGAATTTTCTTGAAGAGGAAGGACTCGAGACGCTGCGCCCAGTTTTCGATGCTAAAGTCTTGGGCATCCGGCACGAGCGCCTCCAGCGCGTCATTGATGTGCGCGAGGGCGCGCGCATCTAAGACATCTGTCAAGTGTGCTTGGCGTTGCTGATTCATCGTTCTCTCTCAAGGTTAGAAAACGGGAGAGACCTGAGCGCAGGGGGCAAAAGGTATGCCCTGGCCTGACGATGGGCGATCACGTATCCGGCGGCAAGTTCAAATCTGTGCCCTGCACGGCGCTAACGATTTCGCTAAAAATTTTTTCGAGGGTCTGCCGCGCCTCGGGATCCAGCGCGTCCATTTGTAAGGCACGCGCCGTCATCAAGGCAAACGCATTGTCAGTCGCGGGCAGAGAAGTGGTGTAATGCTCGACATGGTACTGCGCCACCTGTAGAACCCATTCCTGGGGAATACCGTACAGGGTCGCAAGGACTCGCAACCGCTGCTCGTTGACGAGATCGAGGTAACCACTCTCAAGGCGGGCTAGTTCCGCCCGAGTCAGCGCCACATCTGCGGGAAAGCCGCCGAGATTTTCTTCGACAGCCTCCGGCGTCGCGTCACTCGCGGCACGCAAGCGCAAAAGATACTCGCCGAGCGAATCGCCTTCTTGCGGACGAAACTCGAGCTTCCCTCCCGCATCGAGGACACGCCCGCGAGCGAGATAGCCGTCAACTGATTCCCCGGATTCGGGGCGCAGAATTTCTAGTCTAGTACGAGCCATTCCTGCTTTTCCTCCGACACGTGTTCACTCGACTGGTGCCAAGCCATTGTTTGGCGAAATGTGCGCTACGAGTGCCCGTGTGTCGTCGCCAATAGTTGGCGGACATAGATTAATAGGTCAAAGCGCATTTGTCAACGCTTTGGAATATGGATTTTGAAAGTTGAATTGCCATCCGGGTTTCGTTCGTGGCAAAAGTGCCCATATTATCGGTATTTTCATTCACCAAATGCACAGTCGGCAGCCGCGTTTGGAATTTTTGGAATTCCATCCGGCTATGTGCGTTTTGAGGCAAGAAAAACATGAACGCGACTGCGAGCGCCTTCGACCCGTTCCACGCGCCAATCGAACAGCTTCATCAGCGAACCACCGTCCACCGCGCGCAGTGTTTGCATGACTCGGTCCGCCCCCGCGTTTGCGCCAACGCCGGTCAGATTCAAGGCGCCATTCAGGATGCGCGACCAAATATCGCGTGAGTAAAGATAGGGATCGTCCACCCAGACTAGAACTCCGCCCGGCTCCATCACGCGCCAAAGTTCGCGCATTGCCACACCGTCAAAAGTAAAACCGGGAGGGAAGGTCATCACGAGCGAAGAGAAATAGTCAGGCGGAAAGGGTAATTGCTTGGCGTCCGCGCGCACGAGACGCGGCTTAATTGAGTTGTGAGGAGACTGCGAAGCAAACTTGCGGCGCGTAATGTCGAGCATGTATGGCGATAAATCTATGCCGATGGGAACATAACCTGCGTTATACAGGTCAAGGTGAAGACTGCCCGATCCGACGGCGAGTTCCAGAATGCGCGTGCCGCGAAGGAACGGAATCGCCGCACGCGTCCAATCCCACCACTCACCGCGCGAGACGATGATACTAAACCTGTCATAGGTGAATGAGAACTTGTTGTAGAGTTGGTGGAAGAGGAAATGGAGGGAGGAGGGTAATAGGTTGAGCATCGAGACTTGCTTTTCTCAAGTCCACGTCAGTTATATGCGGACTGAACGCCGGCACACTCTGCGTTTCCTGACTCAGCTTTGGGTTCCACAACGGTACTGGACTCTCTGCAAGGTTTCGAGCAGGGCATCGAGGTGTTCGGGAATAGCCATATGATAACACCTACCGTTTTTCCAACTCCTTTGCCTTGGCCTCGGCAGGGACAATTACAACTCTACCGAGCGAGACGAGCAAATGGTTTGTGCCTTGATATTCGTATTTCTTTGACTGCGCAAAGCACTAATTGCGGAGACATCACAACAATTATGTCGATTTGTTACGTTGCTGTCAACGCCAGCAAGAGACCTGCATCGAACAACAAGGATCTTTTGTATACATAAAAAAAGAACGCTGTACACAAAAAAAAAGAACCAAAAGCGCTCGTTGCTTGCCTTTTCGAAAAAAGCGAGAGGTGTTCACGTTAATAATTCCTTTCCGCAAACACCTCTCGAAATTACTTTGTTACTCTGCCGATTCTTGGCGCACCACCACGGGCGCAGAGGGCGTCACCGCTTCTTGCATCAGTGTCCGCGTATACTCCATCCGCGCGCGCATGCCTTTCAACGAGCGATGGCAAATGTTTGTCATCGGACTGCGATGGTTCCGCAGCCCGCGCGCGGCGCTCTCAACGTTGCGTTCCGCCTCCTTCAAATGAGCGATAGCGCGCTGTAGATCATAATGCAGGCGTAGTGCTGCTTCAAGTTCCGGAGACCACGCCCGGGCGATACAAGTCGCAACTTCTTCGAGTGCCTGGTCGCGTTCGAAGGTCACGTCGTCGCCGTCGCGGCTCGCCCATTCGGCGTTTTCGTTCGCGACAAAGAGATAGCCGATGGGCCATCCTTTGCTGTAGAGCCACTCCACACACGCTTCCGCACTCCCGACAAAAACGAGTTTTGTCCGGGTGTCACCGCTCTCTTCATGCTCTGTGATCAAGAATGGCACATCACCAATTCCGTCAACCTCGATACGATCCGCGAGGGCGAGATACGGACATATTTCAACATCGGCGCGGCAACCGTTGATGTGAATCTCCGGGACCGGCGCGCCTTGTTCGTAGGCGACCTCTTTTCCTAAAAAGTTGAGCGTCGCAGCCAAGTGTTCGTCACCAACGATTTGTGCTGTGCGGTTGTAGATGAGAGTTGATTCGAGATGGGGCTGCCAACTGTTCTCGTCCAACGTTTCTACCCACACATCGCCGCTGTATTGCTCAACCAATGCGTAGCCCAAGGACTTGAGCAGCACCTGAGTGAATTTACCTCGCTCAAGCCACTTGCCGTATGGCGCTTGGAGACAATGCGTGCTCACAAACCGCGTAGGCGCTTCGCGAAAATCCTCCCGCGCACGAGTGAGAATGTCGCTCACTATGGACTCTACGATTACATTCGCCGCCGCGCGCAATGCATCATCTTGAATCAATTCGCCGCGTTCAGGAAGCTGAGGGCGAACGCCACACGCGGGTTCGATGTACCAGATTGTAAGACTGTGCGCCGCCATTTCTGCCAGCGCTGCGAGCGGATGAGATTCCGCCGCCTCTTGCAGCGCCTTGTTCAAGTGGTCCGAAAAGAATGGCACGAATTCCCAGCACGCGCGCCCGTGGCGATATCCTTCGCCGTATGGTATTTCCCACTCGATCGGTCCCACCGCCGTTTCAATCGTAGTGACGCTCGAGCCGTACTTGCGGGGTAGCACCTCAACTGTTTGTTCACCCTCCGTGTAAAAGACGGTGTAGGGGTATTGCGCGCGTACCTCGACGATGGTTTCCCGATCCAATCGCCGTATCTCTTTGTCATTCACGCCGAGGCGTACACAGAGCCCGTGAGCGCGTTCCGTTTCAGCGACGGGCTCCACCGGAATCCACACGTTCTCGTCTTCAATCGCGCGGCGAATGTCGGTTGGTTCAAGACGCAAGTGCCAATTTCCCGCACCGCGTGAAGTGATCTCGATCCATTCGACATACGCGGGATTGAACAGAGAAAAGAACCCCAAGCCCGCCGGTTCGATGACGCTTTTTTGGTCCCAACCGCTCGCCCCCGCGTCCAGCAGGATTTGCGGATCATGGATGCCAGCACCATCGTCCTCGATCTCGAGCGTCGCGGATCGGGGATCCCAACGCACATCCACGCGCGTTGCGCCCGCGCGATGAGCGTTTTGAAACAGTTCACGCATGGCACGCGGAAACGAGCTGAACATACGCGGGGCTTCAATCGCGACGCGCGGCGACACGCGTGGTCGCACGCGCCACGACGAACTATCTTGGGCCATTATGGAAGGGGTTGCATCTTGAATCATTTCATCTCCTTGTGGTTCGTGTGTCGGTTTTAAATCGCACTCAGTTCTATTACCGCTCTTCAGGCAACAGAATGGTGGTCACACGCCGTCCTGCGTTGTCAGCGGGATCAGAGATGATCCAAAGCATGGTTTGATCGGGCAAGCGGTATTGTGACAAGATCATGTTGCCGTCGCCGAGTGCTCGGTCGTTCATTGCTCGGTCGCTCTCATCGAGCTCGCCCCAATCGCCTGCCGCATGGCGCGCCAGCAGCTGGATGATTATTTCCGCGCCAGAGGTAATCCCCTCGAGCGCAGTCTGCGCTCCCGCCGAGAGGTAAACCGTGCCTGCGTCGAATTTCGGTTGATTCGTTAAAGAAATCGGATTGGACATCATTCCCTCCCAACCTAAATTTGAAACAGCGCCTGTTGTTCACCGCGCGGCGACACATTCGCCCGCGCGGCCGTTTCGCCATTTCCATTCACCGAAAGAACAGGCGCGCTCCGTTCCTGTACAAGGCGGGACACATCTTCGTCCGTCAGTTCGTTCAGCGCTGCCTTTGCGACGGCGAGAGTGGTTTGATGGCGCGTGACGGCTGCCTCGAATTCGTACTCGCGCAGGATGCCGCTCTCGGCGATCCAAGCTTGCAATGTCCGCTCGACATCGCTCCACGTCCATTCCGGGTCACCCGCACACGCATATTCGCGGTGATGATGGAGCAATGCAAGACGCTTTTCGGGTGCGTCGCACCATATCGCGTGGAATGCAAAGCGATTATAGTGGGCGATGTGCATGAACATGTGCATCAGGCGGCTGTAAAACCACTCGTGAAACTTTTCAAAGGGACAGCGCGCCTGTACGAATTTGATATAGTGTCGCGCGAATTTGTCCTTGTCCGCGATACTGTGCCATTTCGTTGGAGTGAACTTCCATGCTCCGTGGGAATCGTTGAGGTTCATCGCCCTATACCTATCGAAAGAGCCGCGCGTTGTACACGGTACAATTCGCGCTCACAATTTCTGCTTATTCGCAATTGCATGTTCAGATTCCTGCCTCCTTTCACAATTCGCGTCGTTCATCATGTTGCAGATAAACAGAGAGACCCCCAAGCCTGTTCGCTTGGAGGTCTCTCTATAAAGTTGCCCGTGACAAAGCGATGATGCTAGACGGGATGTTTGTTCTTTTGTGCCGCGCACACGGCGAATGCCATGGCTTGATGCATATCGTCGCTCTCTTCAACCTTCCGCGAGGCAATGACCAGCATGAGCAACTCTGCATCACCTGGCTGCTCTGCATTCATCATAAGGTGCGCCACACGCACCGCCGCTCTGATTTGCGTATCAAGATGGCGATCAGACGCCGAATCGGAAACCTGACTTTTCATACGCGCCTCCGTGGTATCAAGTGCACTCGCGCGCACTATACCACGCCGCGCATCAATTATCAACAACCGGACGCGTTCGTTTTAACCGCAACGCTAGTGGGGGATTCGCCTCCTCCTCTAGACCGCTTCCACATTCTTTTATGTGTGGGGCATATCTCTTCCATTCGCGTCTTCACGTTCGGTGAGAATGTTCAAACGCCAGCGCAGCGCGTTTTCAATCAGTGGCTCCAACATCGCGAAATTCTCCCCTGACCAATACGCCGCGCGGCGCGCGAACCACTCAAATTCCTCGAATGCGACTTGGGGCGCGGCAAAGCGCTTGGCGCAGAATTGTTCGCACAACCGCGCGAGCACCTCACGTGGCGCCAGCCAATAGTCGCCGTGACCAAGGACGAATTTGTAGATTTCGATGTCCTCTGCTGCAAGATCGCCAACATCAGATACCTTTTTGCGCGTCATCTTTTCTGCGAGCGCAGGATCGCGGACCAACGACGTGGCTAATGCAATCAGGTAGCCATCTTCGCGCAGCGTACGATCCGGATGGTTCACTCCATTTCTCACACTGTATTCTGACAGCGCACTCGCATCCACGAAACGCCGTCCCTTTTTCACGCGTGTCGACACGCCAAGTGCTTTGCCTGCCTCATAGTCAAGCCAATGCCCGAGCAGTTCATGCGCCAAGGAGCGGATCGCGTGCCTTGCGTGAGTCGCTGTGCCAATCGTCACCGTCTTTTCGCTTGGCAGATACAATCCGCCCGCGTCTCCACGCATGAATGGATGCTTTCCGAGTGTATGCGCGATTGTGATGTCGGTGGAGCGTAATATGTTGCGCAGTGAGCCAATGACTGCCTCGATTTCGTCAAGACCCTGTGCGATCTCATCCAAAGTCTCGGCTCGTAATGGTTTACCGTTTTGCAGCTTGGCTTTGAATCCACGGGTATCCACAAGTCGCGCATCTACTCCGATGCTACGATTCGCGAACGAAGTGTGTCGTCCCTTTTCATACCGTTGGCGTCCCGTGAGCGCGCGTCGGAATTCGATCCGCTGCGCGATGATTGAATAGGGTACGTTCTCACCGCGTCGAATGGCATCTTTGATGAGCTGCATGTATTCACGGCGATAGTGGCTCTCTCTTTCTGGCGTCAGCCCCTCCCTCTCGAATGCTTCGAGAGTTCGCGTTAGAACGCGCAGCCGCAACAAGAGTTCGAGGCGGCGTTTGTGAGCGCGTTCGCTTATGGTTTTCAACTCCGCTTGTTTTGCTGCGCGCTCAAGTTCACAATCCCGTTTTTGGGTTTCGAAGCGGTATCGGATGTATTCCGCTTCACTCATTTCATACGGACGGCGTGAGGAAACGTCCCGCATCTCTAAAGTGACGAGCGCGGAATTTATCGGATTCGTCTCATTCGATTCTCCCGCCAAGACAAAGCTCGTCTGCACCCAACTGTTCACAGAATCACGTGACATCATGTTGCGCTTTTCATTCAATCAACATTCACCAGCACGCGGTTTTTGCAGTCACGCGTAACCCAGTGACGTTCGCCGCCTGCATCGTGATGTGGCAAGCCGATCTCCACGACTGTGCCATGCGGGTCGCCAAGCGCGCGAGCACAAATCACGTAACAGCGACGCGGGGCGCGTGACCATGTCGATGTTTCAATGGTAAGTTGTTGCGTTGGATTCTCTGACGCCCAAAGCGCGGCGAACGATTGCCATGCAGTGAGGCGGCTGGTGTGTTCGCGTATAAACTTGTCAGTCGGCACCTCTTTTCCGACCAAATAGGATTTGCCAGTCTCAATGAGTTTTTCCCACGTCCACTCTTTCCACTCGCTTTGATCGGCGTAATAGGGGTTTTCTGCTGTCGCAACGGAATATGTTGCTCCAACGGCGCGCCGTAAATCGTCGATTGACACATGCAAATTGGAATTGTTCATCGTTTCACCTCCCTTCTATTTCACTCCGCCGAACAATTCTTGAGTGTCCGAACGAATTGCGGCGGCGACGTTTTCGCGCGTGACAAAGCGCGCGTTCGATGTACCCGGGTCAAGTGAAAAATACAGTGAGAAGCGCTTGAGCTGTCCCAACAACAACTGGAGCAGCATGTCGGCGGCATGTGCAGCAACACAGCGATTGATCGTCGCCGATTGCAAATTGCGCAACGCGATTTCGGCGCACGACAAGTTTCCCATACCCGTTTCTTCAGGCAGGGGCTGCAAGATCCCGGGTTCCATCCAAGCGGGCGAAGGCAGGTCAACACAGATGCTGCCGCGCCGCGCGGGGAATGCCTTTTGAACGCGTTCAAGCGAATTGGTGGAGCCGACCAAAATCTCTCCCGACCGCGACCAGTTACCGCAATTAAACCACCACACTGACGCCTGATAACCGGAGCGATTTAGCGCTTCATTCAAACTTTGTCGCGCTTGAGCATTGTCCACACAGCCGATCAGAATGTGTTGGCTTCCATATTCGAGCATCTCCGCACTGAACTTTTCTGGAATAGCACTCATACGCAGCCCGAACGTCAGCGCATAGCGATCGGCAAGCGCGATCGCTTTGTGTTTGCCAACATCGGCGGGGCAGAAACGCTGGCGCCCCACATTTTTGAGTTCGACCATATCGGGATCAACCAGATAAATCTGCTGTAGCGGCGTTGGAGTGCGCTTCATGCCGTTTGTCGCAACCCAGAGCTGCGCGACCGCATCCGCCATGTGGCTGCCGGTCCCGCCACATCCGATGATCCAAAGATTGATCTCCCCCTGTCGCAATTTGATCGGAGCTGCGCGCACATAAGAGGAATCAAGGTGCGACAGATTGTCACTGTTCATGTCGCGCGTTTTGCATTTCGATGCAGGTTGTTTGTTTCTATTTGCCATAACGTTCAAAGACCTCCGTGGGTAAATCAAAAGCGGCGCTGGCAGGAATTTCCCACCAGTCGCCGTAAACACTCACTCGCATTTTGAGTTCGGGACGTTCAAAGATGCGTCCCAATACACCGTAGATGCGAAAGCCCACTTCGTCTCGATCGTCGTCTGGTGAAAAGCGCGGTTCCATCCAATGATGCGAATGGACTTCAACCAGCGCCTTGACATAGGCGCTGTTGGCGCTGGTGTCGGTTGCATATACCCACGTTACCCCTTGCGCTTGTGGCGGAGTGTGCAATGTCCATCCTTGAACATCGTCCCAACAACAATAGAACAGGACTTCGACAAACTCACCGCGCTCGATGCACTGGCGTCGCGCTTGATTCAACATCATTTGCACGAGCTGCATCGGCACACGGGGCGCGTTCAAACGAAAACATGGTTCTACAATTTTTAGCAGACGCGTTGGCGGCGCGGCAGGAATCATCGCTTCCAAACCGGGACGTTGTGCGCGTCGCAAGAGTCCATTCGCTGCAAAGATGTACTCGCAAAGCGCAGCATCGTACTCAGGAATGGCGTTTTCTTGTGCAAACAGAAAACGCGTTAAAGGTCTCATCGTTTTCTCCGCTGAAAACGAAAGACGCAACCCACATTGCAGGTTGCGTCTTTCGCTCAATAATTGCGCATCAGCGCCCTCTCTAACTCTCTGCCGATGCTGTTCCCTATCGGCATCAAATCGTCGCAGGGAAATCGTAGGATATTCTGCTTGGACAATGCTCGCCATAATTCGCGTATATCCTGTGGATACTGCTTTGATTTGTTTTCAATGTTATGGTTGTTAAAGGGGCTGTTTAGAAAAATCTGCCATGCGTCGAGAATCGTTTGCGGTGAACAGGGTGGCAAGATGTTGGTGCCAAAACAAACGAGTCCCTTTTCATTCACATTCGGGAATGGCGCATGAAACGCGGCAACACGAGGATCGCGCGTCCATGCTTTATCACCCACCGCCCAGATGTAATATTCGAGACGTGTTCCAGCAAAGATGACAGGAGGCATCGGAACCGTAAACCGTGCTGCATTGTTGTCATCCGCAAGGAGCAATGTATGAACGCTCGCAGGAATACAAAGCGCAAGCCACTCGGCGCCGTCGGCTTTGCCCCAACACCACACGTCAGGCGGCAAGAATCCACTCCACACCGGCGCCTTGATGAACACACTTGCTACGGTTTCCGGCGACAGTCCTTTGCGCTGAATGCTATGTTTGTTTTGGCTGCAATAGATAATCTGTCCGTCATCCGTGAAGACCAGACCGGCGCGGGCGTTGTTTGGAAAAAGCGGTGGCGTAGCCAGCATCGATTTTCGCGGCACAATTCATCCTCCATTCGTATTAATCACACGCACGCCATCGTAATTGAGCGCGGTGCGACGCTCCAGCTCTTATTCCACAATTCGATGAGATGCGCGCACAGCGACGGCTGCTCGGTCATCTGATGAATCCCACTCCAGAACGCGGTCATCATCTTTTCGCCTTGTTTCCATTCGTCGGTGAGCCACTCAATGTTCTCCTCTGTCCAATCGAGCGTCTCAATCATCATCTCTTCGTCAAGGTCAACGAGTATATTTCCGGTCTCGCGCAATAACACCTCCACCGCGGTCCGCAGCCACTCGTAACCCACAGCGTGCGTCATGTCAAAAAAGACACTTTGGTGGAGCGTCATCAGCGCGTCGCGTGCGTGCGTCTCCACGCCGAACGCAAATGGTTCACCGCGCCATGGATACCAAATTGGAGTAGGGAGCATCGCGCCATGCTCACCGAAACGGTCATGCAGGGCTTGCCAGCCGTTCTCGTCAGGCGCGAGCCAATTGTTCCACGTAAAACACAGCAGCACTTGGATCGCGTCGTAGTCGGGCGAATCGGGGTCCCATTCGTCGGAACGCGGTAGAAGCGAGTAAAGCGGGATGTGCGGGATGATGTCATCCCCATCGCGAATTTCTTGAAGAATCATCTCCATCCAATCGGTACTGATCGGAAAGAGGTGTCGGTCAACGAGTTCAAAGAACTTGGTCTCATTCGGCGCGATGCGAGTGCGCGGGTCAAGCACCCAAGCGTCCGGTTTTTGTGAAAGCTCGGAATGTTGGAGTGGAAAATATTTTTTGAACAGCTCTATGAACTTGAGCGACTCTTTCCACGCCTCGAGGTGCGAGACTGTATTTTTGACGTTTGTCGCTCGCGCTGCCCACGCAATTAGCGCCTTTTTGCATTCTTGCGCGTTGTAGCCACTGCTATCTCTCGGCAGATGCACAAACCGCGCGGAAGGTTTCAGTCGAACGAAAGAGGAATTGAGCATACGCGATTCAGAATCCGACTGGCGCGATCATCACAGGTTCAGGCGCCATCTCTTCGAGCGCATGTACGATCCCATTGACCTCATTTGCTTCGCGCTCACCCGCGTGTGCAGCTTCTTCCATGTCTATGGCAAAGACCTGCAGGTCAAAGAGTGAGAGTGTTTGGATTTTCGGTTTGAGTTCGATGTACAGCGCTATTGCTGGGTTCAGGTGAGGCGGTGCCGCATCGAGTTCGCGGCGCGCCCACGCAAGAAATGTTCGCGCCGGTGTTTTTCGCGCAGTGCGTGAACATGGAGCACGTTTCCTCTTTGGCATCCTAGCCCTTGGGTGGGTTCTGCTTGATCATGGTTGCGATCAGGCAGGTGCCTTCCTGATGATATTCAAATTTGGCATCGGTTGCCGCGCTGTAATGTGGTTCGAGCAATTTGCGTAAATATTCGGTGTCGCGCGCTTCATCGGGATCGAGTTCAAACAACACTACCTGTTCGAACATCACTTTGGCTTTTGTTGGCATCTCAGGGGCGAGAGTGCTTGTCGTTACATCTGACTCTACTTGCTGCACTTGCTTGTCTTGCGAATCTGTGATTACCACCGCTTCACTATCCATTCTGACCTCCTCTGGTTTAGAACATCGTCATTTGCGCTGACGGCGCAATTGGCTCTGGCTCAATATTGTTCGTCATGATTTGCACTCCTGCCACCTGCGAGGGAGCGCCCTCTTTTTCATTTTTGTCTGGGAGTGCAGGCGGCACATTGAGATCAATCTTTTTGGGTCTTTTCTGCGGAGATTGCTTTACGCTGGCGTTCGTGTGGGAACTCGCTTTTTCTTTCTTTGCCGCGCGCCGCTTTTCACTATCCGCTTGAAGCTGCGCCTGGCGTTGACGCTCGGCTTCTTCTGTAGCGTGTTGCTCGGCAGCGCGCTGCGGCAAGTCCTGTTGCAAACGTTCGAACAGTGTCTTGATTTCATTCGGCAGGCGCGGTGCGAGTTCGTCCCAGAGCATCTGTGTTACCTGCGGCGGATACGAGTGTGTGCGCGCCGATATAAAGACCTTGCGTGCATCAGACAACTGTCCTTCGCGCAGCGGCATGAGTTGTAACAACACCAAGACCGTGCATCGCTCAAAATCGTATGGCTCGTCGTCACGAGAAGACTTACGCTGGAACGAACGCGAGAGCTGTGCGTCGGGCTTTGTAGTTTTCGATTGCGTCCGGATTGGTGCTGTGGCTTCTTGCATCTCGCTTTCTGGAGTGTCGTCGCTTGCAAATGTTTCTTCCGTTTCATTTTCACTTTCATCATTGTCTGTCGCATCTTGTTCAAATGTTTGCTCTTGATGTTTGTCCGTATCTTTAGCCATCACATCCTCCTACTTACCATTCGACAAGTGCATGGGCATCAGTACGTGCGTGTAGCCCGGATTTCCAACTTCGGTGAACATGACGGGCGCGGCAGCGCTATTGAATTGCAAGGCGATTTGTGGCGTGTTTACGGACTCGATAAATTCTTTGATGAACTTGCCGTTTAACGCGAGTTTTTGTTCCGCACCCGTGACGCTCACAGGCAGCGCGCGGCGCACGTCGCCGCTTTCGGCAGAGACCGCAGCGAGTCGTAGAGTTCCCGCGCCTTCGCTTTCGCCGGGTGTCACTTCGACGATCACCAAATTTTGTGCATGCTGGGCAAAGATCAGCGCGAGGTCCACCGCCGCGCCAAGCGCGCTCGTGTCAACGACCATCCGCGTCGCGTGCGTGTTCGGCACGAGACTCTGCACGCTTGGAAAATTCCCTTCGAGCAGCGACGCGACGAGACGATAGTTTGGCATGGAGAATTGAATATGCGTTTTAGTTGCATTGATCGCCAACGCCAAGGTTGCATCGTCGCCAACAATCTTTTCGACATCGTGCAGCACTTGGGCAGGCACGATAGCACGCAGTGACTCTAGAATTCCCGTTGTTGCAGTTTGCGCGCGCAGCGACAGGCGAAAACCATCCGCCGCAGCGAATGCCAATCCATTCGCGGCAATTTCGCACAACACCCCCGTCAGCACTGGACGCGAATCGTCCGCCGCAGCGGCATAAGCGACTTGCCGAACGATACTTTTCAGTTCTCTGCCTGGCAGTTCAATCTCAACGCCACTTTCCCATGCAGGCGGATGTGGAAAATCATTCGCAGGCAGCCCTTTGATGTTGGTCATAATGTCATCACACTGCACGCGCAGAACTTGGGTCGCGGAATCGACTTCAAAATGCAGAGTCGCATTTTGCGGCAACCGACTCACCAAATCGGAGAGTGTCGCATACGGCACGGCGATACTGCCGGGAGCGGCCACATGTGCTGCAAGCCATGCGCTGGTCGTCGCATTGAGATTGCTGGTTGTAACCACAAACTGCCCGCTCGATGCCTCATTGGTCATCTGCGCAGAGAGCAGAACGCATTTGAGCGCGGGCAAAGCTGTTCGGGAAGCAACGGTAGGTTTCACATACCGCAACGCGAGCGCCAATGGTGCAGGCGAACACAAAGCATTCAGCGCAGGCGCGGGTTGAAGATTGGGTGTAGAAAGCGGCGCAGCGAGTTGGAAATTCGTATTCGGACTTTCAGGCAAAGTGGTGTTCATGAGCACAGAGATTCCTTTTTTTATTTGAAAATGCGGAGAAAAACGAACGGCGCGTTGTACACTGTACAACGCGCCGGAATGACTTACTCGAATCGGACTGATCGAGTTGAATTAGTTTATTCTTCTCCTTCTTTCGCTGTCTCCTCTTTGGGATTCAGAGCATTAACAGGCAAGTCAACACCCGCGGGCAGAAAGTACATCGTGTGATCGTCATAGTGAAAGCGATAGCCCCACGTTTGCATTTGCGCGACGGCGCGACAGAGCGGTTTGTGATAACTGAGCCGGCGACGCAGCACGTAAGGAATGACAACCATTATTCGCCCTGCCATATCGCAATACCACCACCCGTTGTCGCGCCCGCTGCAAAAATCACCCCACAATTTCACGACGTGATCAGGCAGTGCAAACCCTTCCTCCTCCCCGCGATAGCCCTGCGCCCAGAGAAATTGTTTGGCTTGTTCGAGCGCGGGCGTCGCAATTGTCATTTGACGTGTTACTCGGTTTTCCGCATCAAATGTCGCCAGCAATGTATAGCCTGGAAAGCGTATTACTCGCTGATCGACAATCGCATGTCCTTCAAAAGTTGCCACGGTGCATCCATCAACGCGCTGTGCAATCCAAGGTGTGGACTCTGTAATTTGTGTTTGTCCACTATGCGCCGCTTCCCATGCCAACATTGTGGTTTGCGCGGTGAGTCCCAAACGCGACAGAGTTTGCAAACTTTCGCGCATCGTATTGGCATATCCCTTTTCACGCGCGTGCGCCAGAACGCGTTCGGGAAAAGGGAGTTCATTCGCTTGAAGTGAATGGCGCACTATATCGCGAAAAGGTCTTTGCAACGTTGAGAGCACTAACGCCGGGTAAATGCTATTTGAATGTCCCACGAGAACTTTTTGTACCGCCGCCTCCATCACGTGACGAATCCATATCTCTTCGTTTTCATACGATTGGCGTGGCGCATGTTCCATCATAGTGTTCACGCAGCGAGAAATTTCTTCGTTCGCTTGGTGCGTGACATCGCCGTACAAGCGCTGTGCCAGCGTTTCAAGATCGCGGCAGCAATCCAACAGTGATTTCCCTGTCTCCGCGTGTGTGCGCGATCCGCTCAAGGAATGCACCAACTGCGGTGCGAGAATACGTTCCGCATTTTCGAGTGAAGTCAATCCCTCACATTCACGCATTGAATTCCAAATTGCAGCAATGCGGGTGAGCAGATCGGGCTGATGTTGGAAAAGCCATTCGGGAACGATGGGCAAGAAAGGGGATTGGGATTCTTCTTGCTTGCGAAGGATGACTTCAAGTTCACCCTCGCGCGGCGCGCTGGCCGTGCGCTCTTGGTTTTCCGTTCCGGGTTGGGTTGCCTTTCCTTCTACGCTTGTTTCCAAGCTCGCTTTATGGTGCGTTCTAAATGGTGCTGTGGTCGGCGTTGACTGTGCAAGGGCAGATATGAAATCGAACAAGTCAGCCATCTCATCTGGTGACGGTGAGACAGTCGAAGGTGGATAATTCTCAACGGGAGTGGTTGTCAAAGCTTCAAGAGGTTCAACTGACGGTGTTTCGGTTCCGCTTCCGAGTAGGAGCGTTTCGAGAAAGGAGGCCTGTCGCGTCGAGGTTATTCTGCGATGTCTCATAACACACCTCGCGATTCATTTGGATGCTGAACATCAGCAATTCTGTTCATTTGTCTGTGAACACGTATCCATCAGAAGTAAATATTCCAGATTGCGAATGTAATCTGGAATATTTTCAGAAGAGAGTCGTTTGATACGTCGCTGTGGGCTCCATGGGAGTGAGAGTAATATTTGCGACAGGCGTTTGTTGAGTTGGCAGCAGGATCGCGTTTTCTGTATCTTTCATCTGATTTAATTCTGTTGCTTGCTTCCGCTCCTGTTCCTGTGCACGTTTCACATTCGCTTCTCGCTCCTTTTCGTGAAACAGCGCGCGTAGGTCTCTCACTTGTGCTGTCCCTTGCAGCACTTTGCCCAATTGGCTCAAGACGTCATCGGCGTTGGCTTGGCTTGCCATCAGGGATGCTTCGAGACTGTTGCCATTGACTTTTTCCGCCGCCGCCATTTTCTCCATGATGAGTGACACTGCCGCACTCTCCATCGTGTCACGGTAGACGAGATAGTAGGCGTCCACCTCATATTTTTGTGTCAGACGCAATGGACGGCGCAGCGCTTGTTGCATGGTGAAAACCGAATAGTTCGGTTCGTAAAAGATTTCGCGCGGGAAAAATATGAGGTCGAGGCCGGTTTTCACCAACTCCATATTCGTGATCAAAACCTTGACGCCGTTTCGCACCTGCTGCTCGATCCACGCTTCGCGTTTGCGTGATGAAATCTTTGACTTGAGCACGGCGACGGGCAGACCTTCGTGCGCGATCAATCTTCGCAGGCGTTCGCTAATATCGCGGGTGCCGGTTTGGCGCAAGTACACGATGACGCCGCGCCCTCGCATCACCGCCTCTTGAGTGAGCTCGAGCAATTCCTTTTCCTTGGGATAGAGACGATCTTCGCCAAGGGCTGCGGCGACCGCAATCACTCCTCCCTCCGGGTCGCGTACCACTTCTTCACGATGCCCGGAATTGCAGTAGCCAAGCAGAGATTGTAAGTAAGCGGCAAGCAGGCGGCGAGGGCTTTCGTTGTTCGCGCGTAGCTCATCCATCGCCTTTTCGAGCGCCTTTCGCAATTGGTCGTATTCCTTGCGATGGCCATCGGCCAAGTCAATCTCAACCAAATGTTCGCGCAGCGGCACGAGGTCATAGCCGAGGTCGGCGAGCTGCACGAACACGGTATAGTTTAATAGCCGAACGATCAACTCGGGCGAAATGCCTGCGCGCTCGCGCACATAAGTTTTGCTGCGACGCTTGGCAGTGAAAACGCCAATGTCGTCTTCGTCGTCCACATTTCCATTGCCCTTGAACGTCACCTCTTCCAGAATCCCATAGCGTGCGACGAATCGCTGCATTTCGTTCCATCTATATTCGCGGCGAGTTTTTGGATCGAGACGATAGAGGAGCGAAAAAAGTGTGGATGCGTATCCACCGTAAAGCGTCCCAGTCATTCCCAACGTATGGCGGCATGATTGCGCGAGCGCGCCCATTGCATAGCCCACATCCGTCGCATGTCCCTTTGCTTCGTGCACTTCGTCACTCACGAATAGTCCGAAAAAAGCGGGCAGCTTGCGTCGGACGTATTCGGCAATGGGGTAGCGAATTGTCTTTAATCGCAGCGCATCCACCTCGCGCTTGCCGCGTTGATTGAGGTGAATCATCTGGAATAGCGGACTGCGACACGCTTGGCAAAAGCGTTTTTTGTTTTCAAAGTAGTCGGCATCCACCGGACGATCCTCTGCATCTCGAATTTCGATGCCGCAGCGCGGACAATAGATTTGCTCGCGCAAAAGATAGTAACCATCTTTCAGCGCAGGTGCAACTTGCAGCGCGTCAAGAGCGCGGCTTGGGTCTTTTGGATAATCGTCGCGCTCGCCCAGATACGCCGCTTGCAGTGTCGCTTCATCGAGCTCTCCGATCAGCGCGTTCCCGGCGTCCTCATCTCCAAGTTCGTCACTTTCACCATCGAACGTATCGCCATTATTTTCCGAATTGAGCCAGCGCGCCGTTTCAGTTTCGAGCCAATCCCAAACGCGTGGGGCGTTTGCATCTTGATATGCCGTTTGCTCAAAGTGGAGTTCATGTTTTCGCACGTACGCGGGTTCGTGTCCCGAACCAAGTTTTGCCATCTCTTTCGAGCAGATAGCGAATGCCATCTGTTCTTTCGGCCGCGCGCGGACTGTGCGCGCAAAACGCGCAACATCGCTGATGCGCCCGACAATTTCTACGTACGCGCCCGGCAAAATTTCTTGAATCTCGCGCTTCCATTTGTCAACCAGATGCGCGGGACACATTACGAACACGGGATTTGCTTCCTCCCCCATTAACGCAGCGAGCGCGGTCCCGATACTCGTTTTCCCAACGCTCATCTCGCCGACGAGTGCGGCACATTTCTCGCGCTGTAAATGAAAATACAACGCGGCGGCAACGTGCTTTTGCGCCTCGAACAAACCGCACACATTTCGTCGAGGCAAGGGACGATGCGGACTCAGCGCGTTCAGCAACCGCACTTTTTCAGATGGCAGTGATGTTTCGTAATCCATGTTGTAGATCGGCGGGAACGAATCCATCACGCGCTGCAACAGGATTGCATTCCATTTCTCGCCGAACGCTGCCAGTTTGCCCGTATCGTCAATGCGCATGAACTCGCCTTGTTCCAGATCAAGAATCAGTAGCTCCGTCACAAAACGGTCGGTCACGCGTTCGGATTCTTCGTCTTCGTTCTCGACCTGATCCTTGTAGGTGCGCCCTTTGACCAGAATGCGCTCAGCGTTGCGTTCAAGTCGAATATTCTGGACGTGTCCCGCGGCGATAAGCGAAATGAGATGCCCCTCTTTCAGAGGCATTAGTGGGCGAAAAGTATCCAGTTCCGTCTCGGGGTTAAAGTGCTCGCGCCACCCAGCGGTGTTGCATACGCCGCTCTGTTTAACCGCCTCAACCAATTCTTCCGGCGAAAGATTCTTGGCGTAAAAGTAGAAATCGGGGATGGTGCGCGGGGTGGGGAGCGCATACATTGCTTTTTCGTCAAGTGTCTCGACGAGCAATGGCAGCCCGCCTTGGCACGCATGGTAGAGTGCTTGTTCTTTATCAAGCCCGTCGTCACACGCTTCATCGCGCTTGACGCCGAACACGACGATTTGTTTATAGGCGGCATACTCGGGATCCGGAAACCTGTATGCGCGCAGCGCGTGATACCAACACGCCAGGTAGGCCGCGATCTTGGCATTGATGGCGTACTGCGGCACGATGTAGATCAACAGCCCGCCAGGCGCGAGAAATTGCGTGCAGTGTGTCAGGAATTTGTGTTCGAGCCGCTTGCCTTGCACGACATCGTACGGCGGGTTGAGCCATAGGAGCTCGAATGCCTCGCGTGCGATCTTGACCATATCAAAATCCTCGGCGACGACGTGATCAAGGCGCAGTGATGCCGCGTTCGCCCGTTCCAAATCGAGTTCGACGCCGTACGATTCGAGTTCACAAGCGGAAGCGATCGTCGCCGCCGCAATGCCCTCGCCGCAGCAGGGATCCAGCAATTTCCCACCGTCTCCATTGGATAGACGCACACAACGCGCGATCAATCCCGTCACCCTTTCGGGAGTGGGGTAATATCCCGCTTTGGCGATGGAGGCTAATCGAGCCATGCTGTTTTCTCCATCATTTGATTTGACCGTGGAGCAAGCCGTGTTCGATGACGTTCATCCAATAATCAGTCGCGGTGAGCACGCGCCATCCGCCACAGCCCTGCGTCTTCAGCGGCACGATGGCACGTTGCTCGCGAACCATAACTTCATCATCTTCATCATCACCCGTTTCGTCGCGGCGCTTGAATCGCACGCGCGTTCCAACCTTCCACAAGTAATCCGTCCATTCCGGTGCGAGTGGGAGCGCCAGCGCTCGGTTCAGCATCGGGTAGAACAAAGGCAATGGAACTTGCTCTTGCGATTCGCTCAAGAGGTAAAAGCATTCTTGCCCCGGCTGCATTTGAAGGAGCGATGCCTGCGGATGCAACAACGTCAGTGAATACAATCGGCTCATCGCCAGCGGTTGCTCGAAACGCAAGTAGGAAGCTTCCCGTTTGAACCGAATTAGCGTCTGATTGATTTCTAGCGCGCTGTTACCGGCGAGACTTGCCCAGAGTGAACGCAACACTTGCTGCGTACCGGCGGTGTAGAGGAAAATGACGTCGTCCATATTGTCCACCGCGTAGCCCACACATGTCGCCTGAATCCCTTGAAACGACACCCACCCGCACACTTGCGGCGTGTGCCCAGGGATACTTACAACCTCATTTGAAACCATCGCGTTGTTCTCCTCGAATACTGATTTTCTTTTTGCGGCGCATCGTCCAACTCTCCACTAGGCGCGCATCGCCTCGATCACGAGTTCGACATTCATCTCACGCGCGATCAGTTTGCCCAACTCCATTGCGCTTTCATAACTGGCGCAGTTGTAAGTTTTGATGTCGTCGCCTCCGTCCTCACATAATGCAACAACCCATTCGGGAATTTCGTCGCCGATGTAATCGCTGATCCCGCCACTGTACGGTCCATCTACAATGACGCATTTGACTTGTGCCAAATCGGTTTCCTTTCGCATGTTCACCTCCTTACCCACATATGACTCTGCGCGTTCTTCTGCAATCGTTCGCATGGTTATGAAAATAAAAGTGCCACATAAGTCGTGAGATTTCGACTTGTGTGGCACTCGCTCTATTGTGAAAATTGACTCTGGTTCTGTGTGTTTGTTGAATCAAAGAATAAAACAGCCCTCAAATTGATCCACCAACTTGCTGTTCTCCATCAACCAAAACGCGTCGCACGAGTAGTGCGACGCGTTTTAACATCCGAACTCAGAGATGCTACACGGGAATGTTCCCGAATGGAGAAATCGGAAACACCCGTGCGTGCATTTGTGTAACCGCTTTCCGCAATTCGCTTTCCGGCGCAAACAGGTTGATCCAGTCAATCAGAAGGTACATTGGAGGTTCTTCTCGCAACGATACAATCTGATCACAACGGAACGACCAGATTACTGCAGCGCGAGCTGCCGGCATCGTCACATTGTTTGATTCGGGCTCGATTTGAAATGCCCAGCCCGCCCGGTTTAACTCTGCAAGTTGCAGAAAGAATTCGTCCATAGCGCTCACCTCGACTCTGAACTTTACAAGCGCATTATAGGACGACTGCACGTTCTAGGTCAAGGGATGTTCCACTTGAGAATGTCACGCAGAGCGCGATAAAGAATCTCATCCCAATCCGCAATCGTTTGCTCAAATGGTTGCTTCCACACATTCGGATCAACTTCTTCCATCGCGTTCTCGACCTTTTCCGCGCTATCGCCGCGCTGCATGCAGAGATCACCGGGCAGGCGCAAAAAGAGGAAAAAGTTATCGCCGCAATCGTCGCGTGGATACTGGAATGCCTTTTGCTCATGCACGCTTTTGGACGGATCAAAAATCACTTTGCCGTATTGACCCGCCAACATCACAAGTGACAACATCAGGAACGACATCAGCCACTTACGGTGATTGGAAAGAGACTTTGACATTTTCTGGTTCCTCCCTGAAAAAAGTTGAGGTTGAGGTGACAGTGTGTCACCTCAACCTCAAATCCCTTTGGCGCAGACTACGAGTTCGTCTGCTGACTTGAAATTTTGTACTCTGTACAACTTGCGTTTTCATCCAAAGGATGATTTCGCGGTCTTTCAAAAACAATGTCGGCATGCGATCAACACACGCCGACATTAATGCTCAATACAATGTTTCACCGATGGCATATGTAACAGCCATTCGATGTCCTCACGACACTCAAATATCCGCATGAGTGTTGGTGTCGCCTGACCTCCTTCCTACAAGATTTCAACGACGGCATCTTCACCAATAATGTCCACGACGGCATCGGTGATCGTGTCATAGTCCACGCCATACGGCGCGCCAATTTTGATTAGACCATTGCTGCGCTCGAATAGTAACGCAACTTCATCCCTGCCTGAATATGCGTTGAACAATGTAAAGAGTGGCTGAACGTACGCTGCGCCTCGTTCAGGTGGCACTTCTCGGAAATGGATGTAGATTCGGCGTCCTGCACCTCCTGTTGAACTTTCAGGGGATGGTTCTTGGGCATCTATCTCATCGCTTGCAGTTTTGAGCTCGCTCTCCCCTTGCTTTTCAACCGCTACTGAAATCGGTTGCCTACTGGTCGCTGCAAGTGGGAGCGGATGCGTCACTATTTCCGAGCCGCGCGTACCGAAAACAGATGCAGTCCGGCGGAGCGGCGGTGCACTTGGCACGAAGGGACTGACAGCAGCGGCCTTCCCCATTTGCACTCTGCCAACGCGACGTGTAGGGGATAGCGAATGCGCCTCATGCACAGAAAATTCTTTTGCTGTAATTCCAATCGCGCTAGCAGCTTCAGCATCAGTAATACATTTGGCTGCTTTCTCCGCACAGATGCTGTCTCCACTTTCTCCTATGGTGGATGTTTTATCGTCCCCCCCGTCTGGGGGCTCCTCACAACGGCGCATCGCGTCTCCCTCCAACTGTGCCTCGTTTTCAAAGAATGCCTGCATCCGTTCAACGAGGAAAGAGATTTTATCGTCGCGCAATTGCACGCGTCCCTCAACTATCACTGCGATCCCTTTGCATAGTAACGACGACGCGTGAATATACACGCGGGGAAACAGAACGAGCTCGACATCTCCCTCGTCGTCCTCGATCTGGACAAATGCCATTGACTCGCCCTTTTTCGTCTTGGTCTTGCGAACGCTCTTGATCACCCCCGCCGTCGCGACCAATCCGCTCTTTTCATTACAATCAGCGAGCGCTGCGGACGACAACACTTTGCCTTTTCGCTCGCGCATTGCGACGCGCAGCTGTTCCATTACATCTTCGGAGAACGCGACGCCCAAAAGCTCGCGCTCGCGTTCTGCTTTTTCGGATGCCGGCATCGGCGGGGTGTCCGATAGTTCAACGCTGGCGAATGCCTCCGCCGCACCACCGAACAGCGACATCTGACCATTTTCGCGCGCCGCCGCTGCGGCTGTGCTGGATGCGATCAAGCGTTCGACGCTCTTGAACAATGCCGCGCGTTCGCCCAGACCGTCGAGCGCCCCCGAAGCGATCAAGAATTCGAGAGCGCGGCGGTTGACCTGCTTGAGCGCAATACGCTGGCAGAAATCGGCGAGCGATGCGAATGGTTCGCCCTTTCGTTGCGCGGCGACGATTGTTTGAGCTGCTCCTTCGCCCACATTTTTAATTGCGCCAAGCCCATAGCGCACGGCAGAGCGTTCGCCGCGCACTGCGCGCAGGTCAGATTCAATGGAAAACTCCACACCGCTATAGCGCACATCTGGCGCCAACACCTCGATTCCTGCTCGCCGCGCTTCCGACACGAGAAGAACCAGCTTTTCGAAATCGCCTGCTTCGTTATTCAACAGCGCCCACATGTACTCGAGCGGATAGTGTGCTTTGAGGTAAGCGGTCTGGCAAGTAAGCGCGGCGTAGTTCGCCGCGTGCGCCCGCGGGAAGCCGTACCGCGCGAAATATTCAATATCATCAAAAAGTTTGTTGGCAATCGGGTCTGTCATGCCTGCTATCGCAATCGCACCACGAACAAATCTTTCGCGCTGTGCAAGCAGCTGTTCTTTATTTTTCTTGCTCACTGCTTTACGCAACGTATCGGCTTCCGCGCCCGTGAACCCACAGCAGTCGCGAGCGATCCGCATCAGCTGTTCCTGAAAAATTAGGATCGCGTACGTCTCGGCGAGGATCGGTTCGAGCGAGGGATGGAGAAATTCTACCGGCTCTTGCCCATGCATTCGTTTGATGTACGTCGGGATGTACTGCAACGGACCGGGACGATAAAGCGCGATCGCGGCGACGATATGCTCAAAACGAGTTGGTTTCATTTGCACGAGCACGTCACGCAAACCCTGCGATTCCACTTGGAAGATTCCTAGCACGTTACCACGCGCCAGCAGTGCAAACGCCTCCACGTCGTCGAGAGGAATGTTGGAGAGATCAAGCGCAACGCCGTAGCGTTCTTGCACGATCGCGCAGACATTCCGCATGACACTCAACGTCGCAAGACCGAGCAGATCAATTTTGAGCAACCCGATACGCTCGAGGTCGTTCATGTCATATTGCGTTATTGGTACGCTCTCGTCTTTGCCATTCGTTGCGCGATGCAGCGGCGCATACTCGACAATCGGACGGTCGGCAATAATGACACCCGCAGGATGTGTGGACACAGTGCGCGCCACACCCTGAAGTGGGCGCGCCATGTCAATCAATTGTTTTGCGCGGGGATCGCTTTCATACAGTGTGTTGAGTTCGGACGATTGCTCGAGCGCGTCCGAAAGTGTTTGTCCCGGCGCGTTGGGAATGAGCTTGGCGACTCGATTCACTTCAGGAATAGAATATCCAAGCACGCGTCCCACATCGCGCACTGCCGCTTTCGCGAGCATGCGACCGAAGGTAACGATCTGCGCGACATTTTCTTTGCCATAGCGCGTAACTGCATAATTCAAGATGCGACCCCGTTTATCATCAGGAAAGTCAAGGTCAATGTCGGGCATTGAGACGCGATCAGGATTGAGAAAGCGTTCAAAGATGAGATGATTAGACAGCGGCTCAAGCGAGGTGATGCCGAGCGCATAAGCTACGATCGAGCTCGCCGCCGAACCGCGCACATTGAACCAGATGTTATTTTCCCGCGCATAGCGAATCAGGTCCCACACGATAAGAAAGTACGTGTCGAATCCCATTTTGTGAATGACCGACAGCTCATACTCCATGCGTTGACGCACAGTGTCGGTTATGAGATCATAGCAGCGCGCTATACCCTCTTCGCACATGGCGCGCAGGTACCTTTCGGGTGTGTGTCCTTGCGGCACCTCAAAGCGCGGCAGGTGATAGCCCTTGAACGATAAATCTACATTGCAGCGTTCGGCGATTTCTAGTGTGTTTGCAAGTGCCCGAGGAACTTCGCGCCACAATGTGGACATTTCTTCCGCCGAACGCAGGTAATAGTCGCGGCTGGTCATGCGTAGGCGTTTGGGATCGTCGAGCGTCTTGCCAGTTTGCACGCACAGTAATGCGTCATGCGCCTCGGCGTCTTCGGCGCGCAGATAATGTGCATCGCAGGTCACAATGAGCGGCAAGCCCAACTGCTCGCTCCACTGGACAAGTTGGCGATTGATGGGATCGAGTTCCTTTAACCCTTCGTGCTGTTGGAGTTCGAGATAGAATCGCTCCGCAAATATCTCGCGATACCAGTCGAGCGCGGCAGTTGCTTCACTCACGCGTCCCGCGCGTAATAAGTCTGGAATCTCGGCGGCGAGGCAGCCGCTTGTGCAAATCAATCCGCTACTATGTTCTGCCAACAGTGCCTTATCAACGCGCGGGTGACGGTAGAATCCTTCCAGTTGTGCCGCAGTGGCAAGACGCAGCAAATTATGATAGCCCTCATCGTTTTCAGCGAGCAAGAGGAGATGAAAAGCATCCGCATCGAGGTGCGGATCGCGATCGCTGCGACCCCGGCGAGCAAGGTACGCCTCCATGCCAGCAATTGGCTTGACATTCGCGCGACGACACGCTTCATAAAACTCGATCGCGCCAAACATAACCCCATGGTCCGTCAGTGCAATCGCTTGCTGCCCCATCGACGCGCAATGTTCTGCAATCGCTTTAACCGAGGGCAGCCCATCGAGTAGAGAAAATTCAGAGTGAACGTGCAGATGAACAAAGGTTTCGCCCATGTGGCTCCTTATGCCGCGCGAACACGCTGTTGCGCCGCGTTCTTTCCGCCGACTTGCACATGCGGTGCCAAGCGGCGCAAAGATTTTTCTGATTGCTTGATGCGCTCGATGGTTTTCTGAAATGCTTCCGCCCCACCGTCATCCTCTTTGGCAAATCCATGTTCATCCAACGCAACAATGAGTTCACGGTGGAACTGCTCGATGTGGTCTTGAATGATTTGTGCGTGTTCACTAAAAAGCAGCTTGACGAGTGGCGTGAGCGCTTGGCGACGTTCCCAATTAAATGCGGCTTCGCTCTCTGTTTTGATTTGTCCCTGCTCGAGGATGAAATCACCGTCCACGATTGTGACACCGCGCGAAAAGTGCCATGGTAGCGCGGGATCAATAGAGACGAATCGCGGCAGCATCCCACCGACGGCGCCGATGGCTTCGATGTAAAACCCCCCTTCGATCGGATAGCCACAGCCGCGCGGACCTACTTGACGCTTGATGATCTCGCTCATGCCACCTCCCCATCTTTGCCCGGCTTGCGAATTATTTCGCCATCGTCTATGACCGCTTTTTCTTTGATACGCTTGGCGCGCACGCCGATGTAGCCGCGTTGCGCCGCTTGCGCTGGCAGCTCACTTTGGTTCGCTTTGAGATAGTACGTCGCCGCCGAAGCATAGACGTATCCGAAAATACCGTACTCGAATGAGATGTGAAATTTCCGAAGCACGCGTTCGCGCAAAGGCGATGGCAGTTCAAGGAATCGCGAAGGTGGATGTATGAAAGGGCGTTGAAGGACGCGCGTGACGAGGGGGTCCTTCACTCCTTGCAAGTAAGCAAGCAATCCTTCGATTGTCCCTTTTCCAATTTGCATGATTGCTTTTTGGTGACCGAGAAAAACGCGCGACGCGCCTCTTCTCACTCGCCTCGCATCAAAGTTCGAAGGCAGACGGTGCGAAAAGCCCATGACATTGATCTCGCGGATCAAATCTTCTGGGGTGTGCCAGAATTCTTCTCCGCACGAGATGAGCAAATCAACGGGTTCGGCAACCTCGATTTCACGCAAACACAACATCTCGCGCGGGGAAATGGATGTCGACTTGTACCGACTTGCATCGCTACGCTGTCGCGCGGCAAAGAGAAGTAAGTAGCCGCTCGGCGTGTGTTTAAGATTGACGATCTTGCCTTCATCTTGAGGCAGCATTGGTCCAAAGCGACGCAGGACATGATAACGCCGCCCCATCAGGTTTTCTGCTTCACGAAGCGAAAATAACTTTCCAGTTCCTTTCTTGCTCATTGTTTCCTCCGCGTGTGACCATTTTTCTCCACTGTTCGCCCCTTCAACTGACGTAGCACCGGTTCGATTCGGGCAAGAACGGCATAAAGATTGCGTGCGAGTCTGCGCGTTTGCGATTCACCTTTGCGCTCGTCGCTCTCGTCTGCAAGCGCCATCAAATGCTCGGCGATCTCTTCGAGTGTGGAAATTGGATCCTTTGTGTCGCCACCGATTTGTTCCTCTGTCTGTTGTGCTGCGAGCGAGTTGGCATTCAAATAGTTTTGATAGAGGTTACTCCAGGCACCATCTTTTTGGCTTGTGTTATCCTGCTTGGGGCCATTTCCATTCGTCTTGCCATTTTGCTTGTATTCATCTTGCTTGCTCTGCGCGGCATCAAGCGCTTTGAACGCGCGCACAACATTTCGCACTTCATTAAGCGGCAGGTCTCTTATTTCACCATTGCGCGACTTGCAGCGGGCTAGGAGTTCGTTCCACGCTTCCCTCTGCGCGTTTTCTTCGAGCCGCAAGAGTTCACGCGCCTGAGAAAAAAGAACCCGCCGCCATTGAACTCCTTCTTGGATGGGCGGGATCAATTTGAGCAGGTCGACATGCTGATAGATGAACGAAATACTCTTTTTAGTGAGTTCAGCAATCTCTTCTACCGTTGCTCCTTCATCAATCAGTTGCTGATAGCGCTTGCCGCGCGTCACTGGGTCAATATCGGTCTGGACTTCGTTCGAGACGAGAGCAAATTCCAGATGCTGACGCCGATTGTTCGGATCGAGTTTGATAACTTCGACGTCAATTTCTTTTTTTCGCGCGTGTTTTGCTGACCACCAGCGATGGCGTCCATGAATGAGCAAATAACGCGGTTGGTGGTTTTTGGTCGGCTTGGATTTTGGAGCAGCGAGCAGTCGGACAACCTGAATCGGTTGCTGGACTCCGCGTTCCTTTATGGATTCGGTGAACTCGTTCGCGCCCAACCATTCGTCGGGCAAATCTTCTTTTCTGACGACGACCTGACTCAACAATACTTTCATAGAGGGGTCTCCTTACTTGTGCTGCCAGGAAATTTTGCGCGCGCTGATTTGGAGGTGGCTTGGTTTTGACGCGTGTGTGGGGACTTGCTGCGAGAAGCTATGTGGGTATTACTTCAGAAGTCTCGTTGGTACGTAGCGATTGTGGAGAAAAAAGGTGTACTTGCGGTTCCTCGTTCGGTTTGGGAGAGAGATAGACGCCGTTCATCCCATAACAGTTTTGCACGAATACTTCATCTACCTCGCGCAAACTTGTTACTGTCCAGTAGATTTTGCCTTTGGACTTGCGACCGATTTGGAGCTCGAGCTGGTAAATGTCCACCCATTCGTTGTAGCGAGACCCGCGCATCATCCCTCGTCCTATTTTTTCAGCGTGTTCTTGGGCTTCCTTGGCGTTTGGTGCAACGACCAAGCCAGGGATCACGATTGAAATTTCATCGGGGTCGCTCTTGGGGTGAAGTGGAATAACAACTTCGATCTTGAAGGAGTAGATGGGCATAGCGGAAGGCACCTCTTCAGAATTTGGGCGAGAATAGCGTCGGGTCCGGACTCGCCCTTTCTCTGCTCCATTATTCACCCCAACTTTGACTTTAGTTTGACACCTAACGCTAACTCAAAACAGGCGGCTATTTTAGCAGCCTGTTTCATCCAAAACCTCAATGTATTCTGCCGACAACAGGTCACATTCAGCATCTGCGCGCCCTTTTCGTCGTGCGCTGTAGTGCAAGTTCGGTCCGCGTAGTGCGCCTATCGTTCGAATAATGTGCCCCCCCACGGGCGATGTTTTGCCTCCGACGTGATTGGCATACGCCCGCGACCACAACACCACAGTATGCCCGTGTTCGATCTCCGCGCCGATAACATCCATAACCTTCCACAGCAACGCCCAGGCAATGTCCTCACGCTCCGGGTGAGCTGCGTTGTGGGCGTGCAGGCGTCGCAACGCATCCTGTACCGCTGCGCTCATTTGCGACCGCGCGTCGGCACGTGCGACAAGTCGCTCAAAGCGCGCTGTCGCATCTCGGTAGCGTTGTGCTATTTCATTCACATCCTTGCCCTGCAGCGACAGATCGCTCGGCACGATTGTCGCTCGCGCACCCAATTCACACGCGATCACGCGCGCTGCCGTTTGTCCCGCGGCATCGAAATCGGTAACGACATAGACGCGCTCAAATCGTTCTAATGTGCGGCGCAAATCCTTCTTCAGGTACGAGCCGAGCAAGCACACGGCGGGCAAGTCCCACATCATCAGCGTCAGCGCGTCGAATGGACCTTCTGCGACAAAGACGCGCTGATAGTCTCCCCCGCGCTCCAGGCGTGCAAATCCAAAGAGTGGCTTGGGCACACCTGACAAGCCGATGTATTTAATTTTTTGTTCCCCCCGCGTGCTGCGTCCAACCAAATACACCGCGCGTTCACCGTCAAGGTCCGGAATAACGAGCCGTTGGCGAAAGTATTCGCGTTCGTTTCCGCGCTCGTCCTTTCGCACCAGTCCGAGTTCTTGCGCGAGCACAGGAATCCATTTCCAACTGCGAAATTGAAAGTATCTCTGCAAGCTCTCGCCATCCGCATAGCCGATTTGAAAGCGGCGGACTGCCTCACCGTCAATGCGCCGTTCGTCGAGATACCGCAACAGCCTAAGCTCGCTCGCCAACGCCGCGCGATACACATCTTTGGTGAGAGTGAGATAGGTATAGTGTTCTTCCGTCACTTGCGCTAAAGATTTGGCAGGAGAGTAAGGGCGCAATGGGGTCGTAGCATGAACTTGGCGCGGTGCATCTACAATGCTGCCATTGTCCAGAAATTCAACCGCACCTTTGAAATCTAAATCTTCCTTTAACATCACCAACTTGAATACGTCACCGCCCGTTTGACACGCGCCGTAACACCACCAGCGCCCCTGTTCGGGGTAGACGACAAAGCTGGGCGTGTTTTCCTCATGCAGTGGACATAGTCCCTTGAATTGCCGGCCTGCGCGTATTAAGTGGGTATAGCGCGCGGCGATTATTTCAATCGAGTTCGCCGCGCGCACTCTCTCTTTGCGCTCCTGCCCTGCTGTTTTGTCCATCTGCATCATGCAATCCGTTCCGTTATGTGATTCATCGCGGATATTATAGCTCGACTTTTGGTTGTTTTCGACAAGATTGCTCTTTTATTTTGGGAATTGACTCTTCCGTTCCTCTCATTCGTCGTCACCCATTATTGGAATCCCAACCCGCGTTCGCGCAAGGATACAAAGCGCCCTCCCTGCCCGACAACTATATGATCGGCAATATCAATATCCATCAGCGAACCTGCCTTGACGATTTCACGCGTGATCGCAGCGTCTTCTGGACTCGGAGTTGGGTCAGAGCTGGGATGGTTGTGCGCAAGTGCAATCGCAGTCGCGTTCCAGCGAACGGCTTCACGCAAGAGTTCGGCAACGCGGATAACAGTGGTGTGGACGCTCCCTTGATAAACAGTAACAACCTTGATCACACGATGTTTGGTATTAAGCAGCACCACACGCATCTGCTCTTGTTCGAGATATTGCATATCACTCACAAGCGTAAATAGGTCGGCAGGCGAGTTCACTCTAAACCGTTCTTGGTCAGGCGCGCTGATGCGCTTGGCGAGTTCGAAAGCGGCGGTGAGGCGGCGGGCGCGTCCAAATCCAATGCCTTTCTGACTTATCAACTCACCCATCGGTAACCGCGCGAGTTGTGCGATCCCGCCGTACTGCATTAACAATCGTTCCGCCAAGGCAACCGGGTTCTCGTCACATGGTGCGTCGCCGAGCAGGATGGCTACAAGCTCATGATTGGAGAGAGCGTGCGCTCCACATTGATCGAGGCGAACCAACGGATTTAATTCTGGGGGTAATTCACGAAGAGTATGCATATGTTGTTGATGGTTCACGCCTGAATATCCTGCAAGAGGTCATTCAGCAATTGCGGATTGCGTCGCGCCAAATCTTCGATCGCCTGACGCTGCGGTGCGGATAGCACCTCGCGATCGTATTGCACCGCGAACGCGATAAATTGTGCATCATCCAGAGTGCCATCTCCCACACCAACCAACTCGCACAATTGGCGCGCCGACATTTGCTGATCATTTTTTTCTTTCTGACATTGCGCACAGCGACAGCTCCGAGGGTGCGGCGATGCTTTGCCACAGAAAGCCAATTGTGCCAAGATCCATCCGTAGGCTGCATATCGCAATACGTTCATGATAGGTCTCCTCCAAAAGAAAGAGGAGGACGCAGAAATTTCTGCGTCCTCCTCTTCACATTTGCTTCCAGTTTATCTAGACGGATACTTGTGCCGCTGTATCTTCGGCGTTTCCTGCCTGTGAACGATAGCTGCGCCAATCAACGGGCGAGTTATCGTCCCACGTCTCTGGAAAATCGCTTTCGCACGCCAGAGCGTATGCTACAGCATCCCCCAAATTAGGGTTGTAATACACGCGAAGAGATAAATAGGGTCCAAAGTCATGCTCATTGCGATGCGGATGAATCAGTACGCCAATCGGCGGCTCCCCGAATTTTTGGAGCAAGAGCGATTTCGTTCTTTTTGCTTCCTCTCTCATTTTTCGCAGCGCGTCTGGATCACCCACTTGTGTGCATTTTTCCTCGATGGGTACGGTGTCGAAATCGAACCAATCCATTTTGGCTGCCATCAGTACATTATCGGTAAGCATTGGAGACCTCCTGTATAAGCAAATGAGGGCGTGTCTTTCGGGTGTGCGCCCTCATTTGCCGAGTAGATTATTTGCAACTATTGCGCCATCAGAATAGTGCGGTGGCGGTTGAGTGCGTGTCTGAACGAACCTCAACCATTCCCGCGGAATTTTGCCGAGAAAAGGGCTCGGTCCATGTTCGACGACTTTGCCATCTTCACTAGACCGTGAACGCGCATAGGTCATGTAGAGTTTAGAACAGGCGCGCGTTACAGCGACGTGCGCTAAACGGTATTCCTCCTCTAGCCCGAGCTGCGTTTTTGTTGCGCGTGCATTTGGAAAAACGTGCTCCTCAACCCCCGCCAAAAAGACGATTGGCCATTCCAATCCTTTCGCGGCGTGAATCGTCGATAGCGTGACAAACCGATCGTCTTCACCAAAACCCACATCGGCGACTCCGCTGATTTGTACATCGCGATAAAACTCGGCGAGAGGGTCATCGGCGTTTTCGTATGCGGCGAGCATACTGCGAAGCATTTCAAGACTCATCCGTTTGCGTCGTCCTTCGAGTACATCGCCCAACCACTCTTGATATGCAGTGCGCTCAAGGATGAAATCAATTCGTTCCGTGATGCTCCCGTCGCAATCCTGTATGTCAAAGATAACCTTGAGAAACTCGTTCACGGCTGTTTTGATTTCTTTTGTCAGGTCTTGTCGGCCCGTTGCTTCATATAGCATCTCGATTGCGAGCCCCGAGCTCCCCTTTTGGATTTTTCGCAAGACTGCGCGTCCTAGTCCGCGCTCGGGGCGATTGAGAACGCGCAGCACCGATCCGATTTCTTGTTGCAACACATCTGTCGCCGCGTTTGTGTAGTATGTAATGTGCAGATACGCGAGTAGATCACGCACTTCGGCGCGGTCCATAAAGTATCTGTCCCCGACGATCCCGTACGGAATACCGGCTTGCAAAAATGCCTGCTCGAGTACATGCGCTTGCGCCCATGTTCGATAGAGGATGGCAATGTTGCGCCCGCGATAACCTTCCTCAAGGAGTCGCTGCGTTTCGCGACCGACATAGTCGGCTTCGTCCCATTCGGTCTGAAATTCGGCAACCTGCACCGGATCGCCTTTGCCCTTGCCTTTGTGAATCGCCAACGGCGGGCTGTAATTGCACTCGGCGACGAGCGCCTCTCCTGTGCGGACAATCGCCTCCGTCGAACGATAGTTTTCACGCAGAGCATATTCAACAATTTCCGGAAAGTCCGCGCGCAGGTAGCGCAGTACCGTGTCTGTCTGCGCGTCGCGCCACGAATAAATGGACTGTGCGGGCGAAATTACGCAGCAGAGATTTCGATGCGCCCACGCCAACATTTGCACAATTCCGTACTGCGCGATGCTGGTGTCCTGAAACTCGTCCACCGTGACATAGTGGAAGAGTTCTTGCCACATCCTCCGCACTTCGTCCATTTCAAGCAGCAGACATGCTTGGTAGATCAGGTCGTCCTTATCGAGCGCGTTCGCCGCGCGCATCTTGTCGAGATAACATTCGTAGATGCGGCGCATCGTTCGATTCCAAAAGTCATCGCGGAAATCGGCGCTCTCGAAATCAGCGGGCGTCACGCGATTATCCTTCCAGTGCTTGATTGCCTCACTGACACGCTTCGGATCCCAGATTCCTTGGTTCGCTCCGACCTCGCGCATCGCATCCAGCAACAATTTGCGCGCCTCTTCTTGACTGTAGATGACCAGTTTCTTGGGGTTATAGCCAAGACGGTCTCCGTACGCTTGAAGCATTTTCAGCCCGAAGGCATGATAGGTGACGGCCGTCATCTGTTGCGCTAAATCCGCGCCCAAAAGTTTTTCAAGGCGATGCACCGTTTCGCGTGCTGCCTTTCGCGTAAATGTTAACGCGAGGATCGAATGTGCAGATACATTCCCCTGATCAATAATGTAGGCGATACGGTATGTGATCGTGCGCGTCTTGCCCGTGCCTGCAGCGGCGTTGATCAGCACAGGTCCGTTGACGTGACGGACGGGAGCAATCTGACTATCTGACAAATCATTCCAATCGAACGGCGCTGCACCCAACGTATTCGAATCTACAAAAGATGTATCCAAATCGTTCGGCGGTGGAATTATTTCTTCCGCATCACCTATTTCACCTCCTTGCTCCTTCGGTTTGATTTCTAATCGGCGTCTTCAATGTCGGCTGCGTGGCGATACGCGAATGGGTTGCACAACGGGCAAAGCAGAGGCGTGTTCTTGCGACGCTTTAGCCGCCGTTCCACTTTTCGATCCCCTTTCCAAACCCGTACCAATTCGAGCACTGTTCCGTTGGCGACTGCTACCTGCGTCAACCGTGCTCCCGCGCCGCGTTGATGTTCTCCAAGCCGCGCCGCGACGTCAGTGGAGTAACCAAGATAATGGCGGGCATGTTTGTAGTGCGGGCGAAAGTGAAGTAGATACACAAATCCCGAGCATGGGACTTGCTGAAACAAAGAACGCACTCCGCACACAACAGGCGGAGTGCGTTCTACGTTCGCGGTGATTTGAGTTTTTGTTCCCAAAATTTTCGTGATTGGCCCTTATTGCGTTTCAGATTCGCCTTGCCCGCTCAAGGGGAGTTGCAAGCGTCTTTCAAAGCGCGCACGACGTTTATCCCATTCGACTTGATCTTCAAAGGCAGTCTTGTGTTCATAGTACGTGGTCTTGATCTCATAGCTGCCTTCTGACACGACCATTGTGCAGAGCGCATGCCGCAGCCACTGCCCATTCTTTCTGATGGCGATCATCGCTCGCCCAGAATCTGGCATTACCTGTGCTGAAAAGAATTTGTTTTGGCTGTTGATGTACTGCGCCGCGTGCGCCTCAAGCGTTCGCCGCCGCGCCGCCACACCTTGTCCTGCAAGTCTCTCGGCTTGTGCAAGTACTCGGGTGAGATCACGCGAAAGTGCTTGGTAGCCCGCCTCGCGCGACTTGGAGGCGATGCGTTCCTTGTAGCGGTTGAATGTGCTCATCCCATGCAGCTGTGGTGCGCGCTGCAGAAGGTCTTGTCCCCACGCTTTGACGAGTTCGGTATATTCCGCGTGAGCAATCTCTTTCCAAATTTCATTCGCATTGCTCTCATCCAAACCGCCGCGCAGCGCGAGTTGCAGCATCCGCTTGGCGTCCGCGATTTGTCCATCTTTCGCTCTCGCGAGCGCGCCCGCCGCGTTGATCGGCGCGTCCAATTCGAGACGCGCTTGTTCAACATAGCCAGGGTATCTCTTGGCGATCCCACTCATACGCTCGTTCTCTGCGAGACCGTTTTCGACGCGTGCGACGTCTCTACCAAGGTTTTCACGCGATGCCATGAGTTCGCGCACGGCAGCATAGAGTGCCGCGCTTTCGCCCGCGCTTCCCTCACGCATTGCTGTGACGCGTTTTTGCGTTTCGCTTTGACCTTTCACTACTTGTTCTAAATCTTCTTCACGGCCGCGTTTCTGGTCCTCAAGTGCTGCGATTTGCTGTTCGAGCGGTAACCGGCACGCTGTCCGTTCCGCTTCGAGTGCAAGATAGCGTTCCTCAAACGGCTGCAAGCGCGCTTTCAATACCAACTCCACCTTGTGTTCAAACTGCGAGCGCGCCTCGGGGTTGAGCCCGGCTGCCTTGTTGCGCAGCTGTGCCGCGCGCTGCTTTTCGGCTTCCATTTCTTGCGCGAGCTGCTGATAGTACGGCTCGAATTTGTTTTCCATTGCTTTCGTCTCATCGCGCAAACGATTGAATTCTCGTTCGAGCGCTACTACTTCGCGACGCGCTACTTCCAGCTCCGCTTGTGCTTCGGCGTCGGCTACTACGAATGCTGCGTCGAGTGCAACTTCCGCTTGCCGGACGCGTTCATACGCGGCGCGCAATTCGTTTGCCTGTAGTGAAGCGAGTTCGTTTTCGAGTTCATCAAACCCTGGCGTCACCTCGGCGACGCCTTCGAACACATCTGCATTTTCGAGCGCCATCACCATCAATAGCGCGTTGACCGCGCGATCGAGGCGTGCATCATCTTCGTGTGCGTCAGATGCGACGTTGTATGACAAAGATGCCGACTGGGCAAAGTTTAGATCCAACATGGCTTGTCCTCTTTCGGGGCTGCGCAATACCAACCGGGGGTACCGGTCACCTCCGCGCAGAATCGTATGGAAAAAACGCAGGGATGGGCAGTTCTGCCCATCCCTGCGTTCGATTAGAGTTGCATCGCAATGCGAGCGCAAAATGATCGACGCGCCCCCGACCTTGTGCTATAGTTGGCTCAGTTGAATACGTTTGTGAGCTCACTGGTCGTGGGCTTGTCAAACTGAAAAAGGCAGAGGTGAACACCCTGCCTTTTTGTTTTTGATGTTCTTGCTATCGCAAGTTTGTTCCATTACTCATGTAACAGGGTTGCAGTTTGCTAACCGCGAGGCGAGGTGCTCGCGTACGAATTTCTTATATCCCGCACAAAGCTTCCCCTTGCCTACTCTTGGATCCAGATTGTAGCGAGCGACTACTGACATGCCCGCGACAAATTCAAGCGTCACTTGACGGTCTATCCGCATATCAAGCGGCACATCTCCAGGTGACACAGTGACAACAATGCCTTGTGGCAATGTCGCCTCGTTTAGCACTGCTCCTACCGTAAAGGCGTTGGCGATTCGCTCGCGCTCACCAGTTTGCGTTATCTGGTCCGTTTGTACCCGGTAGATTGTTTCGAGCGCGTCGGCGAATGGAATTGTCATCCAGTGCTCTCCCTTTGCCATCGCGTCCAGTGCTTGCCCAATCTCGGGTTGCTCTTTGAGCCAACGCACCTGCTCATCCATTGCAAGCGTGTGAATAAAGTGTCCGAGAAAGCGTCGTTCCATTTCTTGTGGGTTCATCATTTCCTCCTATATTGCTTTGAGAATTAGATGTTCATTTCACGATTGGGATCATTCACCCCTCCTTGAGAAATAGAAAGGCGCATCGTTAAATGATGCGCCTTTCTATTTCTGAATCTTGTTCAATTTATTCTTCAAGCAACGATTTACCTGTGACCTTGTCCACCGCCGATTTGGTGTGGTCCACTTTCCAACGACTGTCTTTTACGTCCAGCGTCAGCACATAAACGATGGAAAATGGATTCACATCAAACTCTATGAGTGGCTTCCAACTCTGATCGTATTGCACTGCCTTACCCGCCCGTGTCAGTTCAAAAATAAGAATGCCCTCGTCGGTTTTCCCGGACCACAAATTATCTGTCAGTTCGCCAACCTTGTATCGCACCGCCTTCTGGATCTCCCACTGCGCTTGTTCGAGTGTTTGCTGTAATGCCTTACCAGTGAAATATTGAGCTGCACTCTTGGACACATCTGTGGGCTCGGTTGAATTCAGCCACGCGCGCCCTTCAAGGAAATGTTTGAGCGCCAGCTGTTCGGCTGGAACATTCGTAGCGAGTTTGGTTGCCGTCGGAGTCGCGGTGCGCGTGGGAAATGGCGTAAATGTCGCGCTTGCCGTTCGCGTCTGCGTATTGCTTGGTGCGGCAGTCGCTGTCCGCGTGGGTGTCGTTGTCGCAGTCGCGCTCGGCTTTCGCGTCGTTTTACTCGTCGGCGTATTTGCCCTAACAGGCGCCGGGACAATTGCCAAGCGTGTTTGTGCTGGCAGCGGCTCGGTGCTATTGCATCTCGCAAACATCATTGCTGCGCCAAGCAGTATGAAAAGAAAAACGATCCGCTGCATAGATTCTCCTCACGCATCGCCAAGAACGTGCAACCCTCCGGATAGCAGAGAGTACGGGGGCAGAGTGTCTTGCGTTTAGGAACCGCGGTTCCGAAGATGCTGGAGGGTGGGTTGTTGCTAGAAAAACAAGGACATCACGCTCAGAACAAGTGTTCGATTTGTGCGACTGCCAAAGCACAGGAAGGATTTGTTGCTTGCGCGCATTGAGAGGAAAGCGATGTGGGGAACTGTTTTCTTCGATTATTTTTGTTGATTGCGCTTTGGGAAAAGACACCGCTGCGTAATCCATCGTCGCCGAGAAAACGACGCGCCTCTTTGTAGGATGTAGAGGAAACTCATTGATTGTTAATGCGAATAAAATATCAGATACCCTCTCCACAGTCAATGATTTGAGGACATGACTTTTCGAGGAGGTGCTTATACCGCACTCTCAAAATAGGGTTTTTCGAGAATATTATTTGTCAATCGAAATTGGATGGAATTATAGACTACGCATATTTTCGAATCCGTGTAACAGATCAACAGAGCATACAGGCAAATGTGCAGAATGCTCGAGCACTTAATCAGACCGGGGGAAAGAATTGTCCGCGTATTTGAGTGCGGGAAAATTTGGGCGGGGACAAAGGCGAAAGGCGAGGGCGTAACAAGCAAGTTAGAATAGGGATTTCAGATCAACAATTGATCACCACAAATAAATTCTGCGATGCAAATGCCGGCAACACTGACAAACACGAAAGAAATGTTCTCGCGCAAAGAGTCACTCAGGTATTGGGACAATGGGCAAGTTCATACTATGAAAAGATAAATATAAAGTCGCACTTTTTTGCGCGTAATCCGCCGCAATTAAAGGCCCATCCACGAACTTTGAAATCAATCAACTTGAAGGGTTTACAATCAATCTACATGGAAGCCGCGTTCGATCGAGTGCATTTAGAAATTTGGTTATCCCACGTCAGCTGTTTGGCAAAACGTACCGATAGAGATTAGCCCGCTCGCGAGAACCGACGAGAAACCCACACGTGTAGCAATCGGGGCTTTGCTGATCTTCCCGCGCATTTACTTTCCCGCGCATCCCGTAATAGACCAGATGACGTTTTGGCTCGCGAAGGTTCGTAGTCATCGCGAGAAATTCATTCAGCGCCAGGTTTGCAAGAACCCCGTTGAGTGAAACAACAGACGGAGCGGTCCCTCGATGCCCGAGTCCATAGCCATGTTCCTTTCGCAGTTCTTGGATCTCAAGCGACTCGAGCTCCTGCTTGGCGACCTCCATGTCAATCTGGTGAGCGCAGTCCAAACAAAAATCGCCGGGGCGGGCAACGACAACACGCCCGCCAAATTCGGTAATTTGGTTTTCAGATTGTATGATTTCAGTTGCCGAGTCGATGAGCGTTACTTCATAAGCAGCCGCAAGCTCCATCAAAACAAGTCGTGCGCCGTCGTAATCAACGCAGCCAAAAATGACGGGGCATTCTGTCAGTGCGTCGATGGCCTCGCGGGACCGCAGGTTCTTTGGTACCACACGGATTTGCGCCTCAGGGCTGATGGACCGGATCATTCGCTCCGTGACACGGACCTTTAGATCGTGGCTTTTTGCGTCTGTCGGGACACCGCCGATCAGGCGATTAAGATTCGTTTCCTCGACGCGGTCGTCGTCAACTAAAGTAAGTGTCCCGACGCCGAGGAACGCCAAACCTTGTGCGATGTGCGACCCTATGCCGCCTAACCCGACAATGCCAACATGCGCCGCCCCTAGTTTGGCTTGCCCTTGCGTCCCGAACACCAGAATCTGGCGGTCAAATCGTTCACTCATTTCGGTTCACCTCCCATCGTGGACCGCTGGGCGCGAACCAGGAGCCCTTCGGAATTAGAATTTTGTCCTTGCCGTTGACCACGAGAATACTCTGAACTCGTAATGCCTTACCAAAATCGTTATCCCAGACCACGGCATCTATCGAAGATTCCGCCCAGACCATCGCTGTGTATGGCTTTGAACCAAGTTTCCATTTCGCATATACGGCGAATTCCGAAATGCCGTGGCGGTCGCTCGGCGAGAACCAGACCTTGTCGAATGAGCCAGGATGGGAATGGCAATCTACGAGTGCCAGATTTTTCTGTTTAGCTTGGCTCATGATTTTGGCGCGTTCCTCATCCTTCATTTCGAGATGCACGTCCATCTGAACCTGCCACCCTTCCGCCGGCACCAAATACGCCTCTAACACCTCTAGAGTGGTTTCGTTAGTGTTCTCTCTAACACTTGCATATAGAAACGCACCTTGTTCCAGTTCATTCTGAAACAGGTGCGCGCGCACGAGTTGCTCTATCCGGGCAGGGATACTGATTATGTAAATCATGTTGTCTCTTGTCCTTGAAGGCAGAGATTGACGCCGTGCAGAAAAGTGAGCAGGTTATCTCCAGCTTCAACTGTTGCTGCGGGACGCCACTCTGCGGGATGCCATGAAAACCATGCCCAGTCGCCAGCAATGGGCGCGGCACCACTACTCGAATTCGACCCGATATTGAAACCGGATGGGTTTCCTCCATCGTGTAGTCTCAAGTCTACATCCACAAAAAAATTATCAATCCCGGTATTTGGATAGCCCGCCGGCAGGACAAAGAGGAGTTTAGTCCCTCCTTTATTAAAACGCCCTGCTGGCAGCTTGTATTTGGGAATGAGAACCCAACTGAGCTGCTCCCCATGTACAAGATTGGGATATTTGTTCTTGAGAAGCTCAATCTCTTGCCGCACTCTTTCGTACACGTCACATGCCTCGGCGATATTTCGGAGCACGACCGTGGCGATGACCGGGTTTAATCGTCACTATCTCATTTTCAGCAATGGTCCGCTCGGTCCCATCGGGCGCTTCCTCGACGATTTGCTGGTCGGAGGGAATATTCCCAAGACGGCGAATTTCGGGGACGGTAATCGTTTCCCTGTTCCATGAGAACTCGTTGCCCTCGATATTGACAAAGAACTCCTTCCCTTCGACTTTTCCTTGTTCCTGCTGTAAAGTGATATTTGCCATTTTTGGCGCTCCTTCGGTTAAAATTGGCCAACCACGAGTATCGTTTGCTTGTTTTGTAGGTTTTTCATATCGTTACTTTTGGCGGGCTTGTTTTCACTAGATACTACCGAGTAGGATGGAATTTTCGCCACGATGGCAAAATTTGCATTCTCCTCGGTAGATTAAGTAGAGGTGATTTGTTTGGAGACCTTACCCATACGCAAAGATATCTATGACCGTCTTCAAGCGGCAGATTGGTCAGTAATCATTAAAAATCTTATGGCCTTCGCCATTTGGTTCGCGCGCAACAACTTTGGCTGGTGGGACCCCTCCTCAGACCAACTGCCGAAAGGCATGAAGTTTGAGGATATTGTCCAACTGGTTATCCTAAAAACCATTGACGGTCGCCGCCAATGGGATCCCGCAAAGGGTTCACTCGAACCATGGCTGAAAGACCAAATAAAAAGCGAGTTAGACGCGCTTTACAAATCGGCGGCGCATTGGCGCGAGTCGCACTCGGTTGAGGTGGAGGAAGGAGGTGATGGTTCGGAAACTCTGCTTACGCGCCGAGGGCGCGCAGATGCCAGGGATGTTCCACACGCACCAAGTGCAGAGGATGAAGTCATCGAGCGAGAGGAGGAAGCAATTGCGGCAAAGGTATTAGGGGCGATATATGAGAAAACTGCTGGGCAAGCGGAATTGGAAGACATGATATCCGCGATGATAGGCGGGTGTGAACCCAAACCGCAAGCTTTGGCAGATGCACTCGGCGTTGAAGTAACAGAAATCAATAATAGACAAAAACGCTTGAAGCGTCGAGCAATGGAAGCGAGAAGGGAGTTGGAAAATGGATAAGCGCAAAGCCCCAACCACGAACAAGGAACTCTTGGAAGCGCTTGATGAATTATTGCAACAACCGGAACCTAGAACCCCGGACGAAGTGAACGCAGTGCTGATTGAGGCAGGGTATGATCCTGAAGAGATCGTTGCAAAAATTAAAGCCGAAGTGGAGCGGGGACTAGAAGAGTCCCCGCTTAATTGGAGGAATCGAAACCGTGAGCTTGAGACAGAGAAAAAACAGCTTGCGAACTTTGTGCCTGATGCCAATCAACCACGCAAAAAATTGCTGGAAGCCATTGAAGCTGCGCTGAGAAATCTGGCTTTAAAAAACCCGCAGCTCGCCATGGTACATCATCGCAATTTCGAAAGTGCAACCGACGAGGATTTAGCGAGTTTGCTTGCCGATATCTATTATCTTGGTGCCTCAGAGGACAACTCGAAAGGTAATATTACCAACGAAGAATGAGTCAACCCAACTATTACGCAAACAACCTGCTTGACAAACTGAAAATCAAGAGCGTCAAAGATTTGCAGCTCCTTGAACTGATTGCGCGTGAACGCGGCGCGCTCGTTCAGGACAAACCGTTGCAAGGGGCAGAAGCACGCATTGCCATCGCTGGGCGGAGAGCAATTATTACAGTCTCTACCTTGATCACGGACCCTCGCCGCAGACGGTTCAGCATTGCGCACGAGCTCGGTCATTTTGAAATGCACCGCAGTCATGGCAATCTCGCTTTGTGCACAGCGGCGGATTTGGAAGACTGGAGCGCAAAACGAGCCGGGGCCGCGCGCGAGCAAGAAGCCAATCAGTTTGCCGCAGCCCTACTTTTACCCGAACGTTTTTTTGCAGTACGCTGTAGGAACCAAGAGCCGTCGCTAGATTTCATTGCCGGTTTGGCAGACGCATTTAGCGTTTCACTCACCGCAACCGCAATGCGCTTTATGCAATTTACCAATGAGCCGTGTGCCATCGTCTTTTCCAAGGACGGCGTTCTCAAGTGGTTCCATGAGAGCAAGGGGTTCAAGGACTTGGGACTCTTTGTCGAAGTACACAGCAAGCCCGACCCCGCGACACTTGCCGCTGCGCTCTGGGAAGGACGCTCCACCTCCAAAAGACCGAGACGGGTTCAGGCAAGTACATGGTTTGCGGCGGGAAACTGGAACAAAGATGCCACGATTGTCGAACAATCGTGGATTTTTTCTGAATATGGCAGTATGTTGACGCTCTTGTGGGTGGATGACGACATAGAGGATTTCGATGTGGACGATGAGTAAAACTTGATACACACGAATTGAGTTGCCGACATACGTTCTCATTGCTATAATCGCGCGCTAGAACACATGTTTGACATTGGAGACTCGGATGGCTGAACCCCGTATCCTCGATTTGCCCGCCCTCGAAAATTGGCTCTGGGAAGCCGCGTGCGTGATTCGCGGTCCCATTGACGCGCCCAAGTTCAAAGACTATATCCTTCCTTTGCTTTTCCTCAAGCGCCTGTCCGATGTGTTTGAAGATGAAGTAAACGAGTTGGGCGAAGTGGCCCGTTTTGTGGAGGAGGATCACACGCTTGTCCGTTTCTATATCCCGCCGAATGCGCGCTGGGACAAGATTCAGCGCCGGACGACGGAACTGGGCGATTTTTTGACCGACGCCGTTCGGGCGGTCGCGCGAGAAAATCCGAAACTGCAAGGCGTGATTGATAGTATTGATTACAACGTGACCGCGGCGGGTCAGCGGACTTTGAGCGACGAACAGTTACGCGCGCTGGTGCAGGTATTGTCGCGGCATCGCTTGGGACTGAGGGATGCGAGTCCGACACTGTTTGGGCAGGCGTACGAGTATCTACTCCGCAAATTTGCCGAAGGGCAGGGTTCCAGCGCGGGCGAGTTTTTCACCCCGCCCGAAGTCGCGGTATTAATGGCGTATATTCTCGATCCCGAACCCGGCGATACAGTCTATGATCCTGCCTGTGGTTCCGGTGGACTCTTGGTCAAGACCCATTTGCGATTCCAGGAAAAATATAAGGATACGCCGCGCGTGTCCCCCTTGAAATATTTTGGTCAAGAGATCAATCCGACGACGTTCGCCCTCGCTCGGATGGATGTTTTCATCTATGACATGGAAGCGGAGGTTGCGCTTGGCGACACGATGAATCGTCCTGCGTTTTTGAATCATGATGGTTCGCTGCGCGCGTTCGCCAAAGTGACGGCGAATCCGATGTGGAACCAAAAATTCTCTGCTTTAGTCTATGAACACGACACGTATAATCGGATGGTCATGGGCATCCCGCCTTCCTCATCCGCTGATTGGGGTTGGATTCAACACATGCATGCGTCACTCAACGAACGCGGCAAGATGGCAGTGGTGTTGGACACGGGCGCGGCATCGCGGGGCAGCGGCAATCAGGGTTCAAATCGTGAGCGTGATATTCGTAAAGCGTTCGTCGAGCGCGATTTGGTCGAAGCAGTGATTCTGCTGCCCGAAAATCTCTTTTACAACACCTCTGCGCCAGGCATCATTCTCGTCGTCAATAAGCGCAAAAAGGAACCATCCAAGATTCTGCTCATCAATGCCTCCAAGGAATTTTTGAAAGGGCGACCGAAGAATTATTTGACGCAGGATAATATTGCGCGCATCGCCGATGCGTATTTGAATTGGCGCGAGATTGAGGGCTTGTCAAAAATCATTTCGAACGATGAGGCAGCGCGCAATGATTTCAACTTGTCGCCATCGCGCTATGTGGCGAGCGACAGCCAGGAAGAGGTGCTGCCCGTGGAAGAAGCGTTGGTCTTATTGGCGGAAGCGGAAGAGGAACGCGCGGCGGCGGATGTGGAGCTGGATGCGGTTTTAGGGCAACTGGGATTCAGAGATTGGCGAACCAACGGAGGAACCAAGTTGTAATGGTGCACGTGGGAGATTCTATTATGATAGATGAGACCGAAAATAATGATGGGCATGGTGGGAATCAAGTCCCCAATTCATCTGCGTCAACAAGCAGAAACGATCAAGTCTTGAAACGGCTCTTGGACGAGATCCGAACAGGGGTACCTGCTATCAACGCGCTCGATGGGATCAAGAGCATTCCTTTGATTCAACCTGAATTGAGCAGTCACATGGCGGAAATTATTGATCGAGCGGGTGCCGCAACAGCAATGATGCAGGCATTCGACAGACCCGCGCAAGACGCGCTCGCACGACTGGCGACAAGTGTCAAGATGCCCGAAATCATTTTCCCTGATGTGGAGTCAAGCAAACGCCTTCTACTTCAATCAGACGCACTGCGTGAAGCCGTCTCACGTGCATTGGAGGGAATCAATACCTCAGCCAGTCTTCAGGGAATGCTCGCGGCTGGGATAGGTGAGCTGGTCAAGGCGAATCTTGTCATCGAAAATCCCCTGCGCGATTACGCGCAGAAGATAGAGGAAAGTCTATCGCTTCAAAAAACAGAGCTCCAAGCGCACCTCGCTTCAGCATTCGATTCGCGCAAACTGTTGGAGAATGTTTTCCAAACGTTGAATCCCGCGGTTGAAGCAATGCGCCAGATGGCAGCGGAGCAGGAGACTATGCTTGCCCGGGCAATGGAGCCATTGCGGCAATATTTTCGACAAGAGAAAGAAGCTGCTGAAGCATTCCTATACGCGGGATTTTGCATGGCGCCCTCCATGAACAGCGCATTAGTGGAGCGCGTCAAAACTCTGCACGCCCAAAAAAAGAAGAATCTAATTGCGCAGACCATCATGCGCTACTACAAGAGTAGAAATTATGCGCGGCTCAAGGGGATGGTTTCGGGATGGGAAACGAATCCTCTGTTCGCGCCTCGAATGGCCACTATCCATGACGCGTTTGATGCTCACCTCGATCGGCGGTTCACACTCTCAATTCCTGTGTTATTGATGCAAATTGATGGAGTTGTCGGCGACTTTGCGCGACATTACCAAATCGAAACGAATTTGGCCAAGAAGCAAATGTTTACAGATACATTGGACAGCATCCCATCTGATTGGATGCGACTTGGCGTCCATGAAAGCGTGAGCAGGTTTGTGGATGCAACACTTTATGCTTGGAAGGATTTCAAGAGACTCCCATTGCGTAACAAGGAACGCATCAACCGCCATTTAGTGTTGCATGGGCGTCAAGTGAATTACGCCAACGAGCGCAATTCTCTGCGCTTGTTTCTGCTACTTGATGCCTTTTCTGCTCTGAGGATCGAGCCACAGGCGAATCTAAAGCTGCGTCGCAGGAAGTCTGTTTCTAGCAAGCCAAAACCGAAATAACAATTAACCACACTGTTCGATGAATTCGCGATCAATGAAACGGTTGCTTTGTCAAAGATATGACGGAATTTAGAGACACCGAATTCGGCGCGCTGCCCGCAGACTGGGAAGTCGAAACTATCGCAAACATAATAAAGCGCTCAAGCGGTTCGGTTCAAACAGGACCGTTTGGTAGTTTGTTGCATGCGTCTGATTACGTTCCAGATGGCATTCCATTCATCATGCCAAAAGATTTGAGCGCGTCGGGAGAAATTATCACTGACAGCGTTGCGCGGATTGGTAAGAAGGATTACGAGCGACTTGCACGCTACCATCTCCAAGAAGGAGATTTACTTGTCGGGCGTCGTGGCGAAATGGGGCGGCGAGGACTTGTTACATCAACAGAATCTGGGTGGGTGTGTGGCAGCGGCTGCTTGAGAATCCGCGCAGGAGCTTTGATTGATCCCGACTTTTTCTCCTTTGCTTTTGAAACACCAATTGTTCGCGAGTGGCTTGAGGCAAATGCAATCGGGACAACGATGAAGAATCTTAGCGCAGAGATTGTATCAAGATTGCCTGTGATTCTTCCGCCGGTCCCCGAACAGCGCGCTATCGCCCGCATCCTCTCCAACATTCAGCGCGCGATTGAAAAACAAGACAACCTCATCGCCGCCGCGCGTGAATTGAAAAAATCGCTGATGCGGAAGTTGTTCATGCACGGTCTGGACGCAAATGCCGCGGTAAAAGAGACAGAGATTGGGGTGATGCCGGAGCATTGGCAGCTAGGGAGATTAGATGCAGTTGCGAAAGTTGAACGCGGAAAGTTTGACCATCGTCCACGTAATTCACCCGAGTTCTATGGCGGGACAGTTCCATTTATACAGACTGGTGATGTTTCCCGTTCAAATGGTCGCATCAGGAAGTACTCCCAGACTTTGAATGACAAGGGTTTGTCTATAAGCCGTCTCTTTCCGAAAGGAACAATTGCCTTAACAATCGCGGCAAATATCGGAGATTGCGGAATTTTGGAGTTCGATAGTGCTTTCCCTGATAGTTTGGTGGGCATAACGCCCCTAGATTCAATGAATGTCTATTTCTTGAACTATTATCTTCGTGGACAAAAAAAAGCAATGGATAAACTCGCGCCAAGGGGAACTCAAAAAAACATAAATTTGCAATTTCTCCGACCTTGGCCGACTCCAAAACCACCTCTATCCGAACAACGCGAAATCGCGCGCATCCTCGCGACTGTAGACAAGAAAATCGAAAATGAAGAAAAACGGAAAGCCGCGTTGGAAGCGTTGTTCAAGACAATGCTCCAACAATTGATGACAGCTCAGATCCGAGTCATTAGCACAATATGATTCCATCATTCCGAGCCCTCGTGCAAGAGCTTGAAAAACTGAATACAAGACCCGAGCGAAACACACCTGCCGCTACTGAATGGCTCAAGTTCAACGACGCGCTTGACTTTTTGAATTACTCAAAATCCGGCATCATTCCCGCGTATGTGAGTACTAATGACTTTTTTCTCTATGCAATCCTAATTCCTGAAAAGCATCTTGAAGGCGAATATGTCCAAGATATTTTGCAGTGGAACTTTGGTGTAGATTCGGGTTGGGGGTATGGTTATTCTTTTGAAGATGGGAAACCTCAAAAGATATTATTTCCCCCACTTGAGCATACCGCCACAGAACGTCTGGAGTTGGGCGACCCGATTTTCTTTTATCGCTCGTTTGACGGCTTTCGCGAACAAACAAACTATGTCGAGATCAGTCAACCAATCGCGCACATCTTGGGAATTCATTGGGTTCCCGGGAGGAATGCGTATTGCAAACTGAATGAACTCGGCGACCTACAAGAGATTGCACCTGTCCACTACATTGAACCGGGCATTATCTGTGCAATTGATTTTGATGCGCTTGAACTCTATATGTTCCTCACGGATAGTGCCATGATCCGCGTCTTTGATGTTACGCGAAGTCTCTATGAGGGTGCATTTGCAAGCAATGGCAGGGAAACGGCCAACTTTGAGGATCACACGCATGAAATCTATGCAACACGCACTGTCGCTCCTCAAGGCGAAGGTAATGGAGGTTGGATGCGGGGATTTCAAATTGTGCGACGCGTTCGTGGTGATGACATTATGATGCGTCTAGTTCGAGGCGACTCCGCTGAGCCCAGACAATATGTTACTTTTGTCGCTCTCGATTTCAAGCATGACTCGATTCACGAATGTTCTTGCAATCCCGATCAACTCGGAAACTATTTTGTCGAATCCGACCTCCCATTCAGCACCTCGCCAGCGTTCTTTCGCCCTGATGTCCTTTCAAAATACAAGCAAGATCCAGATAAATACGAATTCGCGTTTCGCCAGATCTATTGTCGCGGCGCCTGGTCTTTACGGTATGATATTAACGAAGAAGGTCAAGTCCATGCGTTTCTCAAGGATTTGGCATCTCTACCGTATGCTGAGCAAATATATTGGAAATCATTCAACGAAAAACCAAGGGCAGGAATTTCCAAACGCTCCTATGCAACCGACTTTAAGGGAGAATGGTACGACGATGGAGATCCGCTCGAGTCACTCAAGCACACTCTGCGAAAATTCCCCCAAGCCACCCAACGCGGAAAGCCAGTAACGATTTGGGAACCCTATCTTGGGGAACGTTCGTACTCGCGATTGGGCTATGTCGTCACGGATTCCACAAAAGAGTGGCAGGACCACGTAATGGAGCTATCCAAGCTCTTGGTGGAGGGACTAAACCAATCTAGCATTCGAGAGCTCGCAAAGGAACTAAATTGTGACAACAGCCAGTTGCGTTCACTCAAACTTTTACGCAATTGTCTTGTTGCTCGCCAGATAGAAGAAGAGCGGGTGCAAGACATACTGTCTCCTTTGGAGTTACTTTGGAAACACCGGTCGGCAAGTGCTGCCCATGCGGCCAAGGCAGCGCCACGCAGAGATCTAAAGGGTGAATATAGGCAGCTCATTGCGGACTGTACCAAATCAATGGAAATTCTCGGAGAACTTGTACAAAACCATTTTCTCGATTTTTGATAGTTGTGGATTGAAGCGAGGTCAAGACCCATGCGCCTCTCCAGTGAACGCGCCGTCGTTCAAAATCGTTTAATCGAATACGCCAAGGACTGCGGCTGGACCTACCTCTCGCCTGACGATGCTTTGCGTCTCCGGCGCGGCGAGACGAGTCCGCTGCTCTGGGATGTGTTTGTCCAAAAAGTTCAGCAGCTCAATCCCGACCGCGTGGATGCGCTCAAGGCCGAGGAAATTGCCAAACGCCTCGTGCGCGTGTCTCCCAAACCCGAAGGCAATCTCGAAGCATGGGAATACCTCAAAGGACTCAAGACGGTATTCGTCCCGGTCGAACGGCGTGAGCGGAACTTGAAACTGGTTGATTTCTCCGATGCGCGCCGCAACGCTTTTCACGTCACGGACGAATTTACTTTTACCAACGGCGTTCACACGATTCGACCCGACGTTGTTTTCCTCATTAACGGCATCCCGGTATTGCTGATTGAGACCAAAGCCGCGACGAAAATTGACGGTTTGGGCGAAGCGCTCGATCAGGTCAAGCGCTATCACCGCGAAGCGCCCGAACTCCTGGCGCTCCTGCAAATGTTCACACTCACGCATCTCGTGCATTATTACTATGGCGCGACGTGGAACACAACCGTGAAAAATCTCTTCAATTGGAAAGACGAAAGCCCGGCGCAGGACTTTGAGAATTTGGTGAAATCATTCGTCGCGCCCGAACGCGTCTTGCGCGTGCTGCGCGATTTTATCCTATTTACGCGCAAAGATGATGAACTCACTAAAGTAATCCTGCGTCCGCATCAAATGCGCGCCGTGGAACGCGTTTTGTTTCGCGCGCGTGATCCGAAAAAGCGTCATGGTCTTGTTTGGCATACGCAAGGTTCGGGCAAAACTTACACCATGATCACCATTGCGCAGCGATTGATTCAAGAAGCGCTTTTTGAAAATCCAACCGTGTTGATGCTAGTTGACCGCAATGAGCTCGAAACGCAACTCTTTGGCAATCTTGCCGCCACACTCGGCATCGGGCGCGTCGAAGTGGCGCACAGCAAAGTCCATTTGCGCGAACTATTGGCATCGGACACACGCGGTCTCATCGTTTCGATGATTCACAAATTCGACGACATTCCCGCAAATGTGAACCTGCGACACAATATTTTTGTTTTGGTGGACGAAGCGCATCGCAGCACGGGCGGCGACCTGGGAAATTATCTGATGGGCTCCCTGCCGAACGCGACCTATCTCGGTTTCACCGGCACGCCGATTGACAAGACCGCACACGGGCAAGGCACATTCAAAACATTCGGGCAGGATGATCCCCAAGGGTATCTCGACAAATACTCGATTGCCGAGTCCATTTCCGACGGCACAACCGTTCCGCTTTACTATTCCCTGGCGCCCAATGATATGCGCGTGGACCGCGAAACGCTGAACCGCGAATTTTTCGAACTCGCTGAAGCGGAAGGCATGAGCGATCAGGAAGAGCTCAACCGTGTATTGGCGAAAGCGGTCACGCTCAAAAACATGCTCAAGAACCGCGAGCGCGTCCAGCGCATCGCGCAATATGTCGCCAAACATTTCACTGAGAATGTGGCGCCGCTCGGCTATAAAGCGTTCCTCGTCGCGGTGGATCGCGAAGCGTGTACCCTATACAAAACCGCGCTCGATCAGTACCTGCCACCCAAAGTATCCGATGTTCTTATCAGCCCCGCGCACAACGACGATGAAGGCTTGACGCGCTATTACAAGACTGAAGATCAAGAAAAAACAATCCGCAAACAATTCGTCAAGCCCGACGAAAAACCGCGCATCTTGATCGTCACCGAAAAACTATTGACGGGCTATGATGCGCCCGTGTTGTATTGCATGTATCTCGACAAACCAATGCGCGACCATGTACTCCTGCAAGCAATTGCGCGCGTGAATCGTCCGTATGAGGATGAAGCGGGACATCGCAAACCGGGCGGCTTCGTTCTCGATTTTGTCGGCATCTTTGAGAATCTCGAAAAAGCATTGGCGTTTGATTCGCGGGATGTGACGAGCGTGATCGAAGGACTGGATGTACTTGAACGCCGTTTCCGCGAACAAATGGCAAAGGGGCGCGCCGAATATCTGGTGCTGGTCAAGGGCAAGAGCGCCGACAAAGCCGCGGAAGCCGCGCTGCTCGCGTTACGCGACGAAGAAGCGCGCCACGCCTACTACCGATTCTTTCAAGAAATCGAGGATCTCTACGAGATTCTTTCTCCCGATCCATTCCTCCGCGAGTTTGTCGAGGACTATCATCGTCTCGCAGATTTATTCGATCTCTTGCGCGCCGCATACGAGGGTAAAGGGCCAACGGACCGCGAACTTGCGCACAAGACTGCCCGCTTGGTGCAAGAACAAACGCGCGTCGGCGTAATTCGTGAAGTGGTGTCAGTTTACGAAATCAATCCGCAAACGCTCGAACAGATCGCGGCGAGTCAGCAGCCCGACACGGTAAAGATATTCAACCTCATCAAATCCATCGCGCAAAAAGTCTCGGACGAGGCGACAAACGCGCCGTATCTGCTATCCATCGGGGAACGCGCCGAAGCAATTGCCGAAGCATTCAAACAGCGGCAGGTGGACACGGAAGAGGCGTTAAAACAGTTGCAAGGATTGGTGGACGACATCAATCAAGCCGAACGCGAACAAGCCGAGCGCAACATTTCAGGTGCGCCGTTCGCGATTTTGTGGCTGCTGAAACAAGAGAATCTGCCGTTGAATGAGGCGGAAGGCGTTGCCCGCGAAATGACAAATGTGTTGGAAGAGAACCCGCATTGGCATACCAGCGAGCGTGAAGCGCGCGCGGTGCGGATTGCGTTGTATCGGCATTTGCCCGAAGCGATGACCAACAAGCCCGAAGTGGTGGAACACATCATGTCTGTTGTAAGGCGCGAGACGCGATGAAGAAAATAAAAAACGATCTCGCTCCAAAAATGGAAGAGATCGTTCCTGTCAGCATCTTTCATTCTGAAGTGGCCGCGTGGGTAAAGCGTATTGGTGTTACGCCCAAAGAAATTCGGTTGCGTCCAATGAAACGCAAATGGGCGAGTTGTTCGAGCCGGGGGCGCTTGACTTTTGACACCGCGTTATTGTATGAACCCGCCGCGTTTCGGCGCGAGGTGATTGTGCACGAGTTACTGCACTTGAAAGTGCCGAATCATGGGAAGGTGTTCAAGGCGCTGTTAAGGACGTACCTTGTATGAAGAGGGAAAATGCTGCAGCAGAGTAATCCAAGAAATTGGTTTGCGTTTCTGCTGTAACCAAATCCAGAGAGCAATAGTATGGCAGAATTGATTCAAGACCTCAAGACAATCTACTTGCAGCGTATTGAAGAGCTGCTTAAGTTGTCAACTGATTTTGACAACCGTACTCGCCATATTTGGGGTACTGCGGAAGAATTGTATCAAGGGACGTTGGGAATCGTGGTAGGTCTCCATGGGGAGCAAAGTCCTCAAGCTCGCGCTCTAGTCGAGAGCTATAAAAATTTACTGGCGCATGATGAAGCTGAAGTACGAAGCACCTTCTTTTCCGGATTGAAAGGAACACTTCGCAACCTCAAAGCAGAAATCGACCAAGGGCTGACTCGCGACATCCGCAAAGAATCGTATGGTGAGGTTCTCGGCGACATGGCTGCGCTTGCAAAAGCAGCTTTGAGCGAAAATCAGATTCCTGTTGCATCAGTTCTCACAGCAGCAGCGTTAGAGGATGGATTCAAGCGAGTGGCGCAAGCAAATGGTCTGGATGTTGGCAAGGATATGTCCGCCACAATCAATTTACTTAAGGCACACGGAATTTTGTCAGGCGCCGAAGCGCCTATCGCTCAATCCTTTACTCAATTTCGCAACAAAGCACTGCACGCGGATTGGGACAAGTTGGACGCCGTTGCCGTAAGTAGCGCCATCGCCTTTTTGGAATCCTTTCTCATCAAACATCTGAGTTGAAATTGAATCAGCGGTGGAAAAATGTCAATCGTTCAACTTGAATTCCTGACCCAAGATGAAGTGCGCATAGCGCTCTGTCGGAAATATTGGGAAATGAATAGCGATCTGCGCTTTGCATACAAGACCACAGACATCGCGCGCGAAAACAGTATCAAGCCCCGCGATCTGATCGGGATTGTGACCTCATTATGCAATGCGACCTTATTGGGTGACGTGTGTTCCGAGTGTGGCACGCCATATATCTATTCAAGCCGAGAGAATCTACTTCGGCGTAATCGTGGGTTGCCTCCTCTTTGGCTGTGTGAAAATTGCACGCAACGTCGAGAGGAACAGCGCGCGGCCGCACAAGCAGCGAAGGACGCAGAACGACGTAATCTGATTCAAAGTATCTATGGCAATGTTCCACGAGGTCCACGGGACCCTATTACATTATCATTTGAGGATGCGGTATTTTTAACGAGTCTGGTGCGTCTTTGCGGGACCGAAGATTTGAGCCATATTCGTCCATTGGTGTCAGTCTCGATAGGTTCTTTTTCTCCAACGAAAAAATTTGATGACAGCATCTTGAAACAACTATGGGATAGTGATTTAATTTTCGTTCACCCAGATTCGCCACTGGAAGCATTTGGTGAAGAGAATCCCCTTTGTGCTAATATGGTGTGAGACAACTCCCCCTCATAATTTACTGTAGCAAAGGGCGAGGGAGAAACGAAATGTCTCACGATCAACTGCTCGCTTCCGGGAATGGCAAGCTGAACCTGACTGTGCCTAACCCGGAAGTCACACCAAAAGCGAAACGTCGCACTTTTTCAGCCGAATACAAATTGCGGATTCTGGATGAAGCCAGTGCCTGCCGCACGCCCGGCGAACGGGGCACCTTGCTGCGCCGTGAGGGGCTGTATTCGTCGCACCTGACAAATTGGCGCCGTGAACTCCGCGAAGGGGCGCTCGCTGGGCTGAAACCGAAAAAACGCGGCCCCAAAAGCGACCCGCTGGCGGTCGAGAATGCCCAGCTGCGTCACGAAATTGCACGGTTGCAAGCCCGATTGGAACGCGCCGAGACGATCATTGACGTCCAAAAAAAACTCTCGCAGTTGCTGGGACTACCAACACCGAACGAGACGGATGCGAACAACGAATCGCCACGGTGAAGGAACTGGCAAGCCAAGTCCCATTGGTGAAGGCGTGCCCGGCGCTACTCATCCCGCGCAGTACGTTCTATCGGCGGCAAAAACCGGTGGGTGCGGTGCCTGCTCCTGAGGGGTCAAACCGCGCTCGCCGCGCGCCTTGACCCCTCAGGAGCAGGCCAGCGTGCTGGACTTGCTGAACAGTGATCGGTTTCAAGACCGAGCACCGCGTGAAGTTTATGCGACGTTGCTCGACGACGGGATTTATGTCTGCCATTGGAGCTCAATGTATCGCTATTTAAGCGCAAATCAGCAGGTTTCCGAACGGCGCAACCAACTTGTACATCCGGCGGTCGTCAAGCCCGAGCTGGTCGCGCAAGCGCCCAATCAAGTGTGGAGTTGGGACATCACGAAACTGTTAGGACCCAACAAGCACACCTTCTATTATCTGTATGTCATTCTGGATGTGTATAGTCGCTATGTGCCCGGCTGGCTCCTCGCCGAAAGCGAATGCGACGAACTCGCCCAGCAGCTCGTCCGCGAAACCCGTGCGAAACAGAATATCCCGCTCGGACAACTCACCTTACATGCGGATCGCGGCAGTGCCATGACCGCCAAACCGTTGGCGTTGCTGTTGTCCGACCTGGGTGTGACCAAATCGCACTCGCGCCCGCGCGTGTCAAACGACAACCCATATTCGGAGGCGCAGTTCAAGACGATGAAATACCGTCCCGACTATCCCGCATTCTTCGAGTCGCTGTTAGCGGCGCGGGCGTGGGCGCAATGCTTCTTCCAGTGGTACAACCAGGAGCACAAACATAGTGCGCTCTGCTTGCTCACACCCGCCGTCGTCCATTATAGACAGGCATCCAATGTCTTGCGCGCACGCCACACGATCTTGCAACAGGCGTATGCGGCACATCCCGAACGATTTGTTAAAGGGCAGCCAGCCCTGCCGAGCTTACCGCCGGAAGTGTGGATCAACCGACCGCAACCCGTGTTGGCGTTCGCGGATCTACACTAAATTCCAAAAAAAGTTGTCTCAAACCTATTGACACATTCCGATCCGCGTAGCGTGTATCTTCGCTCAGTCTACTGGCTTACACCCACTCGACGCGAGGGCGAATCTTCTCTTTTGTTCATCTCTGAATTGGAAGATCGCTTCAGGTCAAAGCAATGGAAAGCGGAATGGAACAAGGAGTGGCGTCCGCTGTGGAAGAAAATTGCTCTCGAAGAGTGTCTCCAATATCTCGACATGTGCTTGGCAGAACACACGCTTTCGCTTTCACCCGGGGAAAAAACGTTGCTGGTTATGAATAACACGCTGGAGGATTATTCCGTTTCTCAAGTATTTGGATTCATTTGGCGAGCGGCACGAGACGCAGCCGCATATTACATGCGTGAAAAAATTCCTAAACAGCACGCTGCCAACACAGTTGTTGGCGCCATTCAAAGATATGCAGAACGCGCTAAAAGTGAGGGCTGGGAGGTAAAGCAGTATCGCCGCGATTATCGCTTACCCCAATCTATGGTGAGCCGGGTCTTTTCCGATACAGTGATGCAGTTTGGCGAAGAGGGCTTTAGTCGCGCCCCTCGCGTAAATGAGGCGATTGCTGACGAATCTGATGCGGATTCCGAGTACCGAGACGCATAAAAAATCGGAGTACCATTATGTCAATCAAAAGAATCTCTGTCTATCCCGACGATCCAAGCAAAGATATTTTTGAAATTTCGCCGCGCTACCAAGTCTTTGAAGAGCAGACGGCGTTGGCACTCGATCATTTGTTGGATCATCTTCATTTTCTTTGGGCTGTGACGAGTCTTGGGGTCTATACCACCTCATTAGCTGAGCGGTTAATAGAGTTCCCTCAATATGGTATTCTTGGCCGCGAGCAGCCTCCAGAGGATCGCGTTGCGCGTGTCCTTGAGGATGAATGTGGAACCTTGCTCAAGTACTTTGTTCGTGTCTGCGAAGCAAATCGTTTGGGACCCGTCCAACCAACCCTAGAGCAGCTCGCAGAAACGGAAGAGCTCTGCGCGCGTTTGGTTAGTGAAATGAGAGAGCGAGTACCATTGTTAAATGCTGATAGTGCGCAGTTCTGATGGCCGGAGCAATTCCGCGACGAGTTGTGGGGGAGTATAACGATGTCTCGGCAAGGACGAGAACTCGAACGATTGGTAGCAACGTTAGAACGACTGATTGGAGGGGAGGGACTTGAGCTCAAGTCGCCGGACTACATCATGGGCGTCAAAAGTCATGGACGACGTGAAGTAGATGTAGCGGTGCGCGGAAATGCGGGAAGCGCCGAGTTCCTGATTATCTTTGAGTGTCGCAAGCGAAACATAAGGATGATGTCACATGGATAGAGCAACTTACAGCAAAAGCGAAAGATGTGCGTGCATCAAAAGTGGTTGCTGTTTCGTCTGCGGGTTTTTCAGAAACCGCCAAGAAACTCGCAGAACACGAAGGCATTGAATTGCGCTCGGTCGAAACCATTTCGGACTTGAATTTACAGGATTGGGGAAGATTCGATGGATTTGGAATTATTAAAGAACATGCTGATTTGTTTGATGCGGAGGTTTTTGGGCACTGTAAGGAAGACGAAGACCCGGAAAAACTGTGGCTGCACTAAATGGGGTTCTTGAAAATTCCGATTCAGGCGAGGCATTTTTTACTCGCAGTTTCGACTCAAGGAAGATGAACTTGAATGAGGTTTGGGATGAATCTCTTGACTTTCATCCAGAAGTGTTAAATCGCTTTCACCCGGGCGAGCCGCCTATCGCAGGTAAGCTAACAGTTCAATTTCTTAGCGCGGAAGAAGAAGGCGAACCCCGAAGTAGGTTCTACATTCAATCTGAGAGTGAGCGAATTTACATCGCGCACATCACTTTTTATGCCTTGTTCTGGGTAGAGAAACCCAAAATGCTTACTCCTGAAGCAAGCCAATATCGTCAAGCAGATGGCAGAAGGATTTCAAAATCGTTGCAATACACGGCACGGGTCGGCACAAACGAAATGAATCCCGGCGTCCACAAGCTTGAGAGCAAGCCCCATCAAATCGTAATGACTCTGGAAACAGTTCGCGTAGATTCGAAAACCAACCCCGAAAAACGGAAGAATGCCAAATGAAGGGTTTGTATACACGGGATTGGTTCCGAATTTTTTAGGATTTGTATATCACTCTCCCAGTTCCTATCCCATCCGATGGTTCAGCTACCGATTCAAATTGAGGAAACCAAAACGTACGCTGCCCATCCAAATCAATCCAATTCGGGCGGTCAATCGTTTCGCGCGGATTAACGATCATCTGTCGCTGTCCAAGCAAGATCGGCGCGACACGACGCAGACTTGACCGCGTTGGGTCCATCTGCGTCTCAATCTCGCGCGCAATCCCTAACAAGTGTTTCATTCGTTCTGCGCTGTGCGTAACGATGAGGATTCGCAGCGTTTCATTTGGGTTCTCTGGCAAGATGCGCGCGACGACGCCCGCATAATAGCGCGCGATTTTGCGGCGCATTTTGTCTGCGTTACTGCGCGCGGCGTCAATCTCGACGACGAAGTGAATGCGCGCCTCCTCGATTCGTAACACGCCGCGTCCATCCGGCATAAACACGTGCCTTTTGCCATTCAGAGAGAAATAGAGACGACTCTCGGTTTCCGAAAGCCATTCCAATTCCCAGCCGCGCGTTCGCACCGCGCATGTCAATTTGACGAATAACATATTTCCCAAGCGCGTGTGTGACCATTGCCTGACAAGGCGTTTTGTTTGTTCGGGTGACCAAAGTTTTACTTGGCGATAGCGCGCCAGCGCTGTCCCAAAGCCATCCACTGCCGCCAAATATCGCTCTCCGAGTTCGGTAGTGACGTAGTATTTGATTTCTCGTTTGCGTTGGAGTTTGCGCTTGTCTGATTCAATTTCCGCCGATTCCGTCAAGACCTCGAACGCGGGGACTGTACTTCTTTCCACCAAACCCAATTTCGATAATCTCTGAAGACTCGTTGCGATCTGCGATTGGTAAAGATTCGTCAATTGTTCCAATTCTTTTGCAGAGAGCAGCGGATGCGCAGCGACGAGACGCACGAGTTTGTGATCTGTATCGTTAAGTGTCAGCGCAGTCGCCGCGAGTTCATCCAATTGGACGCCCGGAGGTTTGCACGCGGAAGCGGGCGCAACAATCACGGCATCATTTCGTTTCACGCGTGCGAGAATCGAATGCCATGAGTGTTCAGATATATCCCCAGCAAGCCCGCGTTCATCAGCAAGTAAAATTCTATTTTCGCCGGCGTTGATGTTGTACCAAATGGGTTGCGTCGGGTCGCCGCGAGCTGCTTTTACTGTTTCGTCAAGCGCCATATAAATACTCGGTAGTATGAGGTGGTAACGCAGCGCAATTTGTCGGAACATTGTTACATAGTCATTCAGACGATAGTCATTTTGCGCGATGACTGCGAGCATTGGCAATACCGAATTTCCTTCGTTGTCGAAATAACGTGAATCTTTTTGCAGCATCAGCCAGCGAGTAAAATGTTCGCGCTGCGCGGACACTTCCACATTCGGATCGTCTATATGGATCAAGAGTCGCAGCCATCGTCCGGTCTCGCGGTGGGATAGACTGACGCCGCCTGTGAATCCAACGCGTTGTACATACTTTCCAACCTTTCCCTCAACTTCGATCTCTTCATTCCACGCGACGACTTGCCATTTCCACAGTGGAGCCGGGACACGCGCCAACGGTTTAAGCGCCAGCACGTTGCGCCTGCCCACATGGGGGGGATTGAACCCTTCAAGAGTTTTCATCCACCAACGCAGCGGCGTAACCCGTCCCATCGCCAAAACCATCCAAGCCAGGCGTCCGCGCTGAAAAGCATATTCACGAGCAAGCAGCTTCTTTGGCACTCCGCGCAGTTGCGCCAACGCGTTTACACCTTCCTGCGTAATCGTCCACACTCGTTTGAGCGCAAGATCGTCGCGCGAGAATTGAAAACCATGTACATACCCGCGCCGTTTGAGCGATTGTAAAGCAGTCGTCGTGTAGGTTCGCGAACCAAGATATTCGCCGAGCCAAAAGGGATCGGCGTACGGGTGTTCGAGAAGTGCGGATAGAACTTTCCGTTCGCCGAGCCACATTGAGCTTGAATCCTTTTCTGCAATACTCACGGCTGTTGATTCAGTTCACCCTGTGGGTCAAAGGCATAATACTGTCCCCACAATTTGAACAGAAACTCGATCCACGTCGGACCGAGCCGATTCTTTTCAATCGAAAATAGAACTTTTGGCTCGCGATGTTTCCGACGCGCCGATGAGTTATCACGCCAAGTCGGATTGAGCATAATCGCTACGTCGGGTTCATAGTTGATACTCGAATTGCCCCAGAGGTCTTCGAAGCGCAGACGGTCGCGGCGCAATCCTTCGCTGTCACCCGCCGCCACCGCGAGGATTGGAATTCGCCGGCGTAGCGCGAGATTTTTCAATTCCTCAACCACAACCTGCACGGGATTTTTGTTTTCGTGCAAGTGCGGCATCACAGGCACTTTTTGCAAATAGTCCACAATGAGAACGAGTGAATCCAAACGTCCTTCGGTCTTTACGTATTCGATGTACTTGTCAAAGACTTCGGGTGTTGTTTTGCTCGGATCGCCTTTGACGAGATAGAGAAATTCCCAATAGTTGTTGAGGCGTTCGTACGCTTGACGGGCTTTCGGCAATCGGTGGAGAATCTTGTCCAGCCCTTCTTCAATATGTTCGTCCGTCACAATGGGCGTAATCATTTCGTGCTGAATTTCGTTCAAGGTTACACCCTCGCGTGCGGCGGGATTGGCGACAAAACTTTCCATGCAGACCAAACGCTGCTCCAAATAGACGTCGCCATGCTCGTAACAAACATACAACGCCCCGATGCGTTTGCGAGCGCCACTCTGAACGCGGTGCCCAAGTCCCCCGTTCGCGCCGATCATGGCGATATTGCGCGCAATCTGCAACGCGAAAATCGTTTTGCCGATATTCGGCGGACCGCCAATCAAAATCAAGCTTTCGGGAGTAAGTCCCTGTCCGATATATTCATCAAGCGGCGAAAATCCTGTTGGCAACGCGCAATAAGATTCAATCGCACCTTCGCGCAGATGCTGATCGAATTTGGATGTGACCTTGAACAAGCTAGCGGGTGGATCTGTTCCTGCCGGAAGCGTCAACAAAATGTTATTCGACATTTTTATTTCTTCCGATGACGACCGGGTCGGTTATCGCGATCGTGTGTACGTGCGAATTCAAAAGTGCCATCTTTGCGCCGTCGTCTGGCATTTTGCACGCGTCGCCTACGACTTATACCAGATGCATCACTGCTGACCGCGTGCTTGCCATTTCCATTTACAAGTCGGTTGGATTGCAAGAGATGATTCAAAAATGCGCGAGCCCGGGGGTTCCGTTTTAGACACGAGCGCAGCGCGCGTTTGTATGGTTTCACTTGATCCTTACTGCGTCCAATGGTCAAGGCACTTGACAAAAACATGTCAGCCCATTTTTCAGGCGTATCCGTCGCGCGGGATGATTTGGCTTTTTCGCGTTGACCTGTGATGAATTTGCGAACAGCTTGCATTTGTCCCTCAGGTTCTTTAAATTTCAATACGCCGCGCAATGCGCGCTCGGTTAAGCCGGCCTCTTGTGCTAATTTCAGGGCATCGTCACACAGGGTCAGAAGCGACAAAAATTGTCGCACGCGCCGTCCCGTGATTCCGTTCTCTTCTCCAACACAATCTTCCGCCTTCCCCCGTTTCATCTCTGCATTTTCTTCGAGAACTTGTGCGATACGGTCCGCCAACCCGCGCGCCATTTCAATCGGCGAAAACTCGGCGCGCTGAACATTTTCCGCCATGCGCCTTTGAAGAGTCTGCTGCTGTGCAGTTGCAGTGGCAGGCTTTGGGGCGATAATGGCGTCTATGTGCGAATAATCGGAATCACCACGCTCGATATGCAGAATGAGATGTGCCAGCCAACGCCGTTCGCCCATCTCGATCACATATCGCCTTCTTTCATCGGGATACACGCGAATCGGCGCGAGCTGTCCCACTTGCTTAATCGAAATCGCCAGATCATCGAGCCCATTCAAAAAACTCGCCAAACCATTTTGCGTCTCGGCGCGGCTCCGCAATTCCTTTAGCAGTGCGCGCGCGTTCATTTCTTCCTTTACGGCAAGCGTCAAGTCTTTCGGCAATCGCTTGCGTGGTTGGTCAGGATCTGGATAAATCTGATTAATCGGGATTCGTACGATCTCTTGTTTCTTTTGCATAAATAGTTTTTGGCCTTTCTGTGCAATTAGCATGTTCGTGACCAGATCGCGCGCTGGTTCAGCGCAATCTTGGAACAGTTAGAATCCACCGCCTCCGCGCGCTGGGCTGCCAAATCAAGGCGAACTTGTCCGCGCTCGAAGGTACTTGGAAAAACAATTCACCGCGCAGTGTCTGGTTCTTGCCCAAGTGTTTCACGGTCCCTTTATTCAACTTATCTATCTCTTGCCACATGTTGTTTTTGGATGGCGCGTATAGTTCAGGCGCGTACTCCTCATTGGTTGTGACATCGCGCAGCCAGACGGTAAATGGAAAACCCGTCGCATCTTTCGTCTGCTCGGAGTAATTTGTAAGGGTAAGTGTCAAGACGAGATATTGAAAACCGCGTTCATCCTGATCAGGTTGTGGAATCGCTTGGGCGTAGATTCTGGCTATGGCAAGTCGGAGCCCAGTATCATCCTGGTAATAACCCTGCGCGGCATTTTGTATTTGCGGCGTTGGCAATGTGACGAATCTGAGTTCGGGTGTGAGCGTGCTCTTGTTCGCGAGCGTTGGCGTTCTCAGATTCGTGAGTGGCACAATCTGTGATTGCGCGCCGCTGATGCACCCCGTCAAGACCGACAAGGAAATGATGAGCAACAGCCAACACGCGTACGCCTTCATTCTCTTTTCTGTTCTAGCGCGGTGCGATGATCAACGCAATCGCAAACGCGCAGACGGCTGCAGGAAAGAAGAGAATTGGCTCAACCGCCATGTCATTAATGCCGCATGTTTCAGGCATAATGCGCCGAGCTAAATACAAGCCGCCAATGAGCGCAAGATAAATTGGCACGAATAACACAACTGTCCAAACAATGAGCAGGATAGGATTGATTCCATTTTGTGTTTGTGTCATTTCGTTCTCCTTAAGCTTTCTGTCCGCGCTTGCGTCCTCCCTTGCCTACTGTCTTTTGAATTGCTTCCCCCGATACATCGGTATTGGATGTGTTGTCTGGCGCGCGCAAAGGCGTTGAGCCGGATGACTCGGTAAATGGAAGTTCTGCGTTCGTCTCGTTCCGCGTTTCCTGATTCAAACTGGTTGCTGACGTAGCGACATTCACAGTGGAAGGGACAACTGCTTGCGCTTGCTCATTGGTTGCGGGGCGACGCGGTGTATTTGTCGCCGCCCCTAACAACATGCCTTTGACCATTATCATCTCGCGCCCGTACCAGAAATTCCAAAACGCATTTCTCTCGTTCTCAACCTCGTTCACGGGGCGAGTATAGTGTTGCACGCGCGCGCGAATTTTCGCGGCGATGTCGTCGTTTTCCTGCGCGGGCTTTTCAGTTTCGACATGGATGATCGGCAGCCGCGTTTTGCCGATCGCCGTCTTGATATAACAGCAGTGCCGCTCAAGATTGATGATGTCGGTTGCATCCACTTCGTCGTCGAGCTCGTGGCGCAGCACGTCAGCATCATCCGCGGAGGTTTGAAAGACAAACAGAGTGCTGATGTTGGAGAGGATTGATGCGCGCAGCGTCGTACCCAATTCATCCAATTGCTTTAGCGCCTGTGTTGCCAGAACAAAGCTCGCACCCATCTTTTGAAGTTCCGCGAGCAGCGCGGGATAGTCCACCCCAGGCAGCGATTGAAACTCATCAATGATGACCAGCACTTTGGCACGCTTGGACGGATCGGCAATCCGCATCTGCTCGCCGATCGCAAAATTGATGTTGTCCAACAAGATCGAACCGAGCAGCCCGCCCGCGTCGGGACCAATGATTCGATTCGCGGTGTTGACCAGAAGAATTTGACGCTCGGTCAAAGCGTCTCGTAAATTCAGTGTAGACGACGATTGCCCCACAATGCGCCGAATGACATCATGTTCTTCAAATCGATGAATTTTCGTCAAAACCGGATTGACTACCTCGACGCGCATGTAAGGAGGCATCTGTTCGTAATGCACGCCCCACCATGCCAGCACATCATTTTTCCGCACAAACTTCGAAAGCAGCTTTCGTCGGAACGGCTCAAATCCAATCAGATTCGAAATATCAAGCAGTGTAAATTGCTTTTCGCCCGCCGCATACAATTTTTCGTTTGCCTCAATCAGCGTTCGCATCACATAGCGTAGCGCATCCTCCATACGTGGACCCCAATAGTCTTTCCAAATCAGCTTTCCGACATGGACAAGATTTTCAATGACCGCGTATGCCGGTCGCCCCTGTCCCATGTCCAACAGATTGATGCCAATGATGCGTTTGTCGTCGCTAAAATCCAGATATACTGTGTTGTCCACTTTGATACGCGGCACCATTCCCAAAAGTGCGCGCACCAAATCGCCGTGTGGGTCAATTACCACAACCGCCATGTCACGTTCCATTGCCGAGCGTGCAAGATGAGCCATCAGCGTGCTTTTTCCCTGCTGAGTCTTTGCGACGATAAAAGTATGACGGTCAAGAACCTCATGCGGCAAATGTACGGGAATGTCGCGCCCGTGATGGACGGAATGTCCAATGAGTACGCCATCGGCGACGAGATCGGGGCGCGGCGGTAGCAGTTTTTTGGAAAGTTGCCGCGCGACAAGCGGGACACCTTCGCCTGTCGGCAGATGCCACAGTGATGCAATTTCCGCGATGTTTAGCCGAGTGACGCGCCCGGTGAATTCTTGCCACCATGACCATCGCTCAACATCCAGCGCACAGGGGTTAAATCTTACGTACGTCCCTTCAAGCGCGTTACCACTCGCAAGATTGTATTGTCCGTAGCCGCGCATTAGATTGTCGAGACGTGCTTGTGCCGTAATTTGATTTGGCGCAGATGCACTTAGACGCAGAGCAACATCGAAGGCAGGAACGCTGATCTTGCGCTGCACCAACGCTGGGTCCATGTTACGATCGCGCGCAAGCACGTTGTAGAGAAACATTGCGCCGATGAGTCCAATAGCAAAAAAGATACCAGCTGCAATTAGGCCGAGCCAGTTGTGCTGCACAAACGCGGTAAATGCCCACAAGCCCAAGCCCAAAACAAATACAAAGCTGATGCCAGAAGCAATATGTTCGAGTCCACTGCGGGTCTTGGGAGTTTCTCCAGAAATCGCCTCGTCAATCCTCCGCATCGATCCTTGAAAGCGGTCTGACCAGTTGAGCGGTGCGGGCGCAAGGACGATTTGTGCCAAAACGTTTTCGCCCGGCTCTATCTGTCCGAAAGCACCCAAGAGAGCGCGCATTGGGTCGGATTCCGCAAAATCTCCATCGCGATAGGTGCGAAGCGGCAGTTGCACACTCCGTCGCAGATGCATCCGCACTTGTGAGACGGTTGCTCCCATGAGACACGCTGGATCAAGTTCGGGCGGTAGTGAGGCGAACTGCGCTTGCTCGTACACCGATTGGATCTGAGATTGAATGTGCTTGATGCGCACGCGTGGGGCGCGCACCAAAAAACGACAGCCGTGCGAATCGGCGGCGAGCTCGAGGGAAAAGACTCCGCTGCCCAACAAACTCCCCAGCAGCGTTTCTGCTTGCAGTGCGTCGACGCGATTGTTGCGAGGGGGGATCACCTCAATCAACATTAGCCCTTCGGGCTCCACGCGATGCCAGCTTGGTTTCCACAATCGTGCTAAAATATCGGCATCGTCGCGAATGGTTCGGTTATTGAGGTCAAGCCGCGCGTCGTCACCGTTCAGGCTCGGATCACCTTGAACACTTTGCGGATTCGATACGGCATCGCTTGATGTGCTTTTGTTCGGAATTGTAGAAGTAGCAGTTGGCGATTCAGTCCGAATGAGTTCTTGCCCACAGCACCAAAAATTCAATCTGCTCGCATCCGCAGGTCGGTAATCTGTGCCGCAGTGTGTACAACGATATATAACACTCGAGCTCATCGTCGTCCGGTCTTATCTCCATGACCACTCGAATTGTTCTGCATCTCTGAAATGGCGGCAATGAACGCGCAATGCTTTCCGTCCGGTTTGAGTAACACGATACAATTTGTAGGAACCGCGCTCGGGGTGAATCTGCAATGCCTCAAACAGAACAGTCAGGGCCCACGGTATTTCACCAAATGTCTGTACTTGCTCCTCAATGTACCCGTGCTGTTTCAAAATAGTGATATGTATTTTTATTTCTTCCGCACCAAAACAAACTCTTTTATCGTGCCGTGCCCATGCGATTTGCATCTCTTCACAAATGAAAGTTAGGTCTGCCTCAACCACACACAGGATGCACAGGATTGCCACTCGGCTAATGTCATCCAACACTGGGTCTGGCGCAGAAGGCGACGGCGAAAGCAAATCTCGTAGAATCATTCTTAATTCTTGTTGGCGATTTGTACACTGTACAAACCGCCCAATCTATTTTGGCTGAACACTCGTGCCAACCCATACTCGGCACGTGAGATTGTCGAGCGCTCCCATGCACCACGCTTGCGGTTCCCATGCTTCGTCTTTCCCGCCGCCTATGCTGTTCCCAATCAGCCAAGGGCAATAGGCGAATAGATACGGATCACGCTGCGTCCGCATGAAATCAAATTGTGCATCAATAATTTGGGCTGTCTGTTCCGCCGTACCCAATCCACCCTCCGTGTTCAAGATCGGAGGTGTGTGACCCAAGATTTCTTGTGCGATCTTTTGGTATTGATGGTAGCGGAAAAAGCCGCCTTCATTCATTCCCCCATAGTTGTGGCTGGAAATCCACATCGCGTGCAGCAAATCAAACCGCCCCAAACGTTTGAGCTCGATCAATGTATCTTGAAAATATTCGAGATCGGAACCATCAGTCACAAAAGGCGGCAAGCCAGGAAGTCCACCGTTCGATAAAACGATTTGAGCGGCACCAACCCAATAGCGCGCAAGCCACTGCGGGCTGCGCGACGGCACGCCCCATTCATCCTTGTTGTTTGGTTCATTGAAAATTTGAAAATAGCGGACGCCAAACGAACGTTGGTGTGCAACCGTTGCGCCGAGTGTTTTGGGTTCCACCGGTCCGACTGGTGCCATGATTCTCACAATAGGCATGATTTTGGCTTGACGCAGTTTGGTGAGCAAGTAATCATTTGCGTTCGGCTCTTGAGGGTCCTGCAATATCACAACCCATTTCATTTCCATCTGTTGGAGAATGGGGACGAACGTATCAATAACCTTTTCGTTTTGTTTTGGCGTCGGAAACCAGTGAACACACTGCCCATTGTTGTTCTGCGGCTGTGGATAATTGGCGAGTGGCAGCCAATTCCCATCATCTGTTCCCGCGAACGACGTAACTTTCCAATGATTCCCTTCCATCTCTGTCGTTCCGCCCGCCGTGCTGACAGTCACAGCGCACAGATAGGTGCTGTAACCGTTATCGGTGAGTTGACGAATTGGGTCGACCGGATACCCGTTGTAATGAACTTCATAATGCACATGCGGTCCTGTCGAATCACCACTATCGCCACTCAAGCCGATTCTTTGTCCGATGGAAACCATATCTCCAAGTGCTACTTCCACTCTCGATAAATGCTCAAACCAGACTTCCCAAGGTCCATTCTGTATTCGCACCATGTAACCGTACCCGCCGCTGAAAAATCCAGCTCCAATGACTCTTCCATTCATCGTTGATAGCGTCGGTGTGGCTAACGGAACCGCAATATCAATCCCGTTGTGCGTGCGATCAAACTTGAGAGAATAATCGGTGTCTTGAAAGCCCGCTGTGATTTGACCTTCAACGGGCGTGCCGCAGGGTTGTCGCGGATCGTCGAACGTCGAAGCGAATTGATACGAACAAATGCCCAATTGAAAATCAACATCGTACGTGATGTGTCCCCAGCGCGCTTTGATGTTGGTTCGAAAATAAACGCGTGGGCTGGCACGTCCGTCACCAATCGTGACATAGTAACTGCCGGGAGAAAGAATGATGACGTAATAGCCGTTCGCATCGGTATATTCGGTGATACCGCCTTCATCGCCATCCCAGCCGACATGCACTGGTACACCTGTAAGCGGGTTCCCATTCTCATCGCGGACGTAACCCTGCACGCGCCCGTGATTGTTGTGATCTTGATCAGGTGTTTGCTGATATGCTTTGGTGACACACCATTCGCCTTCACCTACAATCACTGGCTGTCCGGTTCCTGTTGGCAATGGTGGTTGCGTGCTGACTTGTTGCGAAGTGTTCAACATCCACGCCCATGCTTGATCTTTACCGAACGGCAAAAATAATTCAATGAGGATGGCAAGGAGTACGACAACGACGACAACAAAGGCAATGAAAAAGCCAATAACCGCGCACCCGCTGACACCAAGTAGCCCTTTGAGACCCATAACTTGTATTCCTCGCCGCTCTACTTTTTCTGTTCTTGCTCGCGCACCTGTTTTTGCATTTCGTTGAGTGCTTGGAGATCGGCGGGACGTGTCGTCCAATATGAATACCACGCGGGTGGGATGGCGGTGTAAATGGGGAAACGGTTGCCGTCCACAAGCAAGATGCTTTCACCCTGATCGAGCGTCAAGAGCTCGCGACATTCGATTTCGTCCAAACTGAATAGCGATTGCAAACCTGGCACAGCGGACGAGTTTTGTCGGAACAACATCGTAATCGCCGCTGTGTCGCGGATGACCACTGCTTCCTCTGAACGGCTGAGATCAATGCCGTGCTGTGTTGCTAAATGCAGTCCCGCGTATCGCTTTCGAAAACGTCGCGCCATTTCCGACAAATCATTCGCTGCCGATTCATGCGTGAGCCAACGCCACGCTTCATCCACAACTACCATTGTTGGCTGCATCCGCGAAAGTACATTACTCCAGATGAACGTTTGAATTTGGCGCATGCGGAGTGCTTGCATGTCCGGATGAACATTCTTGAGACCAAACACGACAAGTGACGATTTCGAATTGATGTTGGTCGGACTGCTGAATGCTTTTGCGTACACTCCGACTGCCATTGTTTCGAGGCGATCAGCAATGTCCTGTGCATCGCGGCGTTGGTCACTGCGGAGAGCGAGATAAAGATCGCTCAACTTGGGTGGCTGCTTGTGCCACGTCTTTTCATCTTCTTGATAAATGCCTGCCGCTTCCATCACGCGTTGGTACGCGGGAATGAGTACGACGTTGCGTTCGCGCGGAGTTAGTTGGTTTCGTCCCGCGCCGAGTGCAATCGCAAGCCAAGCCATCGCGTCTTGCATTCCATTCGTCCATGCATCAGGATCGTTCGGATTGAGGTCGAGCACGTTCATGTGATGTGGCGACGTCAACGCCATGTCGAGATATTCACCACCGAGCGCGCGGCACATACTTTCAAACTCGCCTTCGAGGTCAAGCACATAGACTCGCATTCCCAAGAGGATTGACCACATGGTCTTGTATTTCAAGAACATACTCTTGCCCGAACCCTGCTCGCCGATGATTAGCAGGTTCGAGTTGGTGAGCTCGAAATCGTTGATGATGACCCATCCACCCGTCGAACGGTCAATGCCATAAGGAATGCCGCGCGGGTCGGAACGCAATCGACGCGAAAATGGAAACATGCCAGCGAGCGCAGAAGTATTGACATTCCGTCCATGCCCGATAAAGTTGACGCCAAAGGGCTGAGTAGTATGCAGCGCCTCTTCTTGACGCAACGAGGCGCGATGTCCTTTGATGTCCGCATCGAGTAAATAATCTTCAAGTTTGCGCGAGAGATTGTCGAGTTCGACGCGACTCGATGCATACAATGCAATCGTCCACAACAATTCTTGCGGCGGCAGGTGCGTGGATTCGAGTTCGTATAGAGTTCGTTCGGTTTCACCGAGCTCGTCCTGTGAACTGAAATCGGCGAGACGTCCCTGTCGCTGGCGTGTCATGATTTCCGCGTGCAGCGATGTGCGCCGCTGCCGCAGCTGTTCGCGCACGGCGCTTTTGTCCAGTGGCAGAATTTGCAAGCTATGACGAATCTCTGCGGGAAAGTTATAAAGTGATTCAAGTTGCGCGCGTCCCATCACGGGCGGCATGTCTTCAATGAACCAAACGCGTACCCATGCCTCGCCGACGATCTCGATACAGTCTGCGTAAATCTGCATCCCGCCCGGCGCGATGTGGTCAACGAGATCGCGCATTCCAATCTCGAGTGCCGTACCGATTTCGGTTGATTCACCGACGCGAGATTCGACATCGTTCGGCACAGCACGTGGTTCTTGGCGCGCGGGTGGCGTTGGAATAGGCGTTGGATTATCTCTGGATGCCACACGCGTGTTTGGTACGTTGCCTTTCGCAGTTCGCTTCTGAGGTGACGGACCTCCAAGAATCCAGTCAATGTACGCGATGACTGTTTGTATCATTTCGTTATTAGAGAGTGCGTCCATACATCACGATTGAGCGATCAGGGTTTTCGGCTGAAAGTAGTACTGATCAACCACCGGTTGTTTTTGTAACGCGAATCCACAGTGCTTACAAAAGTGCTCGCACGTGCGATCGAGTGCATCATTGCTTGCGTGAAAACAAAATTCGACGCGCCCAAACCCAATAATCCCGTTGTCCTCGAGATAATTGACGCGGGTGCGTTTGCGGTTGGCATAGATGCGGTTGTCCGAAGGAACATTATCGTTGAAACCATCTGTCACCATCCAACAGTCACCGCGTCAAGTGAGTCGCGCATGACGTGGAGAAACGGTCTCCCATCCTGCAAATGTGACATAGATCCGAATTGTCGCGTTTGATTCGCGCCCAACTGTGATCAGCTCTCCGATTAGGGGGGAACATACGATTCTCATATCGCAGTCAGGAACTTCTGGCTGTAACGTCAGCATACTAAAGCGTTGACATGATTAACCTGTATGCCCCGATGATTGGATGAACGATTTGAGCCGCATGATTGGCGGCACGCGATAGTCAGGAATGTTCGGGTGATAAACTCGGTGCATTACAACTGCAATCTCTTCATCAACGAGGCGGCGACAGGTTAACCCTACCCGCGCAAGTGCGCGGATCACTTGATCGCTGCGATGTGCCAGTTCGTCCCTACCGCGCTCGTAGCGTTCACGCGTGAGAACGATGTTGCGGCGAGTTCGGTCGTCAGGGGGAATCGGGTCATACGGAATGGTGATGAGATAGTACGGAATCTGCGGATTGACATGCTGTGTCACATCCAGCATGAACGCAGCGTTTTCGTACAAAAAGCGCGCGTAGAATTTTTGCCCCTCGTTGATATGCTTCTTTGCTATGTCTTCGAGGTAGGCAAGATATTCTTCCAGCGGCTGCCGACGACGCCCCACCATGAATTGATAGGGAAAGCGCAGTGTGTTTAGAAAATTCTCAAACTGTGCGACGAGACCTGCGCGATCCGCATCGGTTCGCCGCGCAAAGTCAATCCCTTCGACTTCAATCAGTGCTGCCATGTCGCCCGTCTTGAGAATGGCGATCTGTTCACGTACGTCTCGTAAAAGGACATGCTCTTGGGTAGACGGAATCGCGACTTTTTTCGCGCCCGCGCTGTCCTTATTGTTCGATGTCGTGCCGTTCTTTTTCCCAAATGAAAACGGAAAATTCATGGATCGGATTCTCTTTTTTTCTATCGAGTTGAAAAGTTGATGTACCACGATGCAAGTTCGGTCCAACCGCCATCTTTAAGATAGAGAGTGAGAGCAAAAAGCGCGACGATCATTGTAAGGTCGGCGAAAATTATGACGGCTTCCTTTGGAATACTTGTGACAAGAGGGAGTGCGGCGGACTTGCGTGCGCGTTGTGGCGAGGCTTCGGCCGCGGGTTGAGGCGGTGGCGTGGAGCTCGGTGCCTCATCATAGCGTAGGTCAGCATTGACATCCATGCGCCGCCCTTCGCCGCGTGTCCAAACACGACGCTGTGGACGAAAAAGGAATCGCACACGTGCCACGATCCAACGCTCGAGCGTCATCCCGTTCCAGCGGAAAAAGGCAAGCGCGACACCAAGACCGATGATCAGCAGTCCAAGAACGATGCGAGTGACAAATTCGACGCCCCTCGCTGGACCTGACAATATCACCAAGCCCGCGAGCATCGCTGCGAACAACAGATAGCCTAGCTGTCGCAGTGTGAGTCCGTACCACGGGCGAAACCCAAGATGGAGACGACGCGGAAAACGAATCATAGAAACTCTATTGGAGAGCTGCGTTAGAAACGCCTAACCGCAACTCTTACTTCCCATTCACCACCTTAAAGTGCATGTTCCACATTAGGCGCGCTCGCGTTGGCGCGTTCGCTTGCATCCACCGATCGAGTTCCATCAACGAATCTGCTACGTTGCTCCTCGAGATGCGATGGACCTCACCAATAAATGCTTGTCCCTTGCTCCAACCCCCACCCGCCGTGGATGGATCGCGTATCACATAGAACATCTTGGCGGCGTCTTGATACCCCATCGCCATGCCGAGCTGTTGCTCGATGTATTGTCCGGCTTGATATTCATAAGGTCCTGGCGCGGGCAAATAGGCGACTTGCTGTGAAGGTAAGTGGAATTTTTCTCCGCGCCCCGCGATTTGCCATGCCAAATAGTCGGAAGGATCGCGCGACCCTATAAATGGCTCCATCTGCCGCGCCATGTCGTTTAGGGGAATGCCATTGTTCGCCGCCTCTTGCGTGCTCCATAGACCTCGTTCCATAGCTCCGCCCATTTGTGACCACGGAACGCTGTTTTGTTCGTGGACTGTGTGCATCGCTTGTTCAAGTGCTATTGCGGTTTGCGACTGTTGGCTCACGTCTGCATAACGACTTACGAGCTGGGCGGCTTGACCCCGCGCTTCATCGCTTCCTTCCGGCAACATGCTTAGGGTCCGATCAGCTTCGTGTGCAAGCGAAGGTGTCCGTCTCGCCGCAAAGCTGTTGTCGTTATCATTGGATTCGATAATTTCGTTGTCGTTTACATAGGGGGATTCGACACCAAGCGTACTGCCACTATCATCAAGCATCCCATCTCCGTGCACATTTTCAATATGCGTTCCGCGTTCATCCGCTGCTGCGTCGGAACTCTCACCTTCTTGCGCGCTCGATCCTGATTGCATCGACGTGTTATCATTTGCAGGTTCCCGCGTGGAATCATTAATCATTTCTTCTGCGCGCTCATATTCAATCGGAGTTCCACGTTCGTCTGTTCCTGCGTCAGCACTCTCACCTTCTTGTGCGTTCGATCCTGATTGCACCACCGCATTGTCATTTGAAGCGTCGCGATTGGAACCACTGCTGCTTGCGCTTTCAGTAGTGCTTGCACCCGCGATGCTGTGGGCATTTGCGCCCTCGCGCGCACCTGAATCAAAACCCATCGCGGCACGGCTTTCTTGGATGGCAGCAATGTTTGCGCGACGTGGTGGCGTCAAGTCCTCTGTTGCGACTCCACTTATGCCGGTCCTCGAACCCGCCCCACTAGCAGCTCGTTCATTTCCCCGACCGCTCAATCCAGCAGGCGTAGCTTCAGAACCTCCTCTCCCTGGCGAGGACGCGGTTACCGTTCCGACTCCAACACCCGAAGAAATTGCACCGCGTGAAGGAGATACATTACCTTTTGTCGAATCTACAATCGGTGAGCGAGCCACGCGCCTCCTGCTCGCTTCAACCGCGCCGCGCACATCTGTTGTCTCGCGAGTGACGGCAACGCGCGGAGTACGACTCTGCGCGCCTCCCGTCCCAGTACCCGTCCCACCGTGTTCCCGTCCTAATTCGCCTTGCGCTAATCGCCCCGCTGCATCCGTCCCACTTCCTGTTCGGGCTGGAACATTTGAGTCGCCACCATGAGGATCCTGTTGCGCGGGTCTCAATGCGTTGCGCTCTGTGCGCTGAACAGCTGCGCCATCGGAGGCACCATCCGGAGCTTGACGTTCAGCACCGACACGTTCACTGTCAATGCGCGTAAGCGGCGATTCGTTCTCCTCGTTTGTGATATCGCGGGATTCAAGATTCATTGATGGTCCCATACCCATATTATTCCTCGCACCGTTTACTATAATGCCGCGTTCTTGTTGCAACTGTTCAACGCCAGCCGCGCGCAACAACGCGCCAAACCCCGCTAAAGGTCCGCGTGTGGACTGCAAATAATTGCCCGCGGCTGACATGCCGCGTCTTCTCGGTTGCCATGGTGAATTACCGTTCCCTCTTCCTGCTCCATTGGCGTTACCCATTCCGGGTAAAGTTGACGGTGTAGCCATCCCACCACTTGAATTACCGCTTTCATTGGACAGACCACCACCTAACGCTCCACCAGAGCCACCGACTCCTCCACCAGCACCTCCTCCCGTTGCCGCGCCTCCTGCCGCGCTACCACCGAGTGCTGCCCCAGCACCCGCCCCTGTCATCAACAGCGCGCCTGCAACAGCCATTTGTCCAACTGCTTGTACTGCGCTCATCGTTTGATTCGCCACCGCGATCACTGCGCCGAACACAGTTTTCACGAGTGTAAAGTTGATCGTGATCAGAATGCTTAGCAGACCGAACACACCGATGAACGCCGCAACCGCTTGGAGGGGAGGCGCGCTCGACGCATACTGTGCAACATTAAAGGCAAGTTTGAGTAGCAGCGCGTCAATGGGTCCGAGGGCAAGTACAAGCAACAACCCGCGCACCCACATCTGAGTTGCAAATCGTAAGGGCGGGAGTACACCTAAAATAATTGCAAGCGGACCGAGCGCGACCAGCAAATACATCAGCACGAGACGCGCGATGATCGCGAATGTCAACCCAACAAAGATCGTTATCGCGAGGATCACGAGAAAGATAATGATAATGATCCCTGCGAGTGGAAACGTGAGAAAGAGTCCCGGCAGAACCACTGTGAAAAAGACCATGAATGTGCCCGGAAAAAATTGTGGTCCCGCAAAGTTGTAGAGAATGTAACTTGTGATTGCGTTGGCAAGATTGTTCGCGAGATCCATCCACCACAAGCTCGTCGCCGACAGCAACACCGCAGCGAACCAGGTGCCCAGAGCTGTTTTTAGGTCACCTAAACCCCACGTCGCCGCAGCAACCGCATCTTTTGCCGCAATCGCAGCGACAACTGCAAGTGTCAGGGGCCAAAATGCAATCGCAATCGAATACATGAATTGCCATGCATCTTTCATCAGGTCCCAGCCGGGGAGCGCGGCGTTACCGCTGCTCAAGATCCCTGGATTCTCAAGCCAAAGGGACAATACTGCTTCGAACATCATTTGTATTGGTTCCATCGCGCGGCGCAAGATTTCCTCAATCGCGCTCTGCAATGCCTCGACCAAATTCACGAAAGGAAAATTGACTGTTTGAGTGATGTTCTGAAAGATGTTTTGAATGATGCCACCGTCATCTGGCGGTGGAGGAGGTGGCGGTGTTGGGTCTTGCTGCGGAGGGCGCGCGAACGGTGCCGTCGTCGGTTGTGGAGGTTCGACCCTATTAGCGGACACCGGACTGAATATAATCGTCGCCATAATCGTCGCGAGAACGATAGCGAGGACAAGCAAGCTCATTCGATTTGCACTTTTCATTCTACGCGATCCTCTCTTACTCGAACACTGATAACCAGTTAATGCCGTTATTTCGGAAGACTGATGTCGCCGCCGGAAAATCCTGTCATACTGTCAATGACACTGTTTGCAATGATGATCGTCAGCACTGCGCCTATAAAGCAGACGACAATTCCACCGAGACGCATCCAAGTACTCGACAAGCCGCCCGGACGTCCCGCGACCGACTCGATCATGCCGGTGAGAAACCCGGTTGCGATGCCAATGGCGAGGATAAGCGCCGCAACTGCTACGAGAAATGTAATGAACCCTTTCGCAAGCGTTTTGAGCGCATCAACGATGCTGGTTCCGCCTTGATTGCCTTGCGCAGCCGCGCCCAAAGGCGATAGTAATGTTGCGACAATGAGCAGTCCGAGTAGGAACAGTGTCATCCAATGTGTCCATTTCTGCGTTTGTGAATAGACATTAGAGAGTGATTTGCAATTCATGAAACCTCCTGCCGTTCATGTGCAACATCTGTTAAATGAAAAATCCTGCAATCCAACTGCTAATGGGTCCAGCCATGACGGCGACAATCAAACACGCCATCGCCACGCCGATCTTATCCCAGACACCCGCGAGTCGTGCTGGAAAACCAAAGGCATAACCCGCTTGCATCTCCAAAAATCCGAGAGGGATCGAAAGGACGACAATAAATCCACAGAACGCCGTTGTTAATGAAACAATACCACTCACGATCCGCGAGACTTCTGCCATGCCCGTACCGCCGGGAACAATAATCGGCTGGCTCTTGGGAAACTGACTAAAGATAAAATTAGCGATCATGATGGTGCACGCCGCGCCGACAAAGCAAACAATTACACCTGCAACTCGCGCCCATGTATTCGACAAATTGCCGGGACGCCCCAAGATGCTGTCAACCATTCCGCCGATAAACCCGGTTGCTATCCCAATCGCCATAAGCAATGCAGAAATCGCGATGAGAAGGTTCACCATGCCGAGTGCGAGATTCTCAAGTCCGTCAATGATCTTGCTCGGCTCGGGACTTTGTGCGAATGCAGCAGGCGTGACAATTTGCGTGAACAGTACAGCGAACAAAGTGGCGATTATGTTTAGCAGCGCGCGATGGTTTGAGCTTGTGTATGGCTCTGTGAAATTTCCCATCGCCTATGGATCGCCTGCAGGATAGATCATGATTTTTACTTCGCGGTCAAAGAACCGATCCTGATCGTAACTCGCGCTCAAAACATATTTCGTATCAACGGTTGGACACACTTTTTGCTCACCTTGAAGTGCAACGTCCTTTTCGTTCAAGGTAACAAAGTCTGCGTCGGCCGTATCCCATCGCAACCACGCACACTCTCCCACTTTCAAGACCTTTGGCACGGCATCTAAAAGCAAACGTGCAGGTGGTGCAGGTGTTCTTAATGGCAGCGGCGGCGCGGCAACAATTTGCAAGCTGGACACTGGCTCATCAATTTGAATGAGCGGCGCATAGACCCAGCCAATCCTCTCTGGCAAAACTTGGAGCCATGTTGCCGTTTCATCTCGACCACGAACTTGCACCACTTCCTTTTCAGCCAGTCGTCCTACAATAGCGTATTCAAAACCGGGACCGAGGCGGATATTCGCGTTGACCATTGCAACGCCTTCAATCAGATCGAGCCGAACGCGCTGGGCGAGAGTCGGGATTGAAGTAGGCGTTGGTGTTAGCGTGCGCGTGGGAAGTTGTGGACGCGCGGCGAGTTCTCTACAGCCACTCGGTTGCGGCCACACTTGAACCGATTCAGCACTTGGATCCACAAGAAGCCAATTCAGTTCTTCGATTTCGTAGCGCACGCGAGTCTCAACGATAAGCAAACATCGCCCCTCGCGGCGTGCGCTTTTCGCATAAAGTTGCACATTGTCCGCGTTGCCCAAAACATTGTGCTCTACTTCTGCGCGCACCATTGCTCGAGCTGCATCCGTTGCATTTGGATTGAGAACGAGATAACGCGCAGCGTGATATGTCGCGCGATCAAGGTGATACCGGAGCAATCCATAGCGCATGATCTCAACACCGCCGAAAAGCACTGCTGACAGAATCAACGTAACGAGCGCCATCTCAATCGAAACTGTCCCACGTTCATCGCGCCATACATTGCTCAAATTTTTTAAAACGTGAAAGAATCTGCGTCTCATCGTTTTGCCTCAAACTCTCAAGCGCCAATTTAATCCGGCGGATGTCATCAAAACCAGATAGATGATGCCCGCGAGTGAAAAAGCAATTGCAAGGCGATCACCACGCTGCGACAAAGCTTCACTCGTTGGGCAATGGGCGATGGCTTGCCGCAAAAAGTCATTTGGTGTCGCCTCACCAATCGTGAGGTCAATCAGCTTGACTCGTACCCATGCAAAAAACATCCGGCATTGCGCGCGGAGATTTTCAATTTGCAAACGACGGTAGAGAACAATCGGAAGATGCGTGGCGATGATGACAATTTCCATCACGATGAAAAACTCAAGGTGGGGCCACAACCCGAACATACCCATCAACAATTTCATATCACCACCGCCTACCACATTGAACAAGTAGATGATTGCAAGCGCGAACCAGTAAAGTAAGAAGGATGGGTCGCCGACGACCATCGCGCGCACGATTCCCGCCAACATCAGTGGATAAGTGATTTCGATCGGGACGACGCCTTTCGCGAGATCAATGGCACCCGCTGCGAGTAGAATCGAGGCAAGCACAAGCGCACGTGGATCCAAAAATGTGAGAGGTGCAAAACGAGGATCAAAGAGTGACCACGCGACCAGGAACACCGTGAATGCCGTGAGTAAACGCAAAAACACCACGACTGCTTTTTTGAGAATGGTTAGGTAGCTCACACGCGCGTCAATTGCATTTGTATTCAAAGGCGATTCTGCCCATTCGTTTTTCGTTGTTTCCATCCTATGACACTCTCAAAGGAATCAGCACGGCTGCCAGTAATGCGGCAACAATTGTGATCCAAAACCACATTGTTTGTCCTGTGATCCGCGCGATTGTTATTTCGGCGTCGAGATGAATCCGCTCAGCAATATCTTCTGCTGCGCGCGAAACAATTTCGCGTTCATCGTTCGTATTGCTATTGATCTCTGTGCGACGAATAAATTGAACCAAGTCTTCGGAATTCAATTCGCGTGCGATGCGTTCCAAGGCCGCTCTGTTGCCGCGCACAGCCGACCCTTGCCCGATCAAATCCACAAACCGCGCCTCGAGCGTTTGGAAAATGGTGTTCCGCTTTAATTTCTGTTCAAGCCACGGATAAGCGTCGAGAACCGAGTTGTCTTGACGATTGACAGTGAGTATTTGGAATTCGTCCAGCGAATGTGCTACAGAGGTGCGCGTGTTCCAACGCTGCGCCTCAATTTGCCTTCCTTGCAACAACACGTACGGAACGACTGCGAAAATCCCAAAAACGGAAAGCAGAGTCGATGCAGTGTCTTTGACGAGCAGGCACACCGCAACCAATCCAATGCCGGCGAGGAGCGTATACATCACCCGACGACTCATGGAATCATTGTCTCCTGTGGGTTCTCGCTTTCCGTTCGGCGCGCTTTGAGACCGGTGTCCATACCACCACCTCACCGCTGCTTGCAGGACAACGAAAGCGGTGATGGTCGCTGCGCCGAATACACCGCCCGTCCATAACCAAGAGGGAATTGGATTCATTGGGTGATCCTTTGTAGTGTTTGAATGTGGGCTGACCAGATACACGCTATCCAAGCGAGCATGATCAGTGCGAGACTGCCGATGACCTGTCCTTGCAAGGAACTCACATACAAAGTTGATGCAGGTGAGATTGTCAAATATGCGGTCATAGCCGCACATAAAATCAACGAGAGTCCCAAACTGCGCCGAGTCACTTCGAGTGCGGGTAGCGCGCGGCGGTGCAACTCGAGTCGGTGCCGCATCAACTTGGTCAACTTGCTTCGTAGTTGCGTACTACCTCCACGTTGCTGTTGCTCGAACAGAGTCCAAATGAGGAGTGCCCAAACGCTGTTTGAATTTCGAGTGAGCAAGCGCTGGAGAGCTTCGCCTTCTGTCGCGCCGTTGTAAAAACTTACAAGCGCTTCGCTGACAATTCGACGCACTTCGGTATGACCGAGCGTCGCGCTTGCTTCGTCGAGCGTCTGAAGTACGGTCTTGTTGCTTGAGTCGCACTCCATACAAACGAGGGCAAGGTCTATTACACCCGTGATATCTTGCAAGTGACGCTGGTGCAACCATGCACGAACCGGCTCCATGAGTAGCAAGCCCGCGAGCACGATACAGAGCGCAAAAATCCATCCACCATCCCAAACCGTTTTGAGAGCAAAAAGAAATCCGATCACGAGTGACGCATACTGCATCAACTCTTGCAATGGCAAGTTTGTGGGCACCGCAGCGGTCTGAACCCACAGCGTACCCTTTGCATGGTTGATGTTGAGTCGGCGCGCGCATTTGTTGAGGAACATCCATGTAGCGAGTGTGGATACAAATCCTGTAGAAATGACCGATAGCCACAGTAACGCGGACGCATTCATCGGATTTCTTTTTGCCGTTGTTGTACGCTGTACAAAAGTTTTGTACAGCGTACAATCAGCGCTGCGCCATCGCATTCGATTGGGTTGGTGCGAGTGTCAGCCACAGCGAGTCACGCCCATTCACGCCTGACTGGATGATGTCGCGTACAACGTCAGACGGTGCAGCAACGGTGACAATTACATATCCGTCCGATGCGGTGCGCACATCGGACACTACAAGTTCCGAACCAATCGCGTTCGCTTGCGATGTAGGTAGATACACATTCACGCGTTGCCCATTTCGCAACTGCGCTCCAACCGCCTGTTCGGGCTTGATCGGGAACGATACGACCTCAAATTCATCGTCACCGGTCAAGCGCAACTGCTGGGGCGCAGCGAGTTGGTGAACATAGATAAGTTGTTCTGGAACGAGTGTCGTCGTTGTTAAATTTCCAATCACCTCATCCACAGAGCGATACACTTGCGCTTGCAACATCGCTTCAGGAAACGCGCGTACTCGGACCATGTCCGGTGTGACGACGCTGTATGGCGCGATCTCTTTGACTGGCACGACCAGATTTACCGCCCGCGTATAGGGCGCGCCAAAGCGATAAAGCGCACATGCTGACAATCCTCCGATCATCATTGCAGTTACCATGAGTAGAATTGTGATACGGCGGTTCATAAACGCTCCTTTTTATTTGGGCTGAATGCCCTGAACTTCAATTACTGGCACAGGTAACACGTCCATCTTTCGACCATCAGGCGTCAGAATAGAATTGCTGCTTGTCCAGTAGTGCGCGTTGCCTATGTCCGGCATCCGCAGGTCAAGACCATGTGGACCGTCTTCATGAGCGACCCAGTATTCGAGCATCTTGGACTGCCCTTTGCACTGATTGTTGGGGTTCTCGTCCGGGTCGGGTTTGCAGCGACGCTCCTTCCAGCGCATATACCAATCCACAACCCAATACGTCGTCACACGCACCTGGTACGAGGGGCGATTGTCAGGACCATTGTGCGGCTTGCGCTCGTATCCATAACCCTTTTCATCGTCCGCAGATGAGGTCTCATAGGTGTGTGCGATGATCGGACCGGCAGAAGAGGACTGCTTTGGATTGCCCCATGAACGCTCGTCCCACAACCAATCCGCCCAAGCCGGCGCGGGATCGTAACCGCCATACCCCGAGTCGCGCGATTCTTCAGGGTCAGGCGGTGCCACTTGTCGCCAGCGCAAGCAGAAATGAAAATCGGCATAGTCGTCGTTTGCGCTCCATGTCTGCGGATCCCAGCCGTCAATGGCGCGGCTGCACTGCCAGTCTTGAGTCGTCAACCCGGTTGCCATGAATGTGATAGGGTCGCGGTTGAGACCGCGGGGGTACGGAGTGTAGATCGTTTGCACCGGCGGAATCGTCGCGCGGACGCTGGCAATCCAGTTCAGATTGCACTCGAGCGATAACCCACTGAAGCGAAAGGCCGTGCAAGGCGTTGGTCCAGGCGGGTTCCCTTGCTTTTTGCACCCCTGCGCGCAGTCAACGATGAACACAGGGATGACCAAACCGCACGACTTTTGGTCGCATATCGGCAGGTACCAAATCCAGATGTTGTAATAGTCGTCTCTACAGCGACCGCTGCTGATGATTACATTGGTATTGCCAAGACCAGTCGGTCCACCCGGCATATATACGCAAGATGCCGCTGCCGTGACATTTACGGTCTGTTTACCGCCACCCCCGCCGCCCGGTACTGGGGTTTCAGCGGGACCGCCGCCCCCGCCGTTGTCATCTCCCTCGCAGTAACACTTGATCTTTCCACTTGGGAGTAGGGTACATTCACCATGTGCACCAACAGGGCAGTTCCCCTGCGCGCAGGTATTGCTAGCGGTCGAGATAAAGAGCACGACAAAAATACCTAGCATGAGTGGCAACGAAGCAACATACTTGTGTGCGTTGGCCCACTGCGCTATTTTTTCGAATCGTGTGAGAGTTTGCATATCATCTTCCTTCGCACTCGTGCTTGTTGTACTTATCGGTCCTGCCAAAACACCTTTTTGGTCTGCAAGTCCATCGACAGTGCTATGCGCGAAATCTTCCATCGGCTCGCCGAGGAGTCATAGCTCATCTCGGTCATGACAATGCGGTCAGGTATTTCCTGTTCATCCAGCTGGGCGCGCGTTTTTAGATCATATTCGTACGTCTTGCCCGCCGCGATGTATTCGATGACCACCGCCTGTGTGCCGTTTGGGGCATACTGCACACTGCGTCCGAGTGGCAGGAGCTCGTACTCATGGAGCGCAACGGCATGCTTTTCCTGTTGCATCCAGTCCAGCATTCCTTGCATGCGTGTCAGCTGCCTTCCGCTGAAAAAGTCGGACGCGTGCGCTTTTAGATAATCGAGGTCGAACTTGTGCGCGTCCCAGCCATCCAGCGCCGCGTCAAAGTCACTTAACACCGCCTTTGTCACCTCGGGCGGCGCTTCAACCGCATCCACGCCGAGTGGCGTTTTGACAATCCTGAAAGTCCAATTTGGTGCCTCATTATTCGCATGCGGATTCTGTGGAGTTGCTGGCTCGGCTGTTTCAACTACTTCAGCCAAGGCTATCGATGAATTTGGTTCAAGCATGTTCACATTGCCCGTGATTTGGCGATACCAACCAAAGATGAGCGCACCGACGAACAGCACACCGATGCCAAAGAGGACCCAACCGAGCGGTGTAACGTGCTTGCGCCCGCTCAGTTGATTCTTTTGAAATAAAAGTTCAATCAAATGCATACTCACTCTCCTTCACGATTGATTCCGAATGCCGGATAGCCCTGTCCACTCACGGTGACGGTAAGTTCCGACACACCGAAAATTTTAGAAAAGATGGTAGGAATCTTTGCCTGTCCCCAAACAGTAATGCGATTCGGCTGCGCGGTAATGTTTGTCTTGGTGAGATATTTGCTCTTGTTCAAGTTGATGAATTGTTGTGCGATTGCGGTCGCCGCGCCTCGATTCAAGATGACTTGGTTCGTCGCGCGAAAGTAGTTCACGTCAATTTCGTGGCTCGCCACTTGTGCCGCCGCCTCAACCGTAGTCTGCGCGGCGCGATACTGCTGATACATGAATCCACCATCTATGACGAGTCCGAGCATCACGACTGCAACCGGGAACAGCAAAACGAATTGCACGAGATATTCACCGCGCTGATCGTTCCACCATTTTCTGAACCATCGGATCATCGAACCTCCCGCTCCGTGAGTCGCGCTACCGTTCCCACCATGAGCGCCACGTTTCGATACGCGACCAGCGAGTTGCTTTCAGAGGCACTGCGCCGCCGGGGTGAAAAAGCTGCACCATCGGAATGTCGTTTACCTTCATGGTGTATCCCGTTCGACATCGCACCCACGCGCCGCGATCCCATTTCCCTTGAGGCACAACTGTCAAACGTGCCGACGCCGCGCTCAATGAAAAACCGTTTAGCGTTTCGCGTCCGGCAGTTAGTCCTTGTATTTGCCCGTCATCGCGCCGCAGAGATTCAACTGCCGCGCGGCATGCGTCGTAACTTGCCATGTCGAGCGCAATGGTTGCATAGATCAAGCGTCCAAAATAAATCAACGCTGCCAGTATAAGGAACAGGAACGGGAGGATTAGTACGAATTCGACCAGCGCCTGCCCGTGCTCGCCCTCGTTGTCTCGGATTTTTTGGGAACGACACAACACATTCATGGCATCACCTCACCACCACCAAAAATCTGCGCCGCGCTTGCCGACGGGTCCGCCGTAAAAACGTTCAAGCCGTTGAAAGCTGTGTGCCCGGATCGTGTACGGCAGAGCACCAATGAAAGGCAAGACAAAAGTCTTGTTTGTTTTCACATCGCCACGCACGCTTTTACGCGGATCAGTTACGAATTGAATTTTGTATTCATTGGCAAACTGACCGACCGCCGCGTTCAACATGTACTTTGAGCGCGCTGCACCTTCCGCTGCGCTACCACCGCGTATTGCTGTGAGATATGTGCCGTCGTGAACGGCGCCCGCCGCCGCAGTTTGATTCCACCACACCCAAAAGTACATGGCGATTGCGCCGCACAACATCAGGAACACTGCGAGACTCGCCGTCCATTCGATTAGGTCCTGGCCGCGGTTGTCGTTGCGAAAACGGTCAAGCCGTTTCAGGAACGGAGGAAATTTTTGCATAGAAAATTCCGATTTTTGTATTGCCGAGAGCTGTGGGAGAAGACACAGCCCTCGACAATTGGCGTATGTTCAGATTCGTCACTGTCCTGCGGCGGACTGCAACGCGTTGTTTGCTTGCGTCAGCACGTTTTTGATCGTCGTGTAGAGCGCGGTCAAGACCGCTACAACGCCAACGGCAAATGCGACAATCAATGCATACTCCACAAGGTCTTGGCCGCGGTTGTCGCGGAAAAAACGTTTGGTGTATGAAACCAATTTCGTCAGTGTGAGCAGTACGTTTGTCCACACGACATTGGCGAGTGGCAAATTTTTCGATATGTGTACCATTTCGGATTCTCCTTTTTCTGATGTTCAAATCTATGGCGGCAAAGCGTGCCGCGCGACATAAATCTTCGGTAACGACTCGTGTTCGGACACACCTCCTTTATCGAAACAAAAAATACTGTGCGGCAAGAAAAATTCCAGGACCCATTACCGCGATGCCTATTGCGGGCAGAATCAATCCACCGACTGGGATGACCATTTGGACGCCTGATGCAATTCCGCGCTGTTCCATCTCCTGCAGTGCCTTGTCAATCATCACGTTCCCCAGACTGCGAAGAACTTCGGCATTGGATGTGCCGGTGCGACCGCTGGCACGCAAGAGCTCAGCAAGTGTCACAACTTCGGGAATATTCGGATTTCGCTCTTTCATTTGCTCAAGTGCTTCATCCAGCGTCATTCCCTTTTGCATGTCGGCCGTCACCTGTCGCAACTCGTTGACGAATACTCCACCTTTGTTGCTATAGGCGAGCTGCTGCGCGGCTTCTCCAAGCGAACCCCCGGCTGCACAGAACACCGCCATCCGATGGAGACTAAATGCCATCTCAAACCGCATATTCTCTTCCCGTTTGCGAATCAGCCGCGCGAGTTGAAAGTCTGGTAGGAACATGCCCACTAGACCCAACCCGAACGCAAGGAATACAAAGCTTGACCCCGCGATCAGCGATGCAGCGATGCCCACGAGAAACAAAAACAGTGCCATTGCTACTTTCCACGCGTACAAGTCGTACACCGTTGAATAACGTGTGGGATATCCAGCTGCGCGCAAGCGCGCTTCATCTTTGTCAATGCGACGCAAAAGCAGCGCTAACCGATAGCTTAAGCGTCCGAGCAACGGACCAAACAAACGGTCAAGTAGTGGTGTGGTGCGAACGACGGGAATCACACCACTCAACGGTTGTCCGCCCGTCGCATCTTTGGCTAGTGCTGACTGTGTAATTGTCCGCCACATCAAAAAGATTCCTGTTGCACCGGCGAGTGCAATTGCGATGCTGGTAAAAAAATCCATGGTTGGTCTCGCTCTTCTACGTTAACGCTCCGAGTGGGCTCTGTGCTGCATCCAATGATACGTTTGGCGCGTCTATGTATTCCATCGGCCGCAGAGCTCGCGCTCCCAGACGGTTCATAAAGTAGTACGCGCAAAAGCACAACAAGCCAATCACAATGAGCGCAATCTGTCCCACGATGCTGGCATAGAATGGGCGCTGCAAGTCCGGCGCGGTTTGGTTCAGCATGAGAATAAAGACAAAGGGTGCGATGCAAACGATGCGCGCTTCCCATCGTATGCGAACCTGTGCCGTGGCGATGCGCCGCCGCGCGGAGGTCAAACCGCGCACCATTTCGTTCATTGGGACGAGTACGTCGTTGAGTTTACTATTTTGATGGATCGTCGCGATCAACGCCTCAATCAATCGATCAAAGATCATGTCGCGTCGCTCCGCCGCAACAGTTTGCATTGCCTCAACGGTTGGCGTTCCGAGCGCGCGCAGATCGCGCACTTTTTGAAAATCTGCGCGCGCTCCACTTGGCGCGCGTTCGGCAACAAAATCAATCGCCATGTCCATGCTCAAGGATGCAGCTGTCGCTTGGAGCAACATATCAATCACCGCCGCAATTTCTTCTTGATATTGACGCCGTCGCTTGTCGCGTCGGTCTTCGAGATACGACCAGTAGCCCGCGATGCCGATGCCCAAGCCCACGACAAAGCCGGTCCACGCGCCAATGCTCAAATACAAAATGAAACCGAGGGCGAGACCAAGCATCAGTGAAACGCGCAGGAATTCGCCGGCGGAAAGGTCAAGGTCCGCTTCATCGAGCTTGCGCTGAAGACGCTTGAGAAACGAAGCACGCGGGCGCGCGCCCTGAATGAGTTGGTGCTGCGGCTTGATCTGCAGGACGAGCGTGAGAATCAAAATCCCCACTGCACCGATAAAGGCAACCAGCACGTTCGGCGCATAGAGCATCATGCATCCCTCCCGGCAAAAGCACCTGCAATCCGTTTGCTTTGACGCGGCAAAAACGATTTGGTGTCAATGCCGTATTGGATAAAGCGCTGCATCAAGCGTTCGGGGAGCGGGCGGAGTGAGCGCACCAATTCATCCTGTTCGATTGTGAAAATGAGATCGCGCGTCACGTTGATGCCTTCGGCGCGTCCCTCCAACCCCGCAATTTCGCGGACGAATCGGCGCGGCGGATTCCGCGTTTGTCCCAGAAAGATGACAAGGTGAAACCCGCGGGCAATCCATTCCGCGAGATAACTCGGGTTAAAGTTTTGTGCCTCGTCCGCCAGCGCGCAAAGCTGCAAAAGCCGCGCAATGGCGTCCGTCGCCGAATTGGCATGCACGGTCGTAATTGTGCCTTCATGTCCGGTATTGTTCGCCATCAACATGTCGAAGGCTTCGCCCCCGCGCACCTCGCCCAAGAGGATGCGATCCGGGCGCATCCGCAGTGCGTTCGCCACTAACTGGCGCTGCGTGATGGGGCGCGCGTTCTCGGATGTGTCTTCCCGCACCGTGAGATACTGCACGTCGTCAATTTTCAGATCGAGCTCGCGGGTGTCTTCAATCACCACAATGCGTTCGTCTGGATCGAAAATGGTGGCGAGGACATTAATGAAATTCGTCTTGCCTGTACCCGTGCCGCCGCAGACCAGGATGCTCATGCGCGCTCGAACGGCGGCTTCTAGAAACTCCGCCGCTTCCGGCGTAATCGACCGCAGCTGGAACAAGTCCGCCATCCGCCGCGCGACCAGCCGATGGCGGCGAATGGTGATGGAGGGACTCGGCTCCGCGATGGGACTGATGACGACGTTGATCCGCGCACCGTCCGGCAGCTTGGCGTTCAAGATCGGATTCATCAGGTTGATCTGGCGACCGGTTGGTGAGACGAGGCGATTGATCTGGTCGAGCACTCGGTCGTGGTCGAGGTCCAACTCTAAGAGGTTTACTTTTTCCTTGGTGCCGTTTGCCCGCATGAGCCACAACTGTTCGATCCCATTCATGATGATTTCTTCGACGCTCGCGTCTTCGATATAGTCTGTGAGAAACCCCATGCCTGCGATGTCGTTCACAAGCTGGCTCAGAATTGTGGGCAGGTCGCCTTCGAGGGTGTGTGCCGCCTGCAGGCGCGCCTTGCGGTTGAACTCGTCAATCGCCCACATTACGACGCGGCGCACTTCGTCCTTTTTGAGCGGCCAATTGACCCCCTTCAAGTGGGCGTATTCCTCATCGAGCTTGAGGCGCGCAATTTTGAGCACCATGTCATAGGGGCGCGCTTCTGGATCGGCGCTTTGCAAGTTGGCTTGCACAGCGAGGGCAAGTGCACTCGCGGCATAGTGACGCGCAGGCGGCGGTGGAGGAGGTCGTGTCGGATAGCTGGGCTGAGTCATGGTTTGTTTCCTTCCCCCAACACGAGCCAGCGCACACCCGCCGTGAGGCTATGCAGCGCTCCGCCGCCTTTTTTGGGGGGCTTCTTGCCGAGTTTCCCGCGACTCGTCCAAATGTCGCGCGTCGGCGGGTAAATGGTCGAGGCGATACTGATGATGCTGTCGGCGACCTGCCCACGGTGTTCCACGATCAAGGGTTTGCCGCTGTTCACGATATTGCTTACGGCAGGTCCGCCATCGGGAATGGTCGCGATTTCGGGCATGTCGAGCGCTTTGACAATTTCGGCACGGCTGATGCCTGATGATTCGTGGTAGCGGTTGATGATGAGTCGGAATTTCGAGCGTGCGAGTTTGACATGCTTGAAGAGCGTATCGAGTGCCTCTTTCGTGGCAAGGATGCTGGAGCGATCCGGTGTGACGACGACGTACACGTAATCGGCGAATTCGAGCGCAGCAAGATGCATGGGCACGTTGGCGTCTTGCCCGATGTCCACGATGACGAAATCTTCAAACTGCCGCAGCGACGCGACGAGCTCGCGGAAAAATGCGCGCCCATTTTCTTCGATAAAGCATTCATAACCGCCCATGTGCTGGCGCGGGATGCCGACCAACAGCTTGAGCTGCGATTCGCCGTAGCGAAAGAGGTGTGCATCCACTTCGTCGGCAGGCAGGATGGGACGCTGTCCGAGCATCCCGGTCGCGGACGGTTGAATCGGACCGTAGCGCGAGTTGAGCATTGCGCGATCTGCAAGGGCGCTGATATTCCTGCCGAGCTGGGTTTGCGGAATGCTCTGGTAGAAATGATGATGATCGTTCCCACCCGCCATATTCGCATCCACGAGGACAGTCCGTCGGTTGCCGATCACTCCGAGCGCGACTGCCAGGTTACACGCCACTAGTGTTTTGCCGACACCGCCTTTCGGTCCCCAGACGACCATCACGCCCTGCTGCCAGCCGCGCGCTGCAATGACCTGTGCGGTTCGGCTGTCAATTTGCGGGATATAACCAACGCTCGCGCGATAGCGCAGCGCTTCCTGCACACCGACATGGCACTTGGCGACGAGCTCGTGCGCCGAGCGTTCGGTGAGGGGACGCGTGACCAAATCAACCGCCCCCAGTTGTTTCATCGTGTTGGCTAGCCCGCTATGCGGCGGTACAGCGGCGATGGTGACGATAGGTTTCTTGGGATAAATCCACAGGCGCTGCACATCTTCATATTGAAAACTGCGCGTTTCCGGATCCACAATGACCGCGTCGGCATCGCCGTCAATTGCTGCTTGATACAGGTTGACGCCGTTGTCACACCAGCCGATCGTTTTGAGACCGAGTTCGGGATGTTCGGTGTACATGCGATCCAAGATACGGAACTCGTTGAATTCCTGCGTGGCAATAAGCACGCGCAGGCTGTGTTCGGGCGCGGCGTAGACGGTCGAGGGTGCGTTGTGTGGGAGATCCCCATTCCTTGGCAGGACGAGTACTGGTGGTCGCGCAGGGGATAAAGGGACACCAGCGCGCGTTGAGGCGTCACCGGGCGCGTTACGGAGTGACATGCGACATTCTCCTTCGACGAATCACGCGAATGACGATGATTCCCAAGATCAAGAAGAGGAACCCGCACACCAGGGGAACAACTAACGCCATGACATCCAGCCCCGTCGGCAATTGATTTGGCTGCGGTACCGTATTATTCGATGGCGCGGGCGGAAGGCTGTTGCCATTGTTGTTTCCGCTACCGGTTCCCGCGAGGGTGGTTGGCGGGGGCAGTTCTGCAACTTGCGTTGCTGTAGGATTTGTGCTCGAGTCATCTGTAGTTGTCGGCGTTGGTGAGATTTGGACAGTGGTTGGTGCGGCAATGGGATTGGTGGTTGGTGCGGCAATGGGATTGGTCGCGCTCGTATTTGCGCCGGAAGGAGCACCGTTGTTTGCAGTTGACGAATTGAGTGCCGCTGTCAGTTCTTGGCGCTCCTGGATCATGAAGGCGAGCACATCATTCCAGGACATGCCGAGGGTTGGATCGTCTTTTTGTGCAGCGAATTCGGTTTGTCCTTCCTGTACCGGCAGCAGCAGTACATGAACTCTGCCATTGTCGATCCCGAAATTGAGCAGTTCCGCGCTGTCGCGGGGAATGGAGACCGTGAGGGACGTGATCGCCCCCTCGATGTAAGCGGGCTGTGGAGGTGAATTGCCTGAGTCGTCGCCAAAGCCTGCACTCGCATAGGTGGGGTTCGGAGTTTGCTCGAACGAAACGGCGAGGACGGGCAGGGATCGAATCACCGCTTTGGTTACCGGCAGATTCATTGCCTCGCCCACCAGCGGTCCGCTGATGATTCCCGACGGAAAAATGGACGAGGTTGGAAATGTGCCTTGCGTCGGCGTAATGACAGCCGAAGGCCCAAACCCGAAACTCGCCTGATTGCTGTCCTGTCCACTCAAAATCTCGCCGAACCGATTCGAGGTGCCGCCGGTGAGATTCCCGGGAGCCATGCTGATGACCAAATCCACGTAATCGCCGATGACAATCTGGGTAGGTGAGGTCTTTGCATCTACGGGGATCACTGCCGCCACGCGGTTCGGCTCATTCAGTGCCAGCGCCAGGCGTTTCGACGCGAGAGGATTTCCTGCCGTGACGATGGCGGATTTGCGGAGTGGTTCACCGGCAAAGATCGGCGTCGTGACAAAGCCGCCGACGTACTGATCGAGTTCTTGTTTTTCTACGAGCGTCGCCAGCACCTGTCGGTTGAGATGTTGGGCGTCTAGCCCCAACATATTCTGGTCGAGCGGCGTGTAGGGCGGAATGTCGCGCAAGGCGACGACCACCTGCGCGGGCGGCGGTGCGAGGAAATTTCCCAGGAGCAAGAACCCGATAAAGGCGCCAAGGGCGAGCAAGATGCCAATCATAAAGGTGGCTGATTTGAGCACAGAAAATTCTCCTTTTGCAGGAATTCCGGGTTGTGGTGCGTCGCTTAGTCGGGATGCCACTGCCCATTGACTTGCGCCAGCAGGCGCTGCGTTGCCTCGCGCAGATTCAATAGCAGTGCCGAGAGCATCTGCAATTCACTCCCTGTCATATCGCCCAGCGTTGCCTTGTCGAACTGAGCCAGTCCTTGAGTAATGGATTGCATGGCGAACCCGTAGGGACCGCCCGCTGCGCGCTGCGCCAACGCACGTGCGATCGGTGTGGCGAGATGCGGGTAATAGCGGCGCACGAGGTGCGTCCATTGCGCGATGGTTTCAGTTCGAGCATTTTCGAGGTTGGGCGGCGCAACGATTGGGTTGTCACCTTGCACGAGATCCGTCGCGTTCATACGGTTGCGAGTTGATGAGAAATAAAAAAAGAGGGAGGACTCGTTCTCCCGCGTGTGCGGGCTGACGAGCCTCCCTCTCTGCATGTCAAACGATTCCGCGGCGTTTTACATGTCGCCTACCATTCGTACTCCCAAGCGTGTTACCTGTTAATGCAGGTGTGCGACGAGGTCGCGGGCAGAGGCTCGGGCAAGAGAACTACACAGAGTTCGTGTCAACGGAAATCGTTTCAGATGAGGGGTTGGAATGAAATTTCATTCCAGCCGATTATGGCGCCACTATACCAGACTGAATTGCGTGGGTCAAGGGTTCAGAGAATTTATTTTGCAGGCATCCCCTTTTCGAACCAATCATAATAGTCTATTTTGTAGGGCTTTAACGATAGCCTTGGATGTTTCATACAAAAAAGTGGAACGTTCAATTGCGACGCCGAGTTAGTGATCAATCTGCGGCATCCACCCTGGACTGAATCCAAATATTCTTGTCGCGACAATTCAATTGGTGAAGGCATATTTTTATCGCAGTATCCATCCGATCAGTGTCCTAATCCTTGCTCGCCAAAAGAGTCATACCCTTTGGGTACAAAATAAATGCGCCCCGGTTGCATAGTGAGCCCCCTCATAGGGTGTGCGGCGCGGAGCTCACACCCTCCAGGAGGAGCAAGACGCACCCACGCGCCGAGCCAAGGTGGTAAATTGCATTGCGATAGATTACATGCGAGATCGTCGTCTGAATTGGCACAGCCTATCAAGCAGTGATGGTGAACGCAATTACATCGCCTTCTTGGCTTCCGGAGACGGCAATTGCACCCTCAGCCATTTCCAAGACCCACTGCGCACCCATAACCCATGCCACCCGATTGGGTCGGAGCGTCTCAAGTCCAAGCACTCGATTGTTCCTGTCCAGAAAAAAGACGTCAATTGGAAATTTCATTCGGATGGAGTGGATCGCCATGAATGGAAACCAATTGCGCCCGGGAATAAGGAGCCCGTGCCCAATTTCAAGCCGGTCATGCTTCAACAGTCCGACACGGCGCGCCTGAGGGGTGGTCGCGAGTTCGATGCGTGTGCCAATAATGATTTGGCGTGTGGCGTTATGAACTGTGTATGAAGGCATAATGGAAGCGTAAAGGGCGGTATGCAAACGCGCCGATCAGGGCGTGTGCGCTTATTCTATCGTCACTCCTTGACCATTCTTGTACATTTCTCAATCGTTTGACTGGATTCTCTTTCCATTGTATCGCCAGGAAATATTACTCTGGACGCACTTTATGGCGTTTTATCGCTACTTTGAGAAAGATTCTTGGAGTTTGCACAATAGTCATGGCTGTGTATAATACATAGCCATGACTATCTCTAATTTGACCCGCAATTTTTTCGGACGAGAAGAGGAATTGGAAGCCCTGCTCGCGGTCAGTCAACGTCCCGGCGCACAATTTGTGGTGGTCTATGGACGCCGTCGTGTCGGCAAAACGACCCTCCTTCTCAAATGGGGGGAATTGAGTGCACTGCCGACGATTTACTGGGTTGCCGTGCGTGGTACGCCCGCCAACTTGCGTCAGGAATTCACCCAATCCGTCTGGCGTACGCTCGCGCCAGAAACAGCCCCACCCACGTTCGATTCCTGGGAAGCGCTGTTTGAAAACTTGCTCGCGCTGGTCCGCGAGCGTCGTATCCTTGTGATTCTCGATGAATTCCCATGGATAAGTGAGGCCGATTCCTCCTTTGCCTCACGGCTTCAAAACCTGTGGGATCACCGGATCAAGGGATCCAATCTGATTCTCGTCTTGGCGGGCTCACATATTGGGATGATGTCCCGCCTCTTTGAGTATCAATCTCCCCTCTACGGTCGCTTCACGGCGCAACTGCTGGTCAAACCGCTTCCTTTTCGGACGCTGAAAGACTTTTTGCCGCGCTACGATTTGGAGCGCCGCATCTCCACCTACGCCGTGGTCGGTGGCATCCCGGCCTATCTGGAACTCTTCCTGGACGACCAGAGCATTGGCGCAAACATCAAAACGCAAGTGATGGCACCGACCGGCATCTTTCGCAACGAACCCTTCTTCCTCTTGAGCGATCAAGTGCGCGAGCCGCGCAATTTCATCTCCATTATTCGGGCGATTGGGCGGGGGCGACATACGTTGGATGAAATCGCCACGGATACCGGTTTACCAAAGCATCAAGTCAGTGCCTACTTGGATCGCTTGCAAGATTTGCGCATGGTGGAGCGGCGGTTGCCCATTACGATACTGCCGGCGAAACGATCACGGAGTCATAAAGGGCGCTATCATTTGTCTGATCATTACCATCGCTTTCACTTTCGCTTCATTGACCCCAATCTTGATTTGTTGGAGCAGGGACGCGTGGAGCAGGTCTGGGAAAAGATCGGAGAGCAGTTCCGTGCATTTATTGGTGCGACGGCCTTTGAAGAAATTTGTCGCGAGTGGGTCTGGCAGCAAGCCGATCGAGGCAAATTACCGTTCAAACCGGACCATGTTGGCTCGCACTGGGGGCGGGGCATTCAGATTGATGTAGTCGCCATCCATTGGTCGGAGCGGTGGTTGCTGTTGGGAGAGTGTAAATGGGGCGTCGATCGCATCAGCACTCAGATGGTGAAGGAGTTTGGTGAAAAAACGCAACGCTTCGCAGAGAAAGAATTCTCCGGTTGGACTGTCCACCGATTATTTTTTGCGCGTGGGGGATTCACAGAGGCGGCGGAAACCGAAGCGAAGCGCGCAGGAATCGAGTTGGTTGGATTGAAGGAACTGGATCAAAAATGAGTAGTCGTGTTGTGGCTAAACAATGGTCCCCGAAGCCGTCGCAAATTCGCAACTCAATGTCCGGGCCGGGCCTTCCGGTATTCACATATTTGACCGGACGACCGGGCTGAACCTTCTTGTTGATGAGGTCCGGATAGTCATGGTGCAAGCCGTTCAAGACCGGAAACGCAATAAACTTCCCCGTACCACGCTCCTCCTCGCCTTTTGCGATCTGCTCCGGCATTTGCTGACCTATGCCCTGATGGGGACGGGAGGCGCTAAAGGACGAGATGTATTCTTTCACCACCCGATACAACTGTAGTTCGTTCAAGATGAGCGTGTGATCCAAGCACTCGTGCCGCACACTTGTCGAGAAGCGCTCGCAAACTGCGTTTGCGCGCGGCGCACGGTTTGGAATGCGCAACACTTCAATTCCTGAAGATATGGCAACTCGAATAACGTCCTTTCCAAACTTGCTATCGTTATCGCGAATCAAGTATCTTGGTGTTTGACCGTACCAGGTCTATCACAAGTATAAAATCACACGCCCATAGATCCTTCGCATGATTCTTCAGAAAGATGCACAAGTCTTGGGAAGGCGGTCGGACTTGGCGCATAGGGCGCATATAGCTCCGAATCGTGCCCTTGGCAACCCGTAATCGGAGTTTGAGCGGTTCCCCGTGAGTGCGTTCTGCGCCCCACAGCGGATTCTCCGTGCTTGATTGTCTGATCAAGGTAATCAATTCCTTCGTCCACGGGAATGGGAATTAAATTGATGTTTTGAATCCCAATCCTTTCGTTTACGACGCTGTGAAGGAAAAAAAGATATCTTACTTTTTTTGTTTGACCTCACTTCAAAAGTAGTTATAATGACCGTCGCCAAATCAAGTTTAATACATATCTTCTCGTACCGCGTTCCCTATATGCGAACCTGGTTAAATCCGCTCCTGTGGGCCCTGCTCGGCGTCATTGTAATTTCGTCGAGCATCAGTGCCGAGCCTGCGTGTACAGACTTGGTGTTTGGCTCCGAAGGTGGAAACTGTGCACACTCCCACAATGCATCCGCACCAGGCCCTCATGTGCACAATGGTGATGCTTCTCCCCAAATCAGTTGGGGAAATCCTTTCTCATTACCTACAATCGGTCTCCTGATAGTTTTCTTCTTGGGGCGAGGAGCGCAACTCTGTGCACGCTTCAGCCCCGCCCCGCCCACACTCCCACCCCGCTTCGGCTAGTTCAAGATGTGCGCCAGTATACGCCATGGTTCACCCGCCATAGTCTTGCCGCGTGTACTTTGTTTATCTTGTGGTTGCGAGGCAATCTATCTTTTGAATCCCTGAATTCGTCAAACGGATCACAATCCTATCGGGCAGTAGATTCCACTCAAGTGTCAGCACTTTTCGACGATGCCTTGGTCGTTGACAAAGCGGCATTCTGTGGCATCAAAACGCGGGACTTCTTGATTTCTGTTTGCGGTGGTTGACATCTACATAAGATGTTTTTAACCATCTTTGTCGTTGAGTATCGACGTCAATCTCGTGTTGATCGGCTTTTTCTTGCTCGCGCTCGGAGGGATCGGGCACGATGTTGGAAACGGCATTTTGCTGCAACATCATTATCGCCGCGCACAAGAGGCGTTTGAGGCATAAATCGCACTCGTAAAGGAGGTGATGTAGAGGTAAATAAAGGTCATTTGCATCGTTCTGCCAACAAATAAGAATCGAGGAGGAGAGAATGTTTAGATCCAATTTGCGCGTTGCGGGAATCGGAGTTTTGGGCATCTTGATTGCGCTTGTTATCGCCGCGTGCGCACCTGTCGCGCAGCAGCCGAGCTCACCTGTCGCGCAGCAGCCGAATGCACCTGCGGCAACAGTCGCATCGCCTACCTCTGCGCCCTCGGCACAGCCCGTCAGCTTGCGGATGGCAATCCTGACCGACGAAAGAATACTGCAGCCATACGCATACGTTACCGGCTATCCGGGTTGGAACATGCTCGGCTTGGTATACGACTCGTTGTTTGTCCTCGACGCTAACAACACCCCAAAACCGTGGCTTGCCACGGGAGATCAAGTGAGCGCAGACGGACTCACGCATACGATTACGCTCCGCGACGGCGTCAAGTGGCAGGATGGGCAACCGTTCACTTCGGCTGACGTCAAGTTCGCGTTCGAGTATTATCAAAAGAACACGCACTCGCGCTGGACGCCGCCCGTCAAGAATATTACAAGCATTGAAACGCCGGACGACAAGACCGTCGTGATAACGTTGCCCGCACCGGATCCGTCCTTTGAACGGCGCTTGCTCGCCGACGTGCCGATCATTCCCCAGCACGTGTGGAAAGACGTGACGGAGCCCAAAACGTTTGAAAATAACATAGGCACGGGTCCCTTCAAGCTGGCGGAACACAAGCTGGACGAATTTTATCGCTTTGAGGCGAATCCCGATTATTTCATGGGCAAACCCGCTGTGGATGAAATCCTGATGCCGATCATCAAGGACCCGACGACAGTTTTTTCGTCGCTCAAGACCGGTGAAATTCAGGCAACGACCGTTCCCCTCTCTCCCGAATTGGTCAAAGACTTTGAAGGCAATTCGGATTTGAAGGTGGAACGCGGACCGGGCTTTGCCACGACAATGCTGCAATTCAACGATGAGCGCGCCCCCTGGGACAATGCGGAGGTACGCCAAGCGGTTGCGCTCGCGATTGATACGCAAAAATTGGTAGATACCGTGCTGCTTGGCTACGGCACACCCGGCAATCCCGGCTGGCTGCATCCGGCTCACACGTTCCATGATCCGAGCATAAAAGCCGTGTACGATCCGGCAAAGGCAAAAGAAATTCTCGATGGGCTGGGATACAAGGATACCGACAACGACGGCGTGCGCGAAGCGGATGGCAAACCGATGGCGGGAGAACTCCTCGTGCAGTCAAACAACCCGCAGCGCATTCGCAGCGCCGAGCTCATCGCAGCGGCGCTCAAAGAAATCGGCCTCAATATCAAAGTCACTTCGCTCGACACGGACAGCGTGGACGCCAAAACGTGGCCCGAGTTTGATGTATCCAAAGGACGCGACTTTGATTTGGCCATGTGGGGTTGGTCCGCGCCGGTCATGGTGAATCCCCTGCGGATGACCGAGCTCGTCGTTTCCGATCCCACAAAGGGCTCCATCAATATCGGAGGGTACAAAAATCCTGAAGTGGACACCCTCGCCGCCGAGCTGACAACGACCGTGGACCCGGTAAAGCAAAAGGAGCTCATCCAAAAATTGGAGGCGATTATCGCGCGTGACCTGCCTTTCGTTATGTTGTACTATCAGGACGGGATTTATGCCTTCCGTCCCGCAACGTATGGGCAATGGATGTATCAACAGGGACAAGGCATCATGAACAAGCTCTCGTTCCTGCCGAATGCGAAACCGTAACGTTAGGGTGTGACAGCAATGCAGGGTACGACGCCTGGTGCGCCGTACCCTGCATCTACAAGTTACAAGGAACGCGCACGATGACAGGATTTTTTGTCGGCAAACTCGGGCAGTATGCGTTGGTGTTGTGGGTAGCGGTAACGTTGAATTTTTTCTTACCCCGCATGATGCCGGGCAATCCGCTCGCCCTCCTTGCGGGCGAAGAGGTGAATCTGTTGACGCCGGAACAGCGACAGGAGATGATGGCGCGCGTTGGTCTTGACCAGCCGCTGCCCGTGCAGTATGTGAATTATCTGGTCAATATCGTGCGCGGCGATTTTGGCTATTCGTATCAAAAGAACAAACCCATCACGACCATTCTGCTGGATCGGCTGCCCTGGACCTTGCTCCTGACGGGCACCAGTCTGCTAATCTCTACCGTTCTCGGTGTCACGCTTGGAGCATTGGCGGCATGGAAACGCGGCGGACGGCGCGATGTGAGCTTGCTCGGGGGCTTTATTTTTCTCGAATCACTGCCCGCGTTTTGGGTCGGCATGTTATTGGTCGCGTTGTTCGCCGTGCAGTGGCAAATTTTCCCAACCTACGGCGCAATGACACCGTGGGCGACCATGGCGCCCGATGAGCGGCTGGTGGACATATTGAGGCATCTCGCATTGCCTCTTACGACCCTCACGATCGTCAGTATTTCCGGCACGTTTCTCGTCGCGCGCTATTCGATGCTCGCAGTGCTTGGGGATGAATACATCAACGTTGCCCGCGCCAAAGGACTCAAAGAACGTACGATCTTGTTCCGCCACGCGCTCCGCAACGCGCTCTTGCCCATTGCCACCGTCTTTACCCTGAATCTTGCGTTCGCCGTCGGTGGCGCGACGGTGGTGGAAACGGTCTTTTCGTATCCGGGTGTTGGGCGTTTGACGTACGAGGCAGTCTTGAACCGCGATTATCCGGTTTTGCAAGCCTCGTTTCTAATGATTACGATAGTTGTCGTCGCGGCGAATATTGTCGCTGATATGCTGTATCCGCTGCTCGATCCGCGCGTGCGCGCCGGACAGGCCCGCACGTCAGGGGGCGGGTGATGATTTGGCATTCATTGCGTCGTAACCGCTTGGGAATGCTCGGTCTCGTCCTGCTCGGTGGGATTGTCCTGATGGCCGTTTTTGCGAATTGGCTCGCGCCCTACGATCCGTCCAAGCTGACAGGCCAACCGTTCGAGTCACCCAGCGCCGCGCATTGGCTTGGCACAAACGACATTGGACAGGACATTTTTAGTGAACTGATTTACGGGGCGCGGGTCTCTCTGCTCATTGGCGTTCTTGCCGCGGCGATTGCGATTGTAATCGGGACGACCGTTGGCTTGCTGGCGGGCTACCGACAGGGACCGCTGGGCGCGGGTTTGATGCGGCTAGTAGATGTCGTGCTGGTGATTCCCTTTCTGCCCCTGATGGTGCTGCTCGCTGCCTATCTTGGACAAAGCATTTGGAATTTGGTCATAGTGATTGGTCTATTGATTTGGGCGCGCCCCGCGCGCGTGATTCGTTCGCAAGTGCTGTCGCTGACCGAACGCGATTATGTGTTGGCGTCGCGTGTTGTTGGCGCAAAGGACAATCGGATTCTTGTGCGCGCCATATTGCCCGGCGTGTTGTCGTTGGCGCTCGCGCAATTTGTGCTGGCAGCGAGCGGGACAATTTTGCTGGAAGCGTCCTTGAGTTTTCTGGGTTTGGGCGACCCAACGCAAAAAAGTTGGGGGACGATTTTATTTTACGCGCAAGCGCGTAATGCGTTTTTGACCGGCGCGTGGCTGTGGTGGGTCCTGCCGACGGGTTTGATGATCACGCTCACCGTTGTGGGCTTTGCGCTGATTGGCTTTGCCATGGAAGAAGCGCTGAACCCACGTCTCAAGGCATCACGCGCCATAGCTGTATCAAGCAAGCCCGCGCCGAAAAAGCAATCCAATCCAGGCCGTGCGACCGACACGGCACCATCGGAACCCCTCACAAGCACGGTCCGAACGACACCGTCATCAGGACGCGTTGACAAAATTGGTGCGGAATAGAGCTTCCGCCCACTTTTTCGCAAAGCACTCGATAAGACTAAATCTTAACTTTATAAAGGGGTTATTGACTTGGAGAACAAACGTTTGGTTGCAGCTAAAGAAACAGAGGGTGTCCGGCGATGTGCACAACACCGACGAGCTGCGCAAGGGTGTGGAGGCGCGTGGACGGCGGATGTGGTCACCGTCGGAACTGAATGCTATGTCTGGCAATATCTTTGGCAAGTGAATACAGGAGGGATACTTTGACGGAATATGCGCAGATAGAGAGACCGGTCGAGGGCATTCAGATCATTGACGATGTGACGGCACAGTTTGGTGTGGACACGCTCGAGGGCCGCGTAGGACCGCTGATGCAAGGCGCCAGCTCACGCTCCCAGTTTTTCGAATTGCCGGCGGGACTCTACACCTATGAACATCCCCACCCCACCGAGTCTATCATTTATACGGTCTATGGTGAGTGGGTACTTACCACCGGAGGCAAACGGCATGTGATGAAACCTCGCAGTTTGTTTTGGTTTGGTCCGGGCATCTCGGCGGGTTACGAGGTGCCATTCGATGCGCCGGCTTTTATTCTCATTTTCAAAAGCGAACGTGGCAGTGACCCGGAAGCGATGGTGGACTATTTGCAGAATGAAATGCAACCGCACCTCATGCAAGAACATGCGGCGGGACAAGCATTCTGGATGCACGAATTGCCTCCGGATCACCCCGCACACGTCTTTGCGCGTTCACTGAAACAAGACCCAACTTGATCTTTATGCAACGGCGTGCGATAGATTTTATCAGCGACGATGAAAAACTCGTTGGCGAGCTGGTCCTGCCTGCCGGTGATGGACCACATCCGGCCGTGCTGCTCATCGGCGGCACCTTCTCTGACACGCGCGACGGCGACCCCGCTCTGAGCTTGACTGGAAAGATGCCTGCCCACGGCATGTTCCGAGTCATGGCGGAGCGGCTGGCTGCGGTTGGCATTGCGTCACTGCGCTGGGACAAACGCGGCGTGGGTGAAAGCACCGGTGGCAACCGCCAACTCTACAGTGATCTCATGACAGACGTTGAGGACGCGTCACACGCATTGCAGGCGTTGTGCAGTGCGTCCGGCGTCAACCCCGAGCGCGTGGCTGTGCTAGGCGAGAGTGCCGGGGCGCACGTGGCTTGTTTGCTCGCAGCGCGCACTCGACAGGCAAAAGCGTTTGTCTTGCAGGGCGCACTTTACGACAGCCTGCCCGAGTTGATGGAATTCAATTATAATCGGCTGCAAGAGTATTGTGCACGGGGACCGGAGGCGGAAGCTTGGGTCAAAAAAGTGGCGCCCGGTGCGTATCAGTCCGCGCGCCATTGGCGCGATTGGGTGGCAGCCGCACAGCGAGGGGATAAACACTATCAGTCTGAAGGTGGGCAGGCTATTACGGGCGGACAGATGAGGCGGCTGCAACAAGAATTGACTTGCGCGCCGGCTGACCAGTTTCACTATATTCAGACACCCGTACTGGTGATACAGGGTGATTGTGATCTGAATGTGCCGCCCGACAACTGTCTCAAGATTGCAGCAGCCCTACGCGCCGCCGGCAATCCGGATGTCACGCTCATCGTGATGCCGGGGGCAGATCACAGCATGCAATTGGCTGCCCAAGATCCGGAGATACGCCTGCGAGAGCGCATTTCCTTCGAGAGTTTTTACCGACCGTTCTCTGAGCTTTTTCTAACTTTTCTTGCGACCTGGTTGACAGTACAATTGAGCCCTCCTGTCCGGTGGACAGCATAAACCTCATCGAGGCAAAAGCACAGCTTGCAATATGCGGTGTATTAACTTTGATAATCCATCTCGGATCCATCGGAGCTTTCTGTGTCCCATACCATTCTGATGCTCGCCACATTTGGCTTGGAGATCGTCGAGGTTGGCGGCACACTCGCATTGCATGCTCAAGCCGGAGACGCGGTTCATGCGGCGGTCTTGCTGTCACGCCCCGAAAGCCGTCCCCAAGTGACCGAAGCCGCAAAAATGTTGGGCGTGCAGTCCACACAATTCCTTGAATTCAACTATGGCGAAGTCACGCCCGATGTGCCGTCAAAGATAAAACTCGTGCGTTTGTTCCGCGAGGTGCGCCCCACTCTCCTCATCACCCAGGACCCCGAGCACTCTTATCATGACCTCGACCCGGACCGACGCCTGGCGATGCTGCTCTATCTGGAATCCATCGCATTGGCGGGACGTGATTGGCGCATCGAGGAATGTGGGGGCAATCCGCCTCACACGATCGGCGACCTTTATTACATGTCACCCGAACAGCCGAATTGCGTCATCGAAATCGGCGCTACGTTTGCACTCAAACAAAAGGCGTTGGACTGTCTCAGCTATCAATTGTCGTTCAGTGCGCAAGTGATGCGGGAGCGGATGGGCGACGACGTCTTGCGCAACATTTTGCCAAACTTTGAGGAACTGAAAAGCGATAACCTCGAGTTGGGACGCGCACTGTCTCATGAAATGGATCGGGCATTGGCGATGAATCATGGCGTCTTGAGTCATTCGGGCGCCGCACTGGCAGAAGCATTTCGGCATCAGGGACCATTCAAGTTGGACAAGTTGTTGTAGGGGCAGCAGATCCTGTGAACTCACCCTGGTAATCTGGATTTGGCGTGTTGATAATGCGAATTCGGCTAACATAGTACGGCATTAAAGCAGGAGGTAACGAAATGAAGGAACAGATCCATTCGCATGACGAACCCCACGACGACTCTCACACCCACGCGCCCGACGAACCGCACGATCATCCACACGACGACGCGCACGCGCACGACGAAGCACATGCCCACGCGCACGACGAAGCGCACGATCATCCGCATGACGACGCGCACGTCCATTCACACGACGAACCGCACGATCATCCGCATGACGACGCGCACGCGCATCCGCACGACGAACCCCATGACCACCCACATGACGAGTCTCATACCCACTCGCACGATGCATCTCACGGGCATTCTCACGGGGACCACTCTCATTCACATGGTGACCATGAACATGAGCCGCGCCCCGGGCTCGTCGGGTGGGCGATAGACGGGGTTGAACATCTCTTTGGTTTGCACCACCATGGGGCGCGCGAATTCGATAATGTTCTCGAATCGAGCGAACGCGGCATCTGGGCGCTCAAGGTCTCTCTCGTCGCGCTGTTGGCCACCGCCCTATTCCAAGTGGTTATTGTCGCGATGAGCGGGAGCGTGGCACTGCTAGCGGACACGGTGCATAATTTCTCTGATGCGCTCACAGCGATTCCGTTGTGGATTGCCTTTGCACTCAATCGCCGCCGCGCGAAACGCCGTTACACCTATGGCTACGGCCGCGCGGAAGACTTGGCCGGTACAGTTATTGTGCTGATGATTTTGGGCAGCGCGCTGTTTGTCTTTTACGAGTCCCTTCTCAAAGTACTGAATCCGCAGCCATTGGAAAACCTGGGATGGGTGGCCATCGCAGCGGTTGTCGGTTTTCTCGGGAATGAAGCAGTGGCACTCTTTCGACTGCGTGTCGGGCGCGAGATCCACTCGGCTGCATTGATCGCGGATGGACTGCACGCGCGCGTAGACGGATTCACCTCGCTTGCGGTTTTGGTCGGTGTGATCGGCGTGTGGATCGGGTTCTGGTGGGCAGACCCCTTGATGGGGTTCATCATCGGGTTTGCTATTTTAGTAATCGTTCGAGATGCTGCCCGCGAGATGTGGTACCGGTTGATGGACTCGATGGACCCCAATATGCTCGACCAGATGGAACAAACCGCAGCGCAGGTGGAAGGCGTGCAAAGTGTTCACGACGTGCGCGCACGTTGGATCGGACATCGCATTTTCTCCGAACTGCATGTCGAGGTAGATTGTGAGCTGCCCATGGCGCAGGGTCACGACATCGCGGAACAAGTGCGCCACGACTTGTTTCACAAATTTCCGATGATGTCGGATGCTACTGTGCATCTCGATCCGTGCGGTCATGACCAGGTGGATCATCATGCCCTGACAGCGCATCACGTATTGAAAGAGGTAAATGCCTGATTCTCACCGCGGGCCACTTATCTTCCAAGAAACCAGCCTATTTTGGCTGGTTTTCTTTTTGTCACCATGAAAGATTGAGGCGAGACCCTACTTTCCTAAAATCCCTACTGAGAAAGGCCAACAGTCCCATGACAACGGGACAACCTCTCTGCTAGAGTCTGAACCAGAAGAAACTAATACCGCTTTCCTTTGCAGTTTCTCCGCCGAACAAATACAAAACACCTTTGAGCCATGTCGTGCTGCCAAAGCGGTTTGATGCATTTTCGGGGCATACCATCGGTATGCTCACGACTGCGAGTTCCCCAGGTCTGCGCGTGGATGGACACTTCCTGTCAAGCACATACAAGGATGCGAACATGCAAATCCAACAAAGTGTAACCATCAATCGTCCTGTTTCGCAGGTTTTCGCGTTTGTGTCCAATCCCGACAATAACACGCTCTGGCAGCCGGAGGTGATCGAGCACACGATGGTATCCGATGGGCCAATGGCGCTTGGTTCCAAAATGCGGCATGTGAGCAAATTCATGGGCATGCGGGTACAGGCCAACGTTGACGTTACCGAATTCGTGCCGGATCACAAGATCACCTTCCGCGTTACATCAGGCACTCTCCCATATACGATCCAGTACTGGCTCGACGCCGAGGGTAGTGGCACACGCTTCACGTACTCTGCGGTCATGGACAGCAATCGCTGGCTCAAATTGGCTCAGCCGCTGATCAAGCCTAGCGCCCAACGGGTGATCGAGGGCGACCTGGCGCGGTTCAAGGCGCTTTTGCAAAAGTAGAAACGATGAAAGGCAAAGCCATGAATGCCGCATTGGTCGCAGGCTTGCTCTCCGGCATTGCCGGCTTGCTCGTCTTTTTGACGATCCATCATTTTTGGATCAAGCCCATCTGGTTCATTCTTCCGCCGGGTCTGTTGATTGCGATTCTGGGCGGATTGGTTGTCGGCTGGTCGTATGTGGAAATCAACCCCGGGCTGCCGCCTCGACCCTGGACCTCCCTTGCGGTCTTTGTGCTGATCGGAGCAACATTAACTCCGGCAATTCTGCTTGCCCAACTTCGCCCGCCGCCGCTTGACTTTAGCACCGGCGCCATTCTGGACGGGAGCAGCACGGGTGGTGTGATCGCCCGCTTTAGCATAGAGCTCCTGCTCACCGCTACCGTGATTGGCGGTCTCGCTGGATGGTGGCTCGGACACACGCCGCGTGCTGCGCTGGCTACCGCGTTAGCAGGGTTCGTGTTCGCATTGGGACCGGGCCACAACATTCCGTTTCTGGGCAACACACCCGCGGTCGGCAAAGGGATCCTCTTGCTGGTCGTCATCATTGGCATCTCTGCGATCGTACTGGTCGAGAGTCAGGCATGGTTGTCGTCACAACCTTGAGAGCCGAAAAGGAGGGTCGCTATGATTGGCAATATCATCACACTCGTCATTCTCGTCGCGCTGGTCGTCTTGTTCGCGTGGCTGGTGACACGCGCGTGGCGATCGAAGCGCTGGTACATAAAATGGCCCGGTATCCTGGTGGCTGGACTACTCACGCTTCTATTCGCGCTTGTGACCCTTGTACTCGTCAAGGGTTTGTATGATTTTTCCAGATCATACCCTGTTGCAAGGGTGAATGTTGCCATCGCAGGCACACCCGAACAGATTGCGCGCGGTGAGCATATGGCAACGGTGCTCTGCGCGACCTGTCATTCGCAAAATGGTCAATTGCCCCTGAGTGGTGGCAATAATTTAAGCGCGGATGCCGGTCTGCCTCTTGGCGATCTCTATGCGCCGAACATTACCCCCGCAGGCAAGATCAAGGAGCTCTCCGACAACGATTTGTATCGCATCTTGCGCACAGGGGTCGAGCCAAACGGGCATCTCACCTTCATGGGGGGCGTAACGGCGCGTTTCATGAGTGACGACGATGCGCAAGCGGTTGTCGCATATTTGCGACAGTCAACGCCTGTGGAAAATCAAACGCCGCCGATCTCGTTCTCGCCCTTGCTCACCCTATTTGCAGGCGCGGGTCTGATCTCGTTCAACGTGCCGGATGTGCTTCAACCGATTAATTCGCCGCCCAAAGCCGCGAACAAAGAGTATGGCGAGTATGTGGTGCGCTTTATGGACTGTCGCGGGTGTCATGGTCCGACGCTTTCGGGCGATGCGCCGCCGCCTTCCCCTCCCGGAGCATCCAACCTTACCGTCGTCGTTCCAAATTGGTCCAAGGACGATTTTTTTCAGGCGATGCGGACGGGTGTGGATTCTACCGGACACAAAATCAGTCCGCCGATGCCGTGGAAACAAATCGGATTGTTGGATGATGTGGAGCTCGATGCGTTATATGAGTATTTGCATGCATTGACGCCCATTACCGCCCAAAAATAGCGGGCAAGGATTGAGCGGGGAATGAAAGATGACAACTGCTATGAAGTGGGATCTGGCATAGGAGCATCGAACGTGTCTGAGGTTAAGAGTGACGACATAATGAGCCCGTCCGTGAGCAGGACAGGTCGCCTGCCCTGGGCGATTTGCCTGGTGGCAATCCTGCTCATGACGATAGGGTTTGGGCTCTTGGTGTTTACACGTGACACGCTGGTGGGGGCGCGCTGGGGCTCGCGCTGGATCATCGCGCCGCTGGCAGTCACGTTTTCATTTGTCGGCGCCTTGATCGCTTCCCGGCGGCCGCACAATTGGGTCGGTTGGATTCTTTTGGTAGTTGGGCTTGGCTCCAGCCTTCAATTCTTTTTGGATCAATACGCGGTGTATGGTTTGCTGACCCACCCCGGCTCACTGCCGGGTGCCGTGTGGGGCGCATGGGCCTTTAACTGGATTTGGGCCTTCTTTACCGCCTTTGCCCTTGTGTTTTTACCGTTATTATTCCCGAACGGCAGGATCGTATCGCCGCGGTGGAAAATCGTACTGTGGAGTGGGAGTATTGGCTTTTGCCTGATGTCTGCCTGTTATGCATTCACACCCGGACCCCTTCAAAACTTCCAATTGCAGCGAAACCCCTTTGGCATTGAAGGCACAAGAGATTTGTTTACAGCCCTATTCGCAGCAGGCGCTGTGATGGTGCTCGTCAGTTCCATTGCTGCCGCAAGCTCGCTCCTCGTACGCTGGCGGCATTCGAACGGACCCGAGCGCCAACAACTCAAATGGATCGCGTATGCGGGAGCGGTAATGGTCGTGCTTGTGCCCTTTGGGTTTTTCCCGTCGTTACAATTGGGGTCTCTTCTCTTTGTGGCAGGCGCCTTGGGCTTGCCGATCGCGATTGGGGCCGCGATTCTCAAATACCGACTTTATGATATTGACCTCATCATCCGGCGTACGGTGACGTATGCTTTGGTGTCAGCCGTGCTCTTTTTGGTCTTTTTCTGCAGCATTGTCGTTTTGCAACAGCTCTTTGCCTCGGTTACTGGGACACGACAGAATGAACTGGTCACCGTTTTGTCCACACTCGTGATTGCAATGCTGTTCGTGCCGCTGCGCAATCGGATTCAGAACGCCATTGATCGCCGCTTTAACCGCCGCAAATACGATGCCCAGCAAGTGCTATTAAGGTTCGCAGAAACCGTGCGCGATGAAACGGATTTGGAAATGTTGTCAATCGACTTGATCAACGTCGTCAACGAGACGATGCGGCCGCGCTCGGTTAGTCTTTGGCTCAAAAAGCCGTTCGACCATCACGCCACTGGCGAAAAGCATTCGTAACCCGCTATGTCGCCTGTTCCGCCCCTCATCAAAACTGATGTCATTTCGGAATGCAAGTTGGGTTTATAATTCACTACATGCAATCTTTTGCGGACTTGAGTCGCCTGATCCTTCCCGGGCCACGACCTCATCCTGGCATGGGTGATGCCACTGACGAGGCAGCGGGCAAGCGATACAAGTTAACGGTGTCCGACCTTATCTTTCGCGCGCTCGCGGTGCTCGCGTTCATTGAAATTGGCGCTCTGGTCCTGGACATCGCTATGCATCCGAACGCGCCGGGCATCGTCGGTCTAGGCCTGGGGCTGCGGATCTTCATGGGTCTGGTTACGGGCCCCTTGACAATTCTCTTGAGTGCGCTGCTTTTGTGGCGTGTGCCGGGCAACCGTGTCGCGCGCTTTCTTTTACTGTTGGGAATCTTGCAGGTCGGCTCACAATTCTCGTTTGAATGGGGCGATGCCACGCTTTCAGGGCTTGCCCTCGCGCTGCTGATTCTCTTTGCCGGAGGCATTGCCGCACCGTCTATCGGATACTTGATGCTGAACTTTCCCACGGGGCAAATTTATCCCCCCCAATGGCTGCGCGTGGTTCTGGTGCTGGCAATCGTCAAATTCCTCGGCGTTGTATTGGAACTCGTGGCAAGTCCGCGCGATATAAGGATTTTTTCACTGCCCATCAACCCGTTGTTCGTGCCTGCGCTTGCGCCGATTCAACCCTGGATCGCGCCGACGATCGGCGTGACCGGCCTGCTGCTGCCTGTCATTCTCATCGTCGGTATGCTTTCGTTGGTGTTGCGCTATCGAGCATCCGCCGCGCGCGAACAACAGCAGATCAAGTGGGTTGTCTGGGCATTTGGTGCGATCCTCCCTGTGGTGCTTGTGGCATTCAGTACCATTTTTAATCGCTCGATCTATAGTGCTCCAATTTCGGTGATCACTGCGCTGGGGGTGAGCGCCCAACTCTTTCTCGTCCTTGCGATCTCGATTGCAATTCTCCGCTATCGCCTTTTTGATATTGACCTGATCCTCAATCGCACCTTGGTGTATGGTTCGCTCACTGCGCTCATCGTTGGTACATATGCTATCGTCGTCGGGGGGTTGAGTGAGATTTTCCAAACGAGCGGCAACCTTATCATATCCCTGCTCGCCACCGGCGCGATTGCGCTTCTCTTTCACCCCCTGCGCAACCGGTTGCAGCGCGCGGTCAATCGCTTGACATATGGCGAACGCGATGATCCGTACGCCGTGCTTGCGCGACTGGGACAGCGTCTCGAGGCCACGCTCGCGCCGGACGCGATCTTGCCCACCCTCGCGGAGACTGTGGGACAGGCGTTAAAACTGCCCTACGCTGCGATTGAACTTGCAGGTCCGGATGGTCGTGCCGATACTGCTGCGGTCTACACGCCAATAGCAGCAGAGTTTGCGGATTCAAACGTTTTTCGGTTTGGACTGTTATATCAGCACGAAAGTATCGGTGCGCTTGTCGTCGCACCGCGGAGCGGAGAAGAAACGCTTTCGGAGGCAGACACCCGATTACTCGAAACGATTGCCGATCAGGCGGCCATTGCCGCATATACTGTTCGACTCACCCGCGATTTGCAGAGTTCGCGCGAACGTCTGGTGACGGAGCGCGAACAGGAACGCCGGCGCATTCGTCGCGATTTGCATGATGGGCTCGGTCCGGCGTTGGCAAGTATGACCCTCCAACTGGATGCAGCGTTAAATACGTTGCATCAAGACCCTCAAACGACAGCTGAACTTTTAACGGATTTGAAACAGCAAACCAAGAGCTCCCTCGCCGACATTCGCAATCTGGTGTATGCGCTGCGCCCGCCCGCGCTAGATGAATTGGGTCTACTCGGCGCGTGGCGTGAAACGATCACGCACATTCAGTCGGCAAACGGGCTGGAGATTACTCTCGACGCGCCGGCGCAAATGCCGCCGCTCTCTGCCGCGGTGGAAGTCGCCGCCTATCGTATTGTGATGGAAGCAGTGAACAATGTGGTCCAGCACGCGCACGCCACTATGTGCACGGTACGTATTGCGTGCGCCACTGAATTGAAATTGGAGATTGTGGATAACGGGGTTGGAATGCCAGGCGATGTACGCCAGGGCGTTGGGTGGTCGTCTATGCGCGAGCGGGCAGAAGAGTTGGGTGGCACGTTTGTCGTCGAATCCAACAAGGGCGCGGGGACTCGAGTTGTGACCACGCTGCCGCTGCTGCAAGAATCGTGAGAGGAATCGAGCCGGGACGTGCCATGGACATGATTCGGGTTCTTATCGCTGACGATCACACCCTGTTTCGCAAGGGCATCCACGCGCTCTTGAAATCTATTTCGGACATGGAGGTCATCGGCGATGCGGCGACGGGCGAGCAAGCCATCGAACGCGCCGCGGCGCTCCGGCCGGATGTGATTTTGATGGACATTCAAATGCCGGGAGTCAACGGCATCGAGGCGACGCGACGGATTGTGCAAACAAGCCCCGAGATAGGGATTCTCATGTTGACGATGTTCCAGGCGGATGACTCGGTCTTTGCGGCGATGCGCGCCGGTGCACGTGGGTATATTTTGAAAGGTGCCGACCAGGACGAGATGGTGCGCGCGATTCGCGCAGTGGCGGGCGGCGAAGCACTTTTCGGCCCCGAAATTGCCAAGCGCTTGATGAGTTTCTTTTCCGGTGCGAAACCGCCGCAAATATTCCCTGAACTGACTGACCGGGAACGCGAAATTCTGAATCTTATCGCGCAAGGATACAATAATGCCGAGATCGGCGACAAACTCGCGCTTGCCCCGAAAACGGTTCGCAATCACATCTCGAACATATTCTCGAAACTTCAGGTCGCCGACCGCGCACAAGCGATCATCAAAGCACGTGATGCGGGACTGGGTTGAAAACGACCGCCCCAAAAGATGGCTGCTAACCTAATTCTGCCCCTCGATTCGCCTAACGCCGCATTAGCACTCGCCGGTGGCAAGGGCGCGAATCTCGCCATCCTCACACGCGCAGGGTTTCCCGTCCCGCCCGGATTCATTGTGACTACCGACGCGTATTCCGAATTTGTCCGCGCCAATGATCTACACGGCCGCATCCTGGCGCGGATCAACGTGATCAATCCCCAAGACCACGCCGCGCTCGAAACGGCATCGGCAGAAATTCACGCATGGTTTAATTCTGCTCGTATCTCCGCGGCCTTGAGCGCCGCGATTCTCGATGGATACATGCGCTTGATCAACACGCAGCCTGTCGCCGTGCGCTCCTCTGCAACTGCCGAGGATTTGCCCGGGCTTTCATTTGCCGGACAACACGATACCTTTCTGAATGTGATCGGCAGCAAAGCGCTGTTGGACGCGGTGAAAAAATGTTGGGCAAGTTTGTGGACCGCGCGCGCCATCGGCTATCGCGCGCGCAGCGGGATCGCTTCCGAGTCGGTCGCGTTAGCTGTCGTCGTGCAGGTGATGATCGCGGCACAAGTGGCAGGGGTCGCGTTCACGGCGGACCCGTTGTCAGGGAATCGTTTCATCACTGTCATTAACGCAAACCCGGGTCTGGGCGAGGCGATTGTCGCAGGGCAGGTCGAACCCGATCATTATCAAGTAGATCACCGCACGTGGCAGATTGCAGTGAAACGCCTCGGCGCGAAAGCGATTGCAATTCTGCCGCGCCCGGGCGGCGGCACGGAACGCATCGCCTTGAACGACGCGGCAACGCAGGCATTGTCCGACGAACATATCCTCGAACTTGCGCGTCTTTGCGGACAGGCTGCCGAATACTATGGCACGCCGCAAGATATTGAATGGGCGCTCGCCAACGACGCGCTCTATCTCTTGCAAGCGCGCCCGATTACCTCGCTTTATCCTTTGCCAACCCATGCGCCGCGTGATCGCTTTGATATTTATTTCAGTGTCGGCGAGGCGCAAGGCGTTCTTGATCCGTTCACGCCGATGGGGATTGACGCGATTCGCCGCTTGACGCAAGGCATAATGCATGAAGTGGGCGCAAACGGTCATGCGCTCGATACGCCTGACGATGCGGGAATGCGGTTGTTTGTTGACATCACGCTACCTTTGAGTGATTCGCGTTTGCGGCGCGTGCTGGAAACGCTGATGCAAAATGTGATGCCCTCGGTACTGCCGTTAGTCCACAAGCTGGTCCGCGATCCACGTTTCAAAACGCAGCACGTTTTATCCCCACGCGTCGCCCGGGGCGCATTGACATTCCTGTTCCCCATCTGGTGCAACATTGTTCGTGCGCTGCGGCATCCTGACGCAATGCGAAAACGAATTGACGCGCAAGTGGACGAATCTATCCGTGCGCAAGAGACGCGAGCGGCGGGTACCGTCACGTTCGACGAGCGACTTGATGTGATCCAAAGTGGACTGGAAGAAATTTTTAGGCAGGGCCCACTGGCCTATGCTCCCTTGATTGCGGGGGGCTTGCTGCCGCTCGTCCTCATTCGTCGTCTCGCGCCGGTTGATAACGATGTGCGAACGCTTGCGTTGGAATTGACACGCGGGCTGCCGCACAATGTCACGACCAAAATGAATCTTGACCTTTGGGCACGGAGCCAACGGATCCGCGCGGACGACGCATCGCGGCATGCATTCAAAGCACGGTCTATCTCGGTGCTGGTCGGGCAATATACAGCGCACACCTTACCATCCGTCGCGCAACACGAATTGAATGAATTTCTCGCTCAGTATGGAATGCGCGGCGTGGCAGAGATTGATCTCGGACGCCCGCGCTGGCGTGAAGATCCGACGCCGCTTTTGAACCTGGTAAAAAGTTACTTGGAGTTGACTGAGCCCAAGGCCGCGCCGGATGTGGTTTTTGCGCGCGGTGCACAGCAAGCCCAAGCGCGTCTAGACGAACTTGTTGCGCGTCTCCGTCAAACACGCGCAGGCAGGATGAAAGCGCGCATCGTGAGAGCCGCATTTGAGCGACTGCGCGCGTTGGGCGGGCTGCGCGAATCGCCCAAGCTTGCCATTATTCGCGCTCTTGGTATTTATCGTGAACTACTCGTGCAGTGTGGCGTCGAGCTGGCGCAAGCGGGAACCATTGAATGCGCAGACGATATTTTCTTTCTGAGTCTGGATGAATTGCGAGGGCGCGAGGCGAGTACACTAAGCTGGACTTTGGCCATCAGGACGCATAGCACAAGGCTTGTGCAAAGCGCTTGAAAATAGGTTTGGGTAGTTTTGCGATGTCCTTGTTGTTCTTTGACATGTGAAAAGTTGGTTGTCGCCAAAGTTCCAAGCGCACCGCCGCCAGCGCATCACTGAAGGTGGGACGCGGCTTGGCATACCAAGCGGTTTCGCGCACGAGCACTTTGCCGCGCTGCGCCAAACGATGGGCCAGCACGGTGACGAGCGAGAACAATCCGAACAGCGCAGGCGTCGTGCGCAGAATCGCCAAGTCCGACCACTGCCGTTGTGTTTCGACGCCCAGATGTTCGCGCACTTCGCGCTGCGTGACTTCCATTTGCCAACGTTGGATGAACCATGCGATGATTTGCAAAGGCGTCGCCTGCAAGTCGGTACACAACAAGGCTTGGGTTTTGAACCGGCCCAAGGGATCGCGCACGATGACCCAGCGGATGGGCAAGGGTGGTTGCCCACTGTGAAACCAGACGGCGGTCCCACTGGTGAATTCAATGCTGCGTTTGACTTCGCCATACCAGTGGCGCATGACGTGCGTCGTCCAGACGGTCGCCGCATCCGCCGCGACGGCAACTAAAGTGGGCAAGCGTTTGCCTTTCTTGCGCGGTCGCCCTTTGGCTTTCGGGGCGCGCGGCGGCGCCGGTTCATACAATGCGGCATCCATGCGAAAACGCACCACCATGATGATGGGATTGGCGAGTTGGGTCATCGCCCAGAGAAATTCAATCACGGCATAACTATTATCTGCCACAAACACGAGCGTGCGCTCAGGCAACCAGCGGCGCACTTGCAACAAGGCTTGGCGCATGACCACCGTGAGTTTTTTATGTGCCCGCGCGCTCGTTTCGTAATAACCTTCCGAAGGCGCCAGGACGGTCAAGAACGGTAACGCCCAAATGCGTTGGGCGAAGGGAATCAACGTCAGCAGCATGAGCGTAACCCAGCGCAAGCCACTGGCTTTCACGAAATGATTGTGACTGGAGCGCACCGGATCACGATAAATGCCCTTGGCTTTGATCTGGCTGCCTCGGCGGCGTTCAATCGTTTCATCACCGCCCAAAACAATGACGCCCGTTGGAACAAAGGTCTGGACCAGCAAGCGCAGTAGGGTTCGACTCAGGGCATGGCTGGACCAAGATGCCCGATTCAGCACACGATGGTAATTGACGAAATGTTTCTCTGCGCTCAAGCCCATTATGCGCAAAATCGCCGTGACGGTGCGTTGCCCGCGTGCCAGAATCGCACCCGTGACCAGGACTTGGACCAACGGCCACAGTTCAGTGGAAAAGTGGATGGCGAATACTGCTAAAACATTGGTATACTCGGTTTGCAAGGTGAGCCTCGGTCATTGATTCTTGGCGGAATCGTTTTTGACCAGCTTGCCTTGCTTTTGTTTCGTTCGTCAATGGACAAAGTCCAGCTTAGCTGGACTTTGTCCATTACACGAACCAAAATTTGCGAAATTAGGCTAATTTTTGCGAACTGAATGGAATATTGGTCATCCGCCCTAACTCCACGACATCCGAAAAAGCCATTCAGCGTTGAAAATTAGCCTATTTTGTAAGGCCTCATGCCTCGGTTGAATGGACAAAGTCCAGCTAAGAAACTATCTCAAAACACAATTTGATACGATAATCGTCCCCAGCCTTCAGTTAGGGGACGCACATGGTCAGACGCAAACCACGCATGCCCACGTTGTGGGAAGTGCCGGATGAATTGTGGCAGCGCATCGAACCACTTTTGGATACTGTCGATCCGCCGAAACACACCGGGCGCAAACGCGTCAATCGACGACGGATTATGGATGGCATCATCTTTCGCTTGCGCACGGGCTGTCAATGGAATCACATTCCGAGCGTGTATGGAGATGACAGCACCATTCATCGCTGTTTTCGACACTGGTGTGAAATCGGTCTCTTTGCACAAATCTGGGCACTGCTTGTCAGCGAGTGTGACGAACTGCAAGGCGTCCAATGGGAATGGCAAGCGGCAGACAGTGCTTTGGGCAAAGCGCGGTTTGGGGGGGCGAAATTGGTCCCAACCCCACCGATCGAGCGAAAAACGGCACGAAACGCAGCATTTTGACGGATGGCGACGGTGGTCCACTTGCGATTGTCATTGCCGGTGCGAACGTTCATGATACCAAATTACTTGAGCGCACCCTCGAAGCGATTGTCATCGCACGACCGCATCCCACAGCCGAAGCGCCACAGCATCTATGTCTAGACAAAGGCTACGATAATCCCACAGGGCGCGAGGCGGTTGCCAAACATCAGTATATCCCACACATTCGGCGTGTGGGCGAGGAGCGAGTCAAGCGCCGCAAACGGAAATACAAACCGCGCCGTTGGGTCGTCGAGCGAACGCTTGCTTGGTTGTCGAAATGTCGAGCAATTCTGGCCCGCTATGACAAGAAGCCCAAACATTACTTGGGGTTAGTCCAGTTCGCCTGTGTCCTTATTTGGTATCGGCGACTCGCTTGCTTAAATGCCAAAAATCACGTTTTGAGATAATTTCTAAGCTGGACTTTGTCCATTCAACCGAGGCACGAATCATTACAAAATAGGCTATTTCTCATCGCTGAATGGGTTTTTCGCATGTCGTGGAGTTAGCGCAGATGTCCAATAATCCATTCGGTTCGCAGGAATAAGCCTAAATTCACAAATTTTGGTCCGTGCAATGGACAAAGTCCACCTAAGGACGCGCGTTGCCGAGCGGCGCGCGGCATATCAACGTGAGCAATTGCGCCGCCGCGTGCCATTGGTGTTGACGAGTGAGGGAGATACGTTTTACAACGGCCCGCTTCAAACGAGTGCGAACGATTTGGTCGGCGAACCGGTGTCCCCGGGCGTGGCCGAGGGTAAGGTGCGCGTCGTATTGGATCTGCGCGACGCCCAGTTGCAACCCGGCGAAATCTTGGTGTGCCCTGCCACCGACCCTGCCTGGACCCCTCTCTTCCTCATGGCGGGAGGTCTTGTCATGGAAGTAGGCGGACTCGTGACGCACGGCTCGGTCGTCGCGCGCGAGTATGGGATACCCGCGGTGGTCGGCGTCGCCGACGCGACACAACATCTGAAATCGGGTCAACGCGTGCGTGTGGACGGCACGCGCGGGCGTGTGACCATCTTGGGCGACATCACTGCGGACAACTCTTGATTCGCGTAAGGATTTTATTTGACCGATGCGTGGGAGATTGTGCATTCGGCGGAGCATGAAAAGCAAATGGATGGCGCCGCCGTATTTTTATCGCAAGAAACGCGTGATTGTATAGTATCTCGGCAGCGACGAGCAAGCGCTCGCGCTGTTGGAAGGATTGTTGGGTGCGCCGCATGTGGGGACATAGATGCCCTCGCGTTTTGGCCCATGTACAATTTTTGCAACTTGACATCAGAACAAAGCTCCACGTTATGCGTGTTCTTTGACACACCTCTATCTTTTCTTATAATGTGTAAGAAATCAGATGTTTCTTTCAAGACATCCTTCTACGTACTCAAAATTACAAAGATGCGCTGGCCAACTATATCCTCGTAACAACGAGCATCAAGGCGTCTAGATGTCAATTTAAAAGGAGCTGCGAAAACTCATTTCCCCGCACCTGGCGGGCGCAGCCAAAGGAGTTTTAAAATGGAAAAGAAAACCGGCACGTGGGCGGTCAAGGTCGGACTCGCGCAAATGCTCAAGGGCGGCGTCATTATGGATGTGACGAACGCCGAGCAAGCGAAAATCGCCGAAGATGCGGGCGCATGCGCCGTGATGGCGTTGGAACGGGTGCCCGCCGATATTCGCAAGGATGGCGGCGTGGCGCGGATGAGTGATCCGCAAATCATTCTGGATATCATGGACGCGGTCACGATTCCCGTGATGGCTAAAGCGCGCATCGGACATTTTGTCGAAGCGCAGCTGCTGGAAGCGCTCGGCGTGGATTATGTGGACGAGTCTGAGGTGCTGACGCCCGCCGACGAAGAAAACCACATTGATAAGAATCAGTTCAATGTCCCGTTTGTATGCGGGTGTCGGAATTTGGGCGAGGCCCTGCGGCGTATCAGCGAGGGCGCGGCGATGATTCGCACCAAAGGCGAAGCAGGCACGGGCGATGTGGTAGAAGCGGTACGACATGCGCGCAGCGTGTTGGGTGAAATCCGACGCTTGCAAAATATGCGTCCCGAAGAGTTGTATCACACCGCAAAGGAACTGCAAGCGCCCTATGAATTGGTGCGCGAGGTGGCGGAAACAGGCAAACTGCCCGTGGTGAATTTTGCGGCAGGCGGAATTGCAACACCCGCAGACGCGGCGTTGATGATGCAGTTGGGCGTCGAAGGGGTTTTCGTCGGCAGCGGCATTTTCAAATCGTCCGACCCCGCAAAGCGCGCCAAAGCGATTGTGATGGCGACCACGCATTTCAATGATCCCAAGATTCTGGCGGACGTCTCGCGCGGTCTGGGTGAACCCATGAGCGGGATTGCCGTGCGAACGATGGCGGAAGCGGAACAGCTGGCAGTGCGAGGTTGGTGAACGCAAAGAGGGAGGAAAGACAATTTCTCTCCTCCTCCTGTCTTCTCACTTCTGATCTATGAAAATTGGTGTTCTGGCATTACAAGGCGCGTTTCGCGAACATGTCGAGATGCTACGTGGAATGAATGTGGACGCGATTGAAGTGCGCTTGCCCGAACAGTTGATCGAGGTAGAAGGACTAATCATTCCGGGAGGTGAGAGCACGACGATCGGGAAAATCGCGACGCAGTACGGACTGATTGAACCGATTCGCGAGATGGTCGCACAGGGCAAGCCCGTTTGGGGAACGTGCGCGGGAATGATTGTGCTGGCTAAAGATGTGGGCATGCGACAGCCGTTGGTGGGCGTGATGGATGTGACGGTGAAACGCAATGCGTTTGGACGGCAGGTGGATTCGTTCGAGACGGACCTGAACATTCCTGCGATTCAAAACGGCGACCCCGCGCCGTTTCACGCGATTTTTATTCGCGCGCCGTTTATCGAATCGGTCGGTGAAGGGGTTCAGGTGTTGGCGCAATTGGAGAATGGAACGATCGTGGCGGCGCGACAGGGAAACCTGCTGGTGACGAGTTTTCATCCCGAATTGACGCGGGACGCGCGGTTTCACGAATTTTTTCTGAAAAGTCTTACAGTAAAAGAATGATAGAAGAGATTGGATATCTTCTGAGACATCAAGTGCTACGTTTCTGCCGTTATTGGCTCTCCACTCATCCCCGAGTTCAATAAGAAGCCTTTTTTAATCACTCAAAGTCTTACACATGGTAAGCCAAAAGACTCGAACATTCTTATTTTCAACGTTTTTAGCGCACGTGCTGATCTTTGCGCTCGCCGCGGCTCTTTTCGCCCATCCCCTCGGCAATTTCACAATCAATCATTATGCGCGGCTTGAATTGGAGCCGAATCTAGTCCGACTCTATATTGTCTATGACTTTGCCGAAATCCCGGCATTTCAAGAAAAGCAAACGATAGATGCCAATGGCGATGGCAATATCATGGCCGATGAACGCGAGCAGTACCTCACAACGTTCTTGGGCCAAGCTAAAGCGAACCTTACGCTTGACATCGGCGGAAAGCCCACCACGTTAGCGCTTGTTCCGAATTCCACGCAACTTGAATTTCTAGCCGGACAAGGCGGCCTGGAAATCATGCAATTTCGTGCTCGGTTCACTGCTCCGCTCGAACTCAAAACAGCGCCGCTCACGATTCGCTATCGCGATGACAATTACCGCGAACGGCTTGGCTGGCGCGAAATCGTCGCAAAACCAGTTGCGGGTGTGACTTTGACGCAATCGAACGTGCGTGAGACGGAAACCAGCGATGAATTGCGCAACTATCCGGAAGATCTACTGGCGAATCCGCTGAATGACCGCGAAGCAATCATGACGGTGACGCGCGGAGGGAATGGGACAGCGGGATCGGGGAAGCGCGCAGAATCCGATACGAATTCATTTGTCATCCTCGCGCTCCTGGCGGGTGTCGTTGTCGCCGTCGCCTCTGTATTTTTGATTCTCCGCCGCAAGCCAACCAACCCATCTTCATCCCGATAGACCGCCTTGAAGTGAGCACAGATTGGGCACTTTTTGGTCTGTTCACTGAGCGCCAAAAAACACATACTCCTTATGCTTGGCAGGTGCAATGCAATGAGACCGTGCGTCTTGTGCGTATTAGGATTATCAAGCATTTCGCATAGACGAGATGCCTGATATCGAAACAAAGAAGGAGTAACGATTGTGGCAGCTCAAATCCCAATGCAAAAACCCCGCAATTTCATCAACTGGATTTACGTTGCGCTTGGCGCAATTCTCGCGCTCGGCATTGTTTATGTGCTGGTTTTCGGACAAATCTCGTTGAACTCTTCCGCACCAAACCGCACGCCATTGAGTGAAGCGGGCATCGGTTTTATTCAAAGCACTTTGCAATCCTCTGCCACAAATCCACTACTCGCAATTATTGCCCTCGGTGCCGCCTTGCTCGTTGGCGCACTGCACGCATTGACGCCAGGACACAACAAGACGCTGACGGGCAGTTATCTCGTCGGTTCCCGCGCGCGCTTGCGCGATGCCGTGCTGTTGGGAGTGACGACCGCGCTTTCACATACTGCCAGCGCGCTCGTGATTGGTATTCTCGCAGTTTCGACGATTGGTCAATTGGTAAGCACGCAATATTTTCAGTGGGTGGGGATTCCATCGGGGTTATTGACAATCGCGCTGGGAATTTATCTCTTGTGGAAAAACACGCGCGGTGTTGGACACGGACATGCAACGGAACATGACCACAATCACGATCATCCACACCCACACGGGCAGCCGCATGACCATTATCATCCTGAATATGACACCGTGACACTCGGCGGATTGTTCGTGATGGGTTTGATGCACGGCATTGTACCGACGATAGATGCGCTGGCGATTATTCTCGTCGCGTTGAGTGTGAGTCAAATCGCGTTGGGCGTGGGTTTGGTCGTTGCGTACAGCGTTGGCATCGCAGGTGTCTTGATTGCCGTAGGCGCACTTTTTTTGCGCGCGCAGCGCGTCATGGTGGACAATCAGCGCTTTGAATGGTTTGCCGACCGCGCGACGTTGATTGCGGCGATGGTGGTGATTGTATTTGGCTTGTCGCTTTTCCTGCGGACCTTGCTCGCGGTAGGTTTGCACGATTGAAAGATACCGCGATGCGCGCATTTCCTGCATGCTGTAAGGTTGCACTTGCAAAAGTGGGTGCTTGATGTGTGCCGATGTGAACGTAAAATTACTGCGCGGCAATGCAAATTTCTCGCATTGCCGCGCAGTAATTTATTGAGCTTGGCGCTAGAGTGAACGCGTGATTCAGTGCCTATCCGAATAACTGGTGATATAAATGGGGCAGGAGTAAACCAACCAAAAGATACTCGGACCCAAGTCGCTGACTCTACGAAAGCGGCACCTTATGCTGCTCGTACTGTTTACGCCACCCATACGGGGTCATGCCCCGCGGCTTGTATACATTCAGCACTTGTATCACGAGTAACAACAGCATCCCGACGCCTGCATGGAGGAGTTCGCCCGGTAGCCCTCCTTGCGGCGCGGCGACGTCGGCACTGTTCGCCTCTGCCGCTAGGCCTGCGAAGAAGCTTACGGTCTGCATGTGCTGCAGCAAGACGACGAAGGCAACGATGGTTAGCGCGAGTGAGAATAGGACCCAATAGTGCCGGAACAATCCCCACGGGGTGCCCAGTGACATGACTAGCCCGGTGAGTAGTGCGGCGAGAGCCAACGGGAAGATGACGTACCAGCCGGTCAACTTCATCGCGATCCAGGCGGCACGCAAAGTCTGAGCATCCTGGCTGGTCATAGCGGCAACGACTAGGGCCAGGTAAGCAATGACGGCACCGATCCAGCCGACCGAGGACGTGAGATGTATGATGAGCGCGAACTTGCGGAGAGGGGGGGGCATGGTCATGGCTGTGGCACGCCCTGTTCGATGGACGGTGCGTGGCGAGCTGGGCCATGCTGACCACCAAGGCCGGTGAGCATCACGATGCCAACCGGCAGGACAACGATGATGACAATGATCCCAAACACCTTCACCCAGCGTGGTGTGCCGGGGGCCGATCCGCGGTCGGGCTCTAGTTGAGTTTGTGACATGCAAGTTTCCCCTAATGTGCTTTGAGACGTTCCATACACAGACTATCACGATTCGCGGATGAACTTCAATCATCAAAACGCGGAATTTGTTCGTTTCTGAACAATGTGAGTGAATTGTTCAGAAACTTCACCCTCGCAGCTTGATTGCTCGTTTCCCAGAGGGGAAACAGTTTTCTTCATCAGAGGCGGAAAAACCGCAATCGACCACACGCGGAGAGTACACCTGCTACTCAGAGGATTCTTCATGACAAAGACGGACCGGCGAGTACAGCGTACGCGCGAGCGGCTGCAAAACGCACTGATCGAACTAATCAGCGAATGTAGATATGATGCGATCACGATTCAGAACGTTGTGGATCGCGCCAACGTTGGGCGTACCACATTTTATCTGCACTATAGCAGCAAAGACGAATTATTCGTTAGCTGCCATGAAGCAATCGTTAGAGATTTCCATTTTGGGTCGCTTTTCCCCATTTCCCGTGACGAACTACTGTCGCCGAAAGCGCCACTCGGGATGGTTTCGGCATACCGACATCTCGAACACAAGCGGGTGCTGCTGTATTCCATTTTTCAGGGCAAGGATAGCTTGCTGATTCTGCGACGGATCCGCGACAGGAGCGCGCAGGAAATCGAAGCGAACCTGCGTGCGGCCTTTGCCGAATCTGACAGCACGATCCCGTTCGAGGTGCTGGCGAACTATCTCGCGGGGGCGCAGATCGCACTGGTACAATGGTGGTTGGAGAAGCGCCGACCCCACACACCTGAAAAGGTTGCAGAGTCCTTCTACCGCTTGCAGCGCGCTGCAATCCGCGATGCGTTCGCACAAACGGACAATGAGAGGCATGTTTCAGATAGCGAACGTTCCCGATGATGGACGTGTCTGGTTGATCGTCCGCAATTTGACGGCGACTCAAAGTGTTCATATTCGTTTACAGGGCAAGATAAGACTACTCCAAAAATATCAAAAATTCCCGCCCAACGCTGCAAATTTCTCGCAGAGCTGCGGGGGAATTTCTTGCATTTACTAACGTAGACGCGGTTTTCGATAGTACGGTCCCTGTCCTCAATGGGTCTCGTGTCTTGAGCGTACTAAAAACAACCCGACACCAACCAGAAGGAGACCCCCTATGATTGCGGGGTAGCTTGGATCGAAATCGCTGCCTGTTTGAGGCAACGTCGAGGGTCCGTTTTCTCCTTGAGTTGCTGTTCCATTCGCCGCCGGAGTTGCTTGGACAGCGGTCGCGCTGACGCTATACCACTGCGCAAGCCACGTTTGCATCTGATCAATCTCCTGCCGCTGAGACGAAACAATATTTTGGCAGAGATTCTTGAGTTCTTGATGCTCCGCTCGTTGCAAACAGGGAGTTGCTTCCTGAATCGCGGTGCTGTGATGTTCGCTCATCATTTCCATGAACATCTTGTCGAACTCGTCGCCGCTAACCGCGTTCAAATGGCTCATCATCTGTTCACCATCTTGCATCATCATCGGCGGCTTGTCGATTTGATACCAACCGGACAGCCACGACTGCATGTCTTGAATCTCTTTGGTTTGGCTGTCAATTATACTCTGGCACATTGTGCGCAGTTCATCATGCGTTGCTTTTTGCAAGCATACGGTTGCCATTTCGATTGCCATGTGATGATGATCAATCATCATTTGCATAAAGTCGGTTTCAAACTTGGCAGTTTCGGGGTCTTGTGCGGGTCCGTTTGCAGATACGGTTGAAACCCCTAACAGGGACACAAACAAAAACCCAATGGCAAGTAGAATTGCCGGTTGCAGCGATCGCTTGTTCCGTTTTGAGGCGTATTGTCGAATCATAATTTGGTTGTCCTCTAGGGTACAGCCAATGGGCAGAGCTGATAGGATCTGTGTTGTTGTCAGGTCCGCCCATCAACACACGTCACATCCGCTTTGCCATACTTGCCATTTGTTGACAGGATTCGGCGCAGCGGCGGCAAATTTCAGCGCATTCCTTCATTTGTGCGTCGTCGCCAAACTGTTCACAACTCTCGGCGCATCGCGCGCATACCTCCGCGCAAACGCCACATATTTGTGGATGCACGTCGGATTCGCGCAACATAAAATCCGCACTTGTAATGCAGATTTGCGCGCAGTCGCGCAGCAACCGCAAGTGTGTTGGCTCGACGTGCTTCCCGCCCATTTGCGTACAGTGCACGGCGGTTCGTTCGCAAATGCGATGACATTCCAAGCAGTTTTCAACGCACTGCTCCATTTCACTGCTCATCGCATGACCTTGGTGCTGGGGCATAGCAACCTCCTTGGGAAACTGATATGCGCACCCCTGTGGCGCGTGTTGTACGCTGTACAACGGCGCCCTATGCTGGTTATGACGAAGAAATCTTATAAGACGTAAGAACTGGTTGGGCGAAATGAAAAACACGTCGGAGAAATTTCTCCGACGTGTTTTTCATTTCTAATTTACGGACATGCATTTAGAATATGGGCCGATGGACTGCAAGAACGATACCGGCAATTAGCAATAGCAAACCCAGAATCAGAGGGATGCCAATTGAGGGTATAGCTGCACCCGTTTGCGGCAAGGGTAAAACAGGAACGCCGGTGATGGATGCACTACCTGACCCTTGATCGCCGCGCGCGTCGAGTTCCACACTCGAGAGGGGTGCTACCTCCAAACCCGTATCGAGTTCAAATGCGCCCTCCGCATTGGCTGTAGCGGTAAAGGTGTGCGCACCACTGTCAATCGTCACATTAATAGTAACGTTTTCATTTGGCTTGAACCCTGCGCCCAAGACCTTTAACTTGCCGTCACCGAACGATGGGGTTATTTCAGTGCCGACATCTTGTGCATAGGCAACTCCCCCAATCAGTGACAAGACTGCAAGTAGCAACACGGCTATCGATATGAGCAGACCTATACGGCGTTGTATTCTCAACTTGAATTGTGCCATCTCCACGTGCCTCCCGGAAAAGTTGTTTGATTTTCTGTTCCAATAGACATTTGAAGTTGTAAGTTGCTGTGCCTCCTACGGTGCAGGTCGTATATTATGAGGACGGCGGTCGAGAGATTATAGTTCCCGAAACAAAGTCGTATTGTTTGACAAGTTAAGACGGAATTCCTATAATGCGTAAGAATTAGACACCGGAGCGGATTATGCCACATAAATTTAGCATTCCCCAATTCAAGTTGAATCATAAGGGGATGGCGCGTTTCCTTGGGACGCTGGAAGCCCGTATCATGGAAATTGTTTGGAAAAAAGAGACTGTCAGCGTCCAAGAAGTGTGCGACAAGATGGGCAAAGGGACGAATTATAAAACCGTCATGACGGTGATGAATCGGTTGGTTGAGAAAGAATTCCTGGAACGCAAAAAGGTGTCACGCGCGTTTGTTTATTCCGCGCGCCTGAATCGCGTCGAATTTCTTGAACAGGTATCTCATCAAATCGTCACGGGCCTGGTCAGTGATTTCGGTGAATTGGCAATGGCACAATTTGTCGATGTACTCGGTGAACAAGACCCCGACGCCCTGGAAACGTTGCAGAAACTAGCAAAAGAGCGTAGTGAACAAAAATAAGCGATGGCAGCTCATTTGAATTCAGTCTCATCAAATCTGCCACTCCCGGCGGAGAGAGTCGCGAACCGGCTCCTCGCTGGTCTCATCGCGTTCGGCGTCAGTCTGCTCCTGCTGCTCCTCATTGTCGTAGCCATGTTCGCCGAGACGCTCGTGCCGCATGTGATCGAGTTTTGTTTGTTGGCATGGCAAACCATGTCCATTGACTTTGCCTATCGACTGATGTTTTTGGGGTTGATTGTTCTCACCCTTACGGAAATCGCTTTTCTGGTGAGGCTGTGGTGGCATGCCCGCTTGACGGAACGTCATGTGCAAAAACTTCTTTTGAAAAAAGGGCAGCCGACACCGAAACTTGCCTCTATCTTACATGAGCTCGGTCTTTCATCGCGGGTGGATTTCGTTGCGTTGCCTCAGCCCTTTGCATTGTGTTACGGTTGGCGTGCGCCGCGTGTTTTGGTGACGACGGGGCTGACGGAATCGTTGGATGAGATAGAGTTGCGCGGCGTTCTCGCGCACGAAAAGTATCATCTGATGCAACACGATCCATTAAAGATTCTCATTGCCCGTGCGTTGCGAGATGCCATAATCTTTTTCCCCGTCCTCAATGATCTTTTAGAAAACTACCTCCTATTACAAGAAATTGCGGCAGATCAAACGGCCGTAGACGCGGGCGCTACGCGCGCCGCACTCGCCAGCGCGCTCATCAAGGTCTTTCGGTCGCCGGTGTGGGACACATTGGGTGTGGGTGCTTATACAACGTTTGGCGAACGGGTCGAGCATCTGGCGAATCCGCAGCGAAGGTTTGTGTGGCGCTTTTCATGGGTGCGCGCCGGTATCAGTGTTGTAGCTGGGATATTACTCTTGCTTGCTGTGTTACACCCTATGGCGCCGATGGCGCTGGGCGAAGCATTACACGCCGATTGCCATCATGTTGCGGTTTTGGACATCAAGTCACTCGTACCTTCACACACCTGATTTTTTTTACTTGGAACTCTTATCAAGAGTAAGAAATCACTAATTGAATGGTGGCGGTTACGTTCCTACGTCGATCCGAGTCCCAAGGAGATGAGGGATACGGGTACCGACAATTGATTGCGGGGCTAGTCTCATGGATCAAGAAAAAATTCGGGCGTGGCTCTTACGCTGTGTTATTTGTCTGGCGCCGAGCGCGGTGATACTTGCTGTCATCTATTCGGGCGCGGGTTTGCATATGCCGTCGTTCGAGCTGTCGTGGCACAACGACTTGGTGTTCGCGCTGCTCGTCATTGCGTTCTTTTTGCCGTTGACCAAATTGCCTCTGTTATTTCTGCACGCGGAGCAACAATCGTTGTGTCTGCTTGACGACTGGGCAAGTTACAACAAACAGGAACGCGCGGCGCAGAGTGAGATTCTTGAACGGCGACTCAACGAATTGAGTGTTGAAGGTTCACTTCCAGTGATGGACTCGATCAAATAAGATCAATGGCGCAAAGTAAAAAACGCGTGACGTCGCAAACGGTGTTCAGACGAAGGCTTTGGATTATTCTTGCGGTCGTAGCACCTGGCGCAGTTGCTGCCTTTGCGTGGTGGTTCGCGTCGTCTGCGACCGATTCTAGGCCGCTCGCCACCTTGAACACCCGCGATTATCACTCACTCGCGTTCCACCCGAACAATCCCGATGTGCTCTATTTTGGGCATCATGGCGGGATGATGCAGAGCAGCGACGGGGGTAAAAGTTGGATTCCACTTGCGTCGCTTCAACAAGATGCTATGTCTATTGCCATTCCTCGCGATGATCCGAATGTAATCACCATCGCAGGGCATGACGTCTTGAGTCAGAGCAATGATGGTGGGAAAACATGGCGCCCGCTCACGACGAATCTGCCAGGCACGGACATTCATGCGTTCGCCGTGAATCCCACCAACGCGCGCGAATTTTACGCGTTCGTTGCGGGATTCGGCTTGTTCAAAAGCGACGATGGCGGCGCGATGTGGACGAGTTTGAACCGCGCCGTTCCACCAAGCACAACCAGTATCGCGATTCGCGCCGACGCGCCACAAACGATTTTTCTCGGCAGCGGACAGCAAGGGTTGTTCGAGAGCGGTGATGGTGGTGTGACGTGGACGGGCATTCCCTCGAACACGTTTCAATCGGCAATCGCGCTTGCGTTGAATAACCAGAACGAATTATTTGTCGCAACCGAGCTAGGCGTTTTCAAGAGCGCGGATAGCGGCGCGACTTGGACGCGGTTGAATGTGGACACGGACGTTGCGCTTGCGCTCGCCATCAGTCCCTCGAATCCACAGCGTCTCGCGGTTGTGAATGACAAAGGTCAAGTCTTTCGCAGCGATGATGGAGGCGCGACGTGGGGCCAATGAGTGACGGGTTGACGTTGACGGAGAAAAAACCGCGCCGCGCCTCGTTTTGGATGTTCGTCGGAATGTTTGCGGCGATTGGGATTGTGCTTGCGCTGCTCGCTTGGGCAGTGCAATCGAAAAGCGCGCCGCCACTCGCGTCTGGTATCGCGCCCGATTTTTCTCTTACCACGTTCGACGGGCAAGACATTAGACTGTCGGAACTGCGCGGCAAACCTGTCATCATCAATTTTTGGGCATCGTGGTGTGTACCTTGTCGTACTGAGGCGCCACTGCTGGAACGGATGTGGCGCGACTACCGCGAGCGCGGAATTATCCTGTTGGGAGTGGATTATGTGGACACGGGAGACGCGGCGAAGCAGTTCATTCATGAATACCGCATGACGTACCCGAATGGACCGGATCTCGGTACTCGCATCTCGCAATCTTATCGCCTTACGGGTGTGCCCGAAACGTACTTTATCACGCGTGAGGGAAAAATGTTGGGCGGAATTGACGCGAACGGACGCGCGAATGCGAATTGGATTGGACCGATTTCCGAAGACGCGCTGCGCGAACGAATTGAAAGACTATTGAGTGAGTGAGGAGAGCTCATGAACACACTCGGTTCCATTTCCCTTACCGTCGCGCTCGTCGTGGCGATTTATGCGGCGGTTGCTGGATTCATCGGCGGACGACGAAATATTCCTGAATTGGTTGATAGTGCGCGCAATGGCGTGATTGTATACGCCGCGCTCACGACGATTGCGTTTTTTGTAATTATTTATGCCTATGTCACGCGCGATTTTTCCCTCTCGCTTGTGGCAAACTCTTCCTCGCGCGATTTGTCGCTCTTGCTCACTTTAACAGCGATATGGTCAGGCCAGGCGGGGTCACTTTTGTTTTGGTCGTGGATCTTGTCGCTGTATGGCATTACCGCCGTTTTGAGAAATTGGAACCTTGACCGCGGCCTGATGCCCTATGTTATTGGGGTGCTGATGGCGTTGCAGGTGTTTTTCGCGTTCATGTTGAATTTTATTTCCAGTCCTTTCAAGTTAATGGAGGTGATTCCTCTCGATGGCGCGGGCTTGAATCCGTTGTTGACACATCCGTTGATGTCGGCGCATCCGCCGCTCTTGTATTTGGGTTACATCGGTTTCACGATCCCTTATGTTTTCGCGATGGCGGCGCTGATCAGTGGGCGTATCAGCGACTCTTGGATTCGCGCGACGCGGCGTTGGACACTGATCGCGTGGATGTTTTTGGGAATCGGTTTGCTCGTGGGTGGACGATGGGCCTATGACGTGTTGGGCTGGGGCGGCTATTGGGGTTGGGACCCTGTGGAAAACTCCGCGTTGATGCCGTGGCTCGTCGGTACTGCATTTTTACATTCGGTGATGGTGCAAGAACGCAAAGGCACATTAAAGGTCTGGAATCTCGGGCTCATCATTCTTGCGTTCACATTGACGGTGTTTGGCACGTTCCTCACGCGCAGCGGCATTATTCAGTCAGTTCACGCGTTTGCGACTTCGGAGGTGGGAGCATGGTTCCTCGGATTCATAGCGCTGGTCGCGCTCGCTTCGATGGCACTCCTCTTTTATCGCCTGCCGCTGCTGCGCACAGAATCCGAGTCACCTGCTTTTCTTTCGCGCGAAATGTTATTTCTGCTCAACAATGTTCTGTTTCTTGGCGCGGCGATGGCGATTATGATTGGGGTGATTTGGCCTCTGATCAGCGAGCTCATCACGGGACAAACACTGACCGTCGGTCCACCGTACTTTAATCTTGTTATTGGTATCATCCTTGTTGGCATCTTTTTGTTGATGGGGGTTATTCCTCTCATAGGGTGGGGGGGCGCGACATTAAGCCGGTTAGGCCGCAAAGTCATGGCGCCCCTTCTGTTCACCGTACTTTTTGTCGGACTGACATTCGTTTTGGGAAACCGCGAACTCCTTCCCTTGTTCGGCATGGCGCTCGTGGGATTTGTGATATTCACGACGCTCGCCGATATCTATTGGGCATCGCGCGCGCGGCAAAAGAATACACGCGAAAATTTGTTTGTGGCGTTTGGACAGTTATTGAATCGCAATCATCGGCGCTATGGCGGTTACCTGGTGCATCTCGCCGTTGCAATCATGGCGATTGGCATCATCGGTTCCCGTAGTTACGCGACGGACCAAGTGCGCGCCCTTCAGATTGGGGATAGTTGGAGCACGACCGACTACACCATTGTATTTGAAAAGTTTACTCCCAACATTCCCAATGGTGAAGGGATCACGACACAAGCCACGTTAGGTGTCTATCAGGACGGCAACCGCGTCACGACGTTAACCCCATCCGCGACATACTACCCGCGCCAACAGCAAAACATGACCGACCCGGCAATCTATGGCGACGCGCCTTTGTATCGCCGTGACGTATATGCCATCATTCAAGGATGGGAAGATAATTTCGAATACGTGAGTTTTCGCGTGTTTGTGAACCCTATGGTCGCATGGGTGTGGCTGGGTGGAATCCTTTATATGTTAGCCGTCTCAGTCACGATGTTTCCCGATCCACAGGAGAATAAATCGCGTACACGGAATTTTGTAGAACAAAACGCGTATACGTTTGCCAAACCGAGTGAGTGATGAAATCCCTCGTCATTGCGACGTTGTCAATTGTCATTTTCCTACTCTCCGGCTGTGTGTCTGAGCCTCCGCTCGTCAATCAATATGGCACCGCCGTCCCGCCGCTTCCAACATTAGATTCGTCCGCAGTCCTGCGCGGGAAACAAATCTATCAGCTACACTGCGCAATGTGTCATGGCGGCAACGCAGAAGGCGCGGTGAATTGGAAAGTGCCGGACGAGAATTTGAACTATCCACCACCACCGCACGACGACACGGGCCACTCGTGGCATCATCCCGATCGCGTAATCTATGAAGCGATACGGGAAGGCCTTCGCGATTCACTGCGCCCGGATCAACCGGTTCGAATGCAGTCTTTTGGCGAAAAATTGAGCGACGCTGAAATTCGGGCGGTGTTGACGTATTTCAAGAGTTTGTGGTCACGCGAGCACCGCGAGTTTCAATATCTGCGTACGACAGAAGACGAGATCGAAAATCCGACCCCACACGCGCCCTAAAATGGGAGCGCGCATACAAGAATTCAAGAATGATAACATTTGAATGAGGGCGACTCCGCCGCAAGTCCGAAGCCCTCTCCGCGTAAGAGGGCGAAAGGAGAACGTATGCAGAACACGTCACACTATTTGCATCACATCTTTATCCGCGTCGTGGTGCCAGATTTCGGCGCGTGGTATCGTGAACATGTTAATCAAGCAAAGGCGCGGGCAACGTATGGGCTCATGGATGGCCCCATCTATCGTGAGTTGGATAATCCCAACGCCGCACTCGTGCAGCTCGACACCAACGATGTGCCAAAAGCACTCAAATGGTTCAAAACGGCCGAGTTTCGGGAAGCGTGTCTAAGTACGCAGGTGCAAGCCCGCGAGTTTTATGACACGGCGTGGCGCAAAGTGCGACGCGGGAGTTATCGCAAGTCGTCGCGTTCGTCAAAATGAGGATTCGATCCGTGGATTCGCGCAAGGTCAGTCAAATCTCCCTCGCGGAATTAGAGACAATTCTCGAAATGCGCCGCCGTGTGGAACGTGCGCGCACACAGACAGATGCAGTACGGGTTTCGCGAATACAATGGCAGCGCAGCGCATTCCTGCTGCTTGTTGAAATCATTGCGCTTAGCGCGTTCGTCCTTGTGCTTGGGCTGATCTTGTGGAATCTCCGGACGCTCAATCAATTCAGCGTAATAACGCGTACGGAGGCAATTCAAGCGCAAGAGGAAGGACTGACAATTGTCACAAGTGCGCGACCTTTAATACATGAACTCCCCGGCTCTTCGTTCCCACCGCCGGATTTGTATGTGCGGGAATTGCCCGGGTCCTCTTTTGCGCCTGAATCGACTTTTCCTCCTGCCCTCGGGGTTCTGGGTGTACGCGCGCCGGTGGCGGCGTCTCCACTTGCGCCGACACCCAGCCCCGACTCGCCGTCACGGATCACGATTCCTGCAATTGCAATCGATTCGCCTGTTGTCGCCGGCGACGATTGGGAAGCGTTAAAGAAAGGCGTAGGCCATCGCATCGGAACTCCGAATCCGGGCGAGCGCGGCAACATGGTCATGTCGGGGCACAACGACGTGTATGGCGAAGTCTTTCGCGACCTCGATAGACTGGAGGTGGGAGCGGAAATTGTCGTGTATGCAGGCAGCCGCAAGTTCCGATACGTCGTACAAGCTCGCCGCATCGTCGTTCCAAACGATTTGAGTCCACTCAAACCATCGCGCGAATCTATTCTCACGCTGATCACTTGTTGGCCCTATCGCGTGGACAATTTTCGATTAATTATCATCGCGCAGCTCGCTGCGTAAGGACAGATGTTGTACTGAAATGTTTCTACGCTCCGTTTCAAGAAATTCAAATTATGTTCAATTCCAAACCCATCGCCTTACTGTTCATTTTTATTCTTTTGTTCGCAACGGGATGCAGCGGTTCGGCAGCAAATACGCCAGCCGTCGCATTGGCAACGCTTGAACCGACAAACGTTCGGGCTGTAATACAGTCAACGCCCCTGCCTGAAACAACGCGTGTCACAGAACCTCTTGTGCCCGCCACCTCACCGCGTCTCCCATCAGAAACCGCCACGCAGGTTCCATCCATGCCCCCCCCAACTCTTTTCGCGCCGAGCCCTACTCCCGCTAGCCCACTCGCGATCGAATCGCTGCGTGCACGCGAATATCCCGGCAGCGAAATTGTGATTGAACAAACACTTGCCCCCGGCAGTAACTATCAACGCTACATCGCATCACACTTTTCGGATGGATTGAAAATTTACGGCTTGCTGACCGTGCCGAAAGGCGCCAAGCCCGCGACGGGGTGGCCGGTGATTCTGTTCAATCACGGTTATATTTCACCCGAGCAATATCGCACTACGGAACGTTATATCGCCTACCAAGATGCTATCGCGCGGGTGGGCTATATTACCTTCAAGTCCGATTATCGCGGACATGGCAGTTCCGAAGGCACGCCGAGCGGACATTTTGCGCCGGGGTACACGATTGATGTGTTGAATGCGATGGGGTCATTGAAAAAATATCCAGAGGCGGATCCCAATCGTATTGGCATGTGGGGGCATTCGCTGGGGGGAGAGATTGTCTTGCGCGCGATGGTAATTAGCCCCGGCATCAAAGCAGGCGTCAGTTGGGCAGGCACTGTGGCTCCACCGTCTGAACAATTGGGGATGTGGGGTGGGGGACGTGGCGGTGGTGCGACTTCGCCTCATGGCGCGGCAAGTGGCCCAAGTGATTTAACGCGGCAGTATGGCACCCCCGCAGAGAATCCCGAATTTTGGGCTTCCCTTGCGCCCACTTCGTATCTCGCCGATTTGTCAGGGCCAATTCAATTGCATCATGGCACCGCCGATCCGGAAGTCCCACTGAACTTTTCCCAGGTGCTTTTCGACGAAATCGATAGGGAGGGCAAGGCTGCCGAGTTGTACACGTACCCGGGAGACAATCACAATCTTTCAAACAGTTTTAACCTCGCGATGGAGCGAACGATCACGTTTTTCGACGCCTATGTGAAAGGTGACTAAGTGCCACGAATTGGCTCGCGTCAATCGACAATTTATGTTCAATCGCCGCGCGTCCGGCAGGAACGCGCACGCACACAACGCGTATTTCTTGCCCTGCTCGTACTACTTGTGATGCTTGGTGGTATCGGCGTTGGATTCGCGTTTCTGCAAACGGATGGCGGGGTGTTTTTCCAACAAAAATATTTCGCCTTGCGAGCGCGAGTGCAGGAAATGCTCCCGCGCTCCACACAGCCGGAATTTGTTCCGCCGCCGTTGACCGCTGCGGTATTCACAGACGATCCAACCTCTGTTTCTTTACCATCGTCGGTTGTGCGGGGCAAAGACGTTCGAAACAATGAGCGCGCGAACGAAACGCAACAACAAGAGGCTGCGCAATTGGCTCTTGAATCAGGACACGCACCAACTACGTCGCCTCAATTTTCGCTTCCACCTTCGGTCTATTTGCAAAGCGTGAAATGGGAAGCGCAGTGGTGGAATAACTGCGGGCCCGCGACGTTGGGCATGTACTTGAGTTACTATGGACGCGATGATGGACAGCGTTTGATTGCGCCAATCACAAAACCTGACCCTGAGGACAAAAATGTCAGCCCCAACGAGCTTGCTGCGTATGCAGAACGTATCGGAATGCGCACTCTCATACGCGAAAACGGCACGCTCGATCAGATGAAGGCGTTCCTGGCCAATGAAATTCCTGTCATGATCGAAACTGCATTTGATCCGCCGCGGAAGCAACAAGGATGGATGGGACACTACAAATTGCTCGTTGGGTACGATGACGCACAGTTCACGTTTATGGATTCTTACAACGGACCCGACCAAAAAATCTCTTTTCAACAAACGGATAACGATTGGCGCGCGTTCAATCGGCTCTACTTTGTCGTCTATCCGGCTGATCGAGAAGCGACCGTGCGCGAAATTGTGGGTGCGGATTGGGACGACCGCGTAATGTATGAAAACGCGGCACACCGTGCCCGGGACGACATTCAAGCGAACTCAGGAGACGCGTTTGCCTATTTCAATCTCGGCACGAGTTTGAATGGGTTGGAGCAATTCGAACAGGCGGCGGCCGCGTTCGATCAAGCCCGCCTATTGAAAATACCGTGGCGGATGATGTGGTACCAGTTCGGCGTGTACCGCGCGTATTACGAGACAAAACGCTACGACGAAATCCTCGCGCTGGCAGATGCAACTCTGCGCGGTTCGGACAATCTGGAAGAATCGCATTACTCTCGCGGCTTGGCGCTAGTAGGGTTGGGGCGCGATACGGAAGCGCGCGCCGCGTTCGAGGCAGCGCTGCGTTACAACAAGAATTTTCGTCCTGCCCAGGATGCGCTGGACGCGTGGGGTAGCTAAAGCGGATGCCAGCATGGTCGGAAAAACCAGGGTGGATCCCATGAAGGTCGTTCAGCGGACCGCTACCACTGGCGTTTGGTTTTATGCCATTTTTATATTGGGTTGGTTTATATCTCGGGTTCTTTTTGCCGATTCATTTTGGTTATTGGCGATGCTGAATACCTTCGCGCTTTGGCTTTTTGTACCGATTTTGATCACGACGTTGACTGTCCTGTGGCTTCCCCGACGAACGTTGATCGTTGCTTGGCTCGTCCCTGTTGCGATTTTCATTGTGCTATATGGAGAGCAGTTGGTTCCCAAGCCGATCCCTGCGAGCGCAGCTCGCGCAAACGAACTCAAGGTAATGACTTTCAATGTCAATAATGGAACACAAAGTGTCGCGCCCATTGTGCGCCTCATCGAAACCGAGTTACCCGACATTGTATTTCTCCAGGAACTGAATGCGCTTCATTTGGAAAGCTTGTCTAGCGAACTCGAAGCCCAGTATCCCTATCGCGCAATAGATGCTTTAGATGTGGATGACAGTTTCGTCACATTGAGCCGCTACCCGATTTCTGATCCCGGCTGGATGCCCATTGATAATAAACCCTTCCCTGGACAAATTATGGAATTGGAGTGGGAGGATCAACGAGTGCAATTGGTCAACATCCATCTCGTTTCGACGCTCCCTTCGCATTCGTTCGATAACTTGCCCTCGCGGGTGGAAGAGACATATCGGCTGCGGGAAAATCAAGCACGTGCCACCATCAAATTTTTGCGCGAACGCCAGATGACTTCGATTGTCGCAGGGGATTTCAATACAACAGATGCCACTTTAGCCTACGCTATCATAAGACAAGAGCTAATGGATGCACAGCGAGAGTCGGGGTGGGGATTCGGTCTGACCTTTCCGGCGACGCCCACGTTGTTTGACGAAGTCTGGGCGCCTTTCCCATTGCTGCGGATTGACTATATTTTTCACTCTCTTGACGTATCTGCGGGTAATACTTATGTGGCACCGTGGGATGGCCAGTCCGACCACCGCGCAGTTATTACGATGCTCTTGTTGAAGAAATAGCACCTAAAAGAATGTCTCGACCTGTGCGACTTTCGCCCTCGGAGATCGTGGGCGAGACAATCCTTGTGCCCGCCTCGCCGCTGCGTTTGCGCGAAGAGATCGAGTACGCGGTGACGAATCCATCGGATTGAGGAGGTGATATCGCCGTTCATACGGTTTGGCACACCGCTCGCGTCCAGCACGTCATTCACTGAACAAGGAGGAGGAAAGATGAATCACAAACTTGCGCGCGGGTTCGCGTTTGCGTTTTTGAGCATCGCGCTGGCAGTAATGTTGATTGCGTGCGCCGCACCCGCCGCGCAGCCGACCATCGCACCGCCGACATCCGCGTCGGCAGCCCCAACTCAACCGCCCGCGCAGCCGACCATCGCACCGCCGCCCACCACCGTTGCACCGCCAACGCAAGCCCCGCCCGCTGCCGCGCAAGAATTGATCGTCGGCGCCGCCCAGGATCAATATCGGCTCGAAGGCGACCGCGCCAACCTCGGCGTCTATCCCTTCAACACCAACATCACCGAGCCACTCGTCAAACTCACACCCGAATATCAAGTCATCCCCTGGCTCGCCGAATCTTGGGAATACAAGGGCGACAATACATGGGAGTTCAAACTCAGGGAAGGTGTCATGTTCCACAACGGGGATGAATTTGACGCCGAAGCCGCGAAATGGTCGCTCGACAAGCAGACGCGCTTTCAACCGCTCATCCCTACCCAGCCCGAGGACATTACCGTTCTGGACAAGTACACGATTCAAATCAAAACGAGCGCGCCCTTCGGACGCGTAATCGAGTCGCTGGCGCATCCTTCGTATGCCATGTACAGTCCGAAAGGCGACCCCGGTAAAACTCCGATTGGCACAGGCCCGTTCAAACTGACCGACTATAAACAGAACGAGTCTCTCACCGTCGAACAATTTGCCGAATACTGGGGTGAGAAGTCCAAGGTAGGCAAGATCACCTTCAAGTTCATCCCGGACAACTCGACGCGCGTCCTCGCGCTGCAATCGGGCGACGTGGATTTAATCGCGGTGGTGCCGCGCGATCAGGCAACCGAAGTTGCCGCGCTGCCCGACGTGACGCTGTCGCAATCCGCGCCGACCGCGTACTATGCGCTCTACTTTGCGACCAAAGAGCAAGAGCCACCGTTCGACACACTGACCGATGCAAATCTGCGCAAAGCGATCAACTATGCGATTGACCGCGAGACGATTGCCACGCAAGTGTACGGCGGTTACGCGCTGCCCGCGAAAAGCATGACCATGCCCGTCGTCCTCGCAGCCGTAGACGAAGGCATTCAAGGATTCACATACGATCCGCAAAAAGCGGAAGAGTTGCTCGACGCAGCGGGCTGGACTAAAAACGCGCAGGGAATCCGCGAAAAGAACGGGACAGCGCTCCAGCTCACGCTCGTCTCGGGCTTCCCCCCTGCAAACCTCATCAAACCGTTGCCCGAGGTGATCAAAGCACAACTTGAAAAAGTGGGCATCGGCGTCGAACTCGTCGAATTCAACGACATAGGCGCGTATTACGATTTCATTGATCCAGGCAAACTGCACATGGTCATCGAGTCGGGAACATACAACATTTCCGATCCGTCGTTTCTTGCCTACGCATTGTTCTGCGGCTGCAACACCGAGGGTGAAGCTGTGTTGTATAAACGGTTCTGGATTGGACCCGAGTATGAAGAACAAGTACAGGCGATGTTGACTGAAGTGGACGCGCAAAAAGTGACGGACGCGGCTGTGGCAGCGTCAAAAATCTGGATTGACGATTTCACCGCTGTCGCTCCGATTGCGTACCTGCCAAACCTGATGGCGGCAAAGAATTACGTGCAAGGACTCACCGTTCATCCGTCGGTGATCAATCAGGATTGGACTACGATCACGGTAGAAAAGTAGAGCCGTACAACGGATGGCATTGCCCTCCCCATGCGGGAGGGCAATGCCAATTGCAGACAAGGAGCAACCTAATCGCTCGCTATATCGCACTGCGGCTTTTGCAGCTCGTTCCGATCTTGTTGGCAATTTCGCTTTTGACATTCGCGCTGCTCAAGCTGGCGCCCGGTGATCCCGCGCAAATCATTTTGCGCGATCAGGGCGCGCTGCTCACGCGGGACGCGATTGCAAAAACGCGCATCGAGTTGGGCTTGAATGATTCGCTGCCTGTGCAATTCGCGCGCTGGCTGGGCAACGCGGTGCAGTTCAACTTTGGCAAGTCGCTCCGCACCGGACGCCCCGTCGGCGAACTAATCGGCGCACGGCTGATCCCGACGGTTCAATTGGCACTCGCGGGGCTCGCCTTTGCGCTGATCATTGCCGTGCCGCTTGGCATCCTTGCAGGCGTCAAGCCGTATTCGTGGTTCGATCATTTCGGACGCCTCACCGCGCTCGTGGGCGCGAGCATTCCCAGCTTTTGGCTCGGCCTGCTTTTGATTTACCTGTTCGCCGTGCAGTGGAAACTGTTGCCCGCGATGGGGATGACTACGCCTCGGCATTTGATCCTGCCCGCGCTGACACTCGCCCTCGCGCTTGCACCGCTGTATATGCGCCTCGTTCGCGCAAGTTTGCTCGAAGTGATGAGCGAAGAGTACGTGACGACGGCGCGCGCCAAGGGATTACGCGAACGAGGCGTCATTCTGAACCACGCCCTACGGAACGCCTTGATCCCGATCGTGACGGTATTTGGGCTGACGCTGGCGCATTTGCTGGCAGGCACGGTGGTGGTCGAATCCATTTTCGCGTGGCCCGGCTTGGGACAGCTCGCCGTCGAATCCATTCTCGCGCGCGATTTTCCCGTCGTCCAGGCGTTCGTATTGGTGTTGTCGCTGGCGTTCGTACTGGCGAATCTCGGAGTGGACCTTTCGTACCATTGGCTCGACCCACGTATGCGCGTCGGAGGCGCGTCGCGGTGAGACGCGCTCGAGCGGAGTCCACTCGCATTCTCCAGGTCCCCACGGTGCGTCCTGTGATTCAAGCCGCGCCACGTTCGGCAATGGCGACCGCGTGGGGGCGATTAACGCGGGACAGGTCCGCACTGTTCGGGCTCGCGATCCTCGTCGTGATATTGCTCGTCGCGTTGTTTGCACCGTTGATCGCGGGTGCGGATCCGTTGGCGATTGACCCGGCTAACAAATTCAAACCGCCAAGTATGGAATTTCCTTTCGGCACCGATAATATTGGGCGCTCAATCTTTGCGCGTGTAGTGTACGGCGCGCGCCTGACGCTCGGCGTGGGGCTGGCGGCGATGGGACTGATTTTAGCGATGGGTGTTCTGGTTGGCATCGTTTCGGGTCTGGCGGGTGGCATGGTGGATAATTTGCTGATGCGAGCTGTGGATATTTTCCTTGCGTTTCCGAGTTTGATTCTCGCGTTGGCAATCGTGGGCATGTTGGGCCCCAGCTTGCAAAATGTATTGATCGGAATTGTTGCCGTAGGCTGGGTGAATTATGCGCGCTTGGTGCGCGGGATGGTCTTGAGCGTCAAGGAAAAAGATTTCGTGCTCGCCGCGCGAAGCATCGGCGTGCCCGCGCGGCGCATCGGCTGGCATCACATATTGCCGAACGTGCTTTCACCCATTGTGGTGCTGGCAAGTTTAGAGATGGGAACGTTATTGCTCGCTCTCGCGGCGTTGTCGTTCCTCGGCTTGGGCGCGCCCGCGCCGACGCCCGAATGGGGGCGCATGTTGAACGACGCGCGTCCGTTCTTTGCGAGTCAACCACATGTGATGTTGTTCCCAGGTTTGATGATTTTTCTTGTCGTGCTGGCATTCAATCTGCTGGGCGACGGTTTGCGCGATGCGCTTGATCCGCGATCGTCACGACGTTGAGGTTTGGCATTGGGGCGGAATCAGGAAGCCTGCGGCGCATTCGAGACCGCTCTGCGATACAACGAAAATTTTCGTCCCGCGCAAGAGCCCAAGGACAAAAACCGCGGTCCCACTCAAACTAGCAGCCCAAAAGGCATTTCCATAATCAACATGACAGACAAGTCCAAGAAACTAGAAAAACGCGCCCAACGCGAACAGGAACGCGCGGCGAAACGGCGCCAACGTTACCTCTACATTTTTACGGCAATTGCAACACTGATGATTTTGATTACAGGAGTGGTGTTGTGGCAAGTGTATGGACCGCGCGAAACACCTATCGAAACGATTGCCCTTGCAGCGGGGGAATGTACACCCGCGCAAGCCATGATGAATTATGGACGTGGTGATTTGCAAGAAGGTGCGCAACTGCCAACCTATGTCGACTATCCCCCGCTTTCAGGTGCACACCTCAACTCGCCTCTCAGGGACGGAGTTTGGCGGCAGCCCGCTCAAAATGACGAACTGTCGCGCGCCGTGCACAGTCTTGAACATGGACGCGTCATCGTGTATTACAACCAGCTCACCGACGCCGAACGAACGGAATTGGAAAACCTTGTGGGCAGCGAGGGCAAAGTAATCGTCCTGCCCTGGACGGGTCTCAAAGACAGAGTGGTTTTGGCGGCGTGGGCGCGCTGGCAGCGCTGCCATGGCGTAAATCCGCAAGCGATTCTGAACTTTATCAATTCCTATCGCGATAAGGGACCCGAAGGAGCGCCGTAGCGTCAAAAATTCTCAGGAGACGGCTATGATTTTACGGCTTACCATTGCAATCGCATTTTTTTTCGTTGCGTTACTCAGTACGGCATGTGACAACGCTCCGAACAGTAACGCGCCCCGCTCGGGCCCGCTGGGGGTTCGCGTAGAGACATCCAACGGTGTGTATACGAACATCTCGCCGCAAGAGCTGAATGCCTTCCTGGCTAACAAAACATTTCCGCTGATCAATGTCCACATTCCGTATGAAGGCGAAATAGAGAAAACGGACGCGTTCATTCCGTTCGATGAAATCGAAAAAAACCTCGACCAGCTGCCCAAAGACAAATCTGCGCAGATTGTGTTGTATTGCCGCAGCGGGCGCATGAGCCAAGAAGCGGCGAATACGCTCGTCAAGTTGGGCTTTACTAACGTATGGAATTTGGATCGCGGCATGATTGGATGGGAACAAACGGGGTATCCGATTCTGGAAAAGAATCAACAGCCATGAAACGGAACGTCACGCTTTGGATTCTCCTGCTCAGCAGTGTTGGGTTAATCGCGTTAGGCGCGATTGCGATTTGGGCGCTCATGGTGCCGCAGCCGCCCAGTTTGTTTGAGCAAGCTCGGGTTGAACGCCCGGCGTTTGATGCCGGCAAATCCTCATCCCTCATCGAGCCAATAGACCCCAACGCGATTGGTTGGAGCGTTGGCAGCCAGGCGCCCGAAATCCAACTTCTGGACGTGAAGGGTAACCCCGTGCGCTTGAGTGAATTTCGCGGCCAGCCCGTGCTGGTGAATTTTTGGGCGACATGGTGCGCGCCGTGTCGCATCGAAATGCCGATCATGGAGACAAAGTATCGCGCTCACAAAGATACTCACGGATTTGTTATACTCGCGGTGGATGTAAAGGATGATTCGGGCATGGATGCGGTTCGAACGTTTCTCGACGAATTGAACTTGACGTTTCCCGTTTTGTTGGACAAGGACGGGGATGCGGGTATTGCATATAACGTTCTCGGCTTGCCTACAAGTATTTTCATTGATCGTCGTGGGGTGATTCGCGCAACACGCGTCGGAGCCATGAGCGAATCATACATGGACGACCAGTTGCAAATAATCCTTGCGGAGGAATAGTTATGCGACGTATTATTTTTTGTCTGGCAGCAATCGCGATGCTCCTCGGTGTACTTTCAAATCGGGCCTACGCAGAAACACCCGATTATTACGTAACGGTCAAGATGGGGGATACGCTTTTTGCGATTGCAGCGCGCTATGGTGTTTCGGTCAACGCGCTCATGGAGACGAACGATTTGCCCAATGCGAACTTTGTATATATAGGGCAGCGGCTTGTTATTCCCGGACTCGCGCGCTCTGACGGGGACACGCAAACGACGACGGCGGGGAATAGTGAATATATCGTGCGCGCAGGCGATACGCTCTTTGCAATTGCAGTGAAACACAATTCGACCGTGGATTCATTCGTGCGCGCCAACAATCTTGCGTCAACGAATGTTTATACCGGTCAACGGCTGCGCGTACCGGGCGCCACCCCTTCTGAAAAGACAGCTCGCTTGATCAACCCGACAGCGCGGCCCGAAAAATTTTCGTACAACGATCCGAATGGCGCGCCTGCGCCCCTCGGCGGGGTCGTTCCGGATCCCCCGACATTGGACAAGTGGATTGATATTGACGTGACGGCACAAACGGTCACTGCATACGAAGGTTCGACGCCGATCAAAAGTGTTGTCGTGTCAACCGGAGTCACGCGTACGCCGACCGTACTCGGCACCTACAAAATTTATCGCAAGATTCCCTCACAGACGATGTCGGGGGGCAGTCAGGCAGCGGGCGATTATTATTATCTGCCAAATGTGACGGATGTGATGTACTTTTATCAGGGCTATGCGTTTCACGGTACCTATTGGCACAACAATTTTGGGCGACCAATGAGTCATGGCTGCGTCAACATGACTCTGGCGGATGCAAAATGGTTCTATCAGTGGGCAAGCGTTGGAACGATGGTTGTCTCACGCAAATGAAAGCGCCAACCCTCAAAACGAGTCCGGCTGCATTGCCTTTCTTTCAAGGCGCACGCCTCTTTATTATTTTTGCGCTGGTCATTGCGTTCGGCGCCGCGTGGACATGGTTCAATCGTTTGCCCGAAATCATAGCAACGCCAACGCTCGCACAGCCGCATACAGGGTTCGCTGCGCCGAATTTCGCGCTCTCTTCGACGACGGCTGAGACGTTTACCCTCGCTGATTTGAAAGGTAAAGTAGTGCTGGTAAACTTTTGGGCGGCATGGTGTCCGTCGTGCCGCGCTGAAATGCCTGCAATTGATGCGGCGTATCGTGCGAACAAGGATGTGGGCTTTGTGGTGTTGGCGGTAGATCAAATGGAAAGTGCAGAGATGGTGAAGACGTTCGGCACCAAGTACAATCTTTCGTTTCCGCTGCTGCTCGACAGCGACGGGGCAATCAATCGTCAGTATCTGGTCAGTGCGCTGCCAACCTCCTTCTTTATTGACCGGCGCGGCGTGATTCGCGACATGATAATCGGCGGTTCAATGTCGCGCGAATTTGTCGAGGGGAAAATTAAAGCGTTGTTGGAGGAAAAGGAATAGATGCTGCCCGTACTGCGCCTTGGTCCGTTCACGATTCCCGTCGCGCCCCTGACATGGCTTGCGGCATTTTTTGTTTTACAAGAAGTTGGGGACCGCGCCGCGAAACGTCTAAAACTGCCCGACGGTGTTTTTTCGGGTGCGTTGCTGTGGACGCTTGGAATTGGTGCCGTTGCCGCGCGGCTCGGATATGCGGCGCGCTATCTGGAGGCATATCTTGCTGACCCGCTGCAAATCATCACGCTTAATTTTGGCACACTCGATTTGGTGACTGGCGCAATACTTGGGGCCGCTGCTGGCATCGCGTATCTGCAGCGCAAAAAAGTTTCACTACCATTGTTCGCCGACGCGCTCGCGCCTGCGCTGGCTATCGCTCTGGTGGTAACAAGTTTTGGAAACTTGCTGACGGGTGACGCGTTCGGTGTGCCCGCACCGAATTTGCCGTGGGCGATTTTCTTGTGGGGTGAGATGCGGCATCCCGTTCAAGTGTATGAACTCGTCATCTATCTCGCCATTTTCTGGTTTGTGTGGACCCGCGCGCCGCGTCCATTTGAAGGCGCGCATTTCCTCATTACCATCGCGTTGTTGGCAGGCGCGCGCGTATTGTTGGAACCGTTGCGCGGCGACAGTGTAGCGTGGCTGATGGGAGTTCGCATGGCGCAAGGAACTGCGCTCGTGGTGATGACGGTTGCGCTTGTCCTTTTTGCCCTGGCATACCAGCGTGCGCAATGGGTATCCAAACTGAGAGCGTGACCGGGTTGGTTATCTCCCAGCGCACTCTAACGAAATATAGTTGACAATCCTCTTAATTGTTGTAAGATATAAGGGCTACCCCCTACCCCCCTGGGAGGGGGTATGAAGGGCGCTTCTTGGACAACTAAAGTTGTGGAGTAAATTATGGCAACCCCGGATAAAACTCAGCTCTTGAATCGCGCACGTTCCATAGAGGGACACATGGGCGCGATTGTGCGCATGCTGGAACAGGATACGTACTGTGTAGATATTATCAAACAGACGCAGGCGATTCAGAAAGCGATTGACAAGCTGAACGCGCTCCTCCTCAAAAAGCACATGAACGAATGCGTAACGACTGCAATACGCTCTGACAAGCCACAAGAGCGCGAACGGGTGGTTAATGAACTCTTGGAAGTTTTCCAGACCGCAAACAAACTTTAACGGGTGACGAATGACCGGCGACGGACGTGATTACTTTGGTCCGTCATGGGTTGCTCGTCGGCAAATTAAAATGGCTACTCAACAAATCGTTTTACCCATTAAAGGCATGACCTGCGCGAGCTGTGTCGCGCACGTAGAACATGGATTAAAGGACACCGCAGGGGTGGAAAAGGCGGTCGTGAACCTTGCCACCGAACGCGCTACCGTTCAGTACGATCCAGAAAAAGCCACCGTCCCGGATATGTTGTGGCATGTTCAGGATGTTGGTTACGACGTCCTTACCGACACAGTGGACCTGCCGTTGGCAGACGTGGCAGATGCAGGGAAAATCATAACTGCTTTGAAAGCCGTGCCCGGTGTGTTGAACGCGACGGTTACGAATAACCAGGCAGCTGTTCAGATTATTCCGGGTGCAGCGACCATTGGCGATCTGCGGGCCGCGATTGAAGAAGCGGGCGCGCATGTTGCAGATGATGTAAATGGCGTGCCGATTGCGGAACCCGTTGACCGCGAAGCACAAGCGCGTAGACGCGAACTGGAACGAGAACGGACCAATCTCATCGTCGGGGTTGCGTTCACCGTGCCATTGTTCCTGCTGGCAATGGCGCATGACCTTTTGCACAGCGTATGGATGACTAATTCCACGCTGAATGCATTTTTTACCTCGCCCTATTTTGGCTGGCTCTTGATGCTGCTGGCGACGCCGGTCCAATTTTATGTGGGACGCGCCTACCATGTTGGCGCGTGGAAAGCCATTCGACACCGCACTGCAAATATGGACGTGCTGATTTCAATCGGCACGAATGCCGCCTATTTTTACAGTGTGCTGGTCTTGATCGGCGTAGCACTTGGCATTGACTTTGGTGATCATGTGTACTTTGAAACGGCCGCCGTAATCATCACACTGATCAAAGTCGGAAAATATCTCGAAGCGCGCGCCAAGGGCGAGACGAGCGCGGCCATCAAGAATTTGATGAATCTCACGCCTAAAACCGCGCGCGTGATTCGCAAAGGCGTTGAAAGCGAAATTCCCGTGAATGCGGTGCGCGTGGGCGATGTAATGCTTGTGCGCCCTGGGGAGCGCGTGCCGGTAGATGGAGTGCTTCTCGACGGCGCCTCCAGTGTGGACGAGTCCATGCTGACCGGCGAAAGTATTCCGGTTGAAAAACACATTGGCGATAAGGTGATGGCCGGCACGGTGAACAAGACCGGCGCGTTCACCTTTGAAGCGCGCAAGATTGGCAAAGAGACCGCTCTCGCGCAAATCGTAAAACTTGTCGAGGAGGCTCAAACCTCCAAGGCGCCCATTCAAAAACTCGCCGACCAAATTTCTGCGGTTTTTGTGCCGATTGTGCTGGTTATCGCGCTCCTTACCTTTGTGACCTGGTTGATTTTCGGTCCTTCGCCGGCCTTTACCTTTGCGTTGACCAATGCCATTGCGGTGTTGATTATCGCCTGCCCGTGCGCGTTGGGTCTTGCGACACCGACTGCCATCATGGTCAGCACCGGCAAGGGTGCAGAACTCGGCGTGCTCATTCGCAGCGGCGAAGCGCTTGAGACTGCGCACAAACTCAACACCATTGTGCTCGACAAAACGGGCACACTGACGCAGGGTAAGCCAATGGTCACGGATGTTGTCATCGCACCGACAATGCGCGTGCCGCAGCTCGCAACCGCGGGCATTGGTGTTGCGTCGAGCGATGGACAGATGTCGCAGGGCGAGTTAATAAAACTGGTTGCGTCGGCGGAAAAATTCAGCGAGCACCCGGTCGGGCAGGCGATTGTGGATTATGCAAATGCAAAAGGACTGTCGCTGGCGCCGGTGGTGGATTTTGGCGCGCTCGCCGGTCATGGGATTCACGCGCGCGTAGATTCGCGCGAGGTCGTCATTGGCAACGACAAGTTGATGGTGGACCAAAAAGTGAATACCGTCGCGCTCGACAAACTGGCGCAAAAGTTGGCTGGTGAGGGCAAGACGCCGATGTTTGTCGCCGTGGACGGGCAAGCGGCAGGTCTCATCGCCGTCGCGGACACGCTAAAAGTCGAAGCACGCGCGGCCGTCCAAGCACTGCAAAAAATGGGCATTGACGTGTACATGCTCACCGGCGATAACGAACGCACGGCCGCTGCAATCGCAAAACAAGTGGGTATTACAAATGTGATTGCCCAGGTGCTGCCCGAACAAAAAGAGCAAAAAGTGCGCGCCCTCCAAGCGGAAATGAAAGGGAATGACAAACGCGTGGTGGCAATGGTCGGCGATGGCATTAACGACGCGCCCGCGCTCGCGGCGGCAAATGTGGGCATCGCGCTGGGGACCGGAACGGATGTCGCGATGGAAGCGGCAGACATCACCCTGATGCGCGGCGATTTGCGCGGCGTGGTGACGGCGATTCAACTTTCGCGCGCGACGATGCGGACGATTTATGTAAATTATTTCTGGGCGTTCGCGTACAACGTCGCGGGAATTCCGATCGCAGCGGGTCTGCTGTATCCATTTTTTGGCATCCTGCTGAGTCCGATCATTGCAGCGGCAGCGATGGCGTTTTCGAGCATCTTTGTGATCACAAACAGCTTGCGGCTGCGGAATTTCAAGCCGCAGATTTGAAATTCCACATAGAAATCCTTTGCCTCAAAGGCGAGAGTAATGCAATCGAAAACACATTGGGAAACGATTTACCAAACCAAAGCGCCCACCCAAGTCAGTTGGTATCAAACACATCCACACCTTTCGCTTGACTTTGTTCGCCGAACCGGTGTTGCGCCTGATTCACCCATCATCGATGTTGGCGGCGGCGCATCTACTCTCGTTGACCATTTGCTTGCGGCGGGTTATGCAAACCTCACCGTACTGGATATTTCCCATGCCGCATTGAAAGGCGCCCGCGAGCGCGTGAAAGACCTTGCTTCAAAGGTGACTTGGTTGGAGCAACATGTGACGCACGCCGAGCTGCCAGAGCGCGAATACGCAGTATGACACGATCGCGCGGTATTTCATTTTCTTACCGACACGTCGGCGCGTGCGCAATACGTTCAAACGGTGCGGTCTGCCATGAAACCTGGTGGACACGTCATCGTCGCGACCTTCGGGCCGGACGGTCCTTCTCGTTGCAGCGGTCTGGATGTGATGCGCTACAGTTCCGAAAGTTTACACGCTGAGTTTGGCGAGAACTTTCGGTTAGTCGAGAGCGCGTGTGAAACACATCACACACCCGCTGGCACCGAACAAAAATTCATTTACTGCTACTGCCGCGTCGCACAATAATTCAAGGGTCTTTGGCTATGACAGAAATCTATCTGCCCGTTTTCGGACAACTCGCATGGATTGACGCGATTCTCCTTGTATGGTTCACCCTCACCGCGTTTTCCGTCATTTACGTGGCATATGACGCGTTTACCAACAATCCTGAAATGACGATCATGAAATGGGGATGGGTGTTGGTAACGCTCTACCTCGGACCGATCGGCCTATCTTTGTACGTCATGTCCTGCAAAGAACCCGCGCCCGGGACGCACGAAGAATTCGTCAAGCCCCTCTGGAAGCAAGGCCTAGGCTCTGCTATTCACTGCGTCGCCGGTGATGCGACGGGCATTATCGTCGCCGCCGTGATCACTGCGTCCCTCGGTTTGCCGATGTGGATTGATCTCATTGTCGAATATGTTGCGGGGTTTGCCTTTGGCCTGCTCATCTTTCAATCGCTCTTTATGAAAGACGTGATGGGCGGGTCCTACAGCAAAGCCGTTCGCCATTCTCTCTACCCCGAATGGGTCTCGATGAATTTCATGATGGCCGGAATGTTTCCCGTGATGGTGCTCTTGATGATGGGGCGCGATATGCGTGCAATGGAACCGACCGAACTGCTCTTTTGGGGTGCAATGTCGGTTGCCGTTGGCGCGGGGTTGCTGACGTGCTATCCGGTGAACGTCTGGATGGTCAATGAAGGATTAAAGCATGGCATGGGTACCGTGCGCGCTCTGGGCAAGGGGGGACATTCGCTGCAGGCAGAATGGCGACAATGGCTGCCGTGGTTGAAACCCCAGCCCGCTGCCGCAATGAAATCATCGGCGGAATGGAAAGGAATCTGATGCCATGCAAGGACACGATCACAGCCGAATGACCGAGGGCGACGCAAAAGAAAAGGGAAAATCGGACGCCGAAAATATGCCCGAAATGGATCACAGCAAGATGGGTGGACCCAACCCGGACAAGATGAAAACGTCCGACGCGGAAAAAATGGCTGCGATGGATCAGAGCAAATTGCAGACAGCGGGCGACAGTGAAATGGCAGGGATGGATCATGGCACGATGGATTTGAGTGCTGCCACGCGTGCGACGCAGGCACAAAAATTCGCATGGGCGTTCCTCTCCGTGGTACTGCTCGCCGCGGGACTGATTTTTTCCGCGACCGTCGTGAATTTGAATTTGAGCGCGCGCGATGTTGGCGGCGCTATTATGCCGCCGGGGATGATTATGCTGCGGGATACGCCCGGCGAATCCATGCGCGACATGTCTGCGGTAGACCCACGGCACGTCAGTTACACCGCACCTGCGAATGCCCAGGGGGATAGTGAACTGCAGCCGCGTATCGAGAACGGATTCAAAGTGTTTGACCTCACCACTTCCGTAATCAAATGGAATATATTGCCCTACAAACAGGTGATGGGCTATGCGTTCAACCAACAAATTCCGGGTCCGCGCTTGCGCGTCACCCAGGGCGATCGCATCCGCATCAACGTGACAAACCAGTTGCCCGAATCCACAACGGTTCACTGGCATGGTTTGATTTTGCCCAATGCCATGGACGGTCCTGCCGAGATTACTCAAGCCCCGATTCCAACGGGGGGATCATTCACATACGAATTTACCACCCAGCAGGCAGGCTCGTACTTTTATCACACGCACGATCACCCTGACCGGCAACAGGCCTTGGGCTTGTACGGCGCGCTGATTATTGATCCCGCGTCGCCGCAAAACATTCCGGCGTACGATCTCGAGTACACCATACAATTGCAGGAATGGCTCGAACGCGAGGGCTATACCTTTCCCGCGATGTTGATGGAAGGTGGGTTGCCCAACTATTTCACCATCAACGGCAAAGCCTATCCGCCCACGGATACGATCAACATGAAGGTCGGGCAAAAAATACGGATTCGATTCATTGGTACGAACAACAACTTTATTCATCCGATGCACATTCATGGCGGACCCTTTACGATCGTTGAAACGGATGGCAACATCGTACCCGAAAGCGCCCGCATTGAAAAAGATACCGTGAATGTGGGTCCGGGCGAACGGTATGATGTGATCTGGGAGGCACGCGAGTCCGGCAGATGGCTGCTGCATTGCCATATTCCGCACCATACGACAAATAATAACGTCGAAGAGGATGGGGCGGGCGGTTTGACGATGATTCTCAACGTCACGCCATAAAAACATATTTCAGGAGGCAAACAGTATGGAGCACGAACATCTCGATCACTCGACGCAGGATCAGAGCGCAGGGGGACACATTGACCCCGTTTGCGGTATGACGGTTGAAGAAGGATCCGATGCGATCACGATGGAATATAACGGGACGAAATATTATTTCTGCGGACCCGGATGTCGTCGTGCATTTGAAAAGGACCCCGAAAAGTATTTGAAAGAGGGCCCTTCGATGCATATGTAAAGGACAGAAAAGAAAAAAGGCGCGTTGCGCATGCGACGCGCCTTTTTTGAAACCCAATCCTTACGTCCCGTAGGAAATGATGAAGCGAGTTATAGAGCCAAACACCACACTTTACCCTGTCCCGGTTGTCATTATCACGGCGGGAATCGCAACGCCAAACGTCATGACCTGTAATCGAATCGTATCGTGTTCGGCCGAGCCGCCGCGCCTTGCGATTTCTGTCCGCCAGCTGCGTTATTCATATGGCTTGATCAAACAGACAGGCGAATTTGTAGTGAATATTCCCGCGCCCGCGCAAGATATACTCACCGATTACATAGGGGTGGTTACGGGTAAAAGCGAAGACAAAATTGCGATCGCGAAACTCAAGCTCGCGTCCGGTCGGTTTGTGCAAACACCGCTCCTCGCGGATTTTCCTGTCAACATTGAATGCGTCGTCGAACACGAAATCGAATTGGATTCGCATACGATGTTCATTGGATTGGTAAAAGCAGTGCATGTTCAAGAATCGTTGCTTGACGCAAAAGGCGACGTCGATTTTTCACGTGCGCAGGGTATTGCCTACGACTGGGGTGTGGTACGTGAACGCCCGACTTACAATTTCAGGGTAGAAGATTTGCGGCGCGCCGTACAGGAAGTGTAATGAGAGTTCAGCTTCTTTATTTCGATGGTTGCCCGTCGTATCGGACGGCAGCGATGACATTGGAGCAGGTTTTTGTCGAAGAAGGCATTGACGCCTCCATCGAAATGATTCGGGTGGTGGATGAGGACGACGCGGTCTCGAAACAATTTGTCGGTTCACCGACTCTGCGCGTGAACGGGGTGGACTTGTTTCCGGACCAGATGTCGGGCGTGTACGCGATGCAGTGCCGCGTTTATCCTACGCCCGAAGGATTTAGAAGCGCGCCTTCCAAAGAGATGTTGCGCGGCGCGCTGCAGAGCTATTTGCTGCGACCCTAGACGCTAACAATTTGATTCGCGACAGATTAATTTGTAGTAAATTCTTACATCGTGTAGTATATTTACTGCAAACCATGTTTGTATACAATCAAATCACTTATGGAGGCAGTTGGATGTACAAGATACTTTTATTGATCGTAGTTGTGGTTGGCGCATTGTTGGCGGCGTGTGGACCCGGCGCCTCTTCGAATTCAGGCACAACGTCCGGTTCCGGGGCAGCGGCACCGACTGTAGTTCCAATCGCAATGACCGAGTTCAAGATCGACACTCCGCAAACCACGTTCCAAGTCGGCGTGCCCTACCGCTTTGTCGTCAGCAACAAGGGCACAGTGAACCACGATTTTTCGATTACACCCCCGGTAATGTCCCACTCAGGCATGAGTCCGTCCAATGAAGAGGCGCATGAAGATGCGCTCGCCGTGATCAAAGCGGATGACCTGCCGCCCGGCGCGACCAAATCCGTTGATGTAACATTCAGCAAACCGATGTCATCAGCCGAGATCGAATTAGCCTGTCACACGCCGGGGCATTACGAGGCGGGCATGCAAGTGCCGATCACGGTTACTCAATAACGATTCCCCTTCAATTTTTCATGCCGTGCAAAAACAATTCGCGCGGTATGGAATCCCAAGTCGCAGGAGGAAAACATCATGCCGGGTTCGTTTCTCAAAATTCCCATCAATCTCACCGATGCAAATGATGATCTCGTTCTCCACGCCGCGATGCCCGGTGCAGAACCTGAAAACATTCTCGTTACCTTTACCGCCAAGAGCATTATCCTCCATTCGACGATGCGCGGAATATTAGGCAGTGACAAGAAACCACTCCGACAAGAATGGCATATTGGCGAATATCATCGCGAGCTTCGCCTACCCTTTCCTGTTATGTCGCAGCATACGAATGTGACATACAACAACGGCGTCCTCACGTTGAGCATGCCCAAAGGCGAACAAACTGTGCCGCGAGAGCTGCGCGTGAAAAAGATTGGCGCAGCGCGGGGTCAAACACGCGGACACGTTGGGAGCGGTTCGGGCCATGTTGGTCGTGGTTAGGACCTTATGTAGGAGCCAAAATGCGTTCTTTGTTTGTTCTTGGAGCATTGCTTTCAATGGTGCTCGTCGTGAACTCATGCGGCAATGGTGGGTCACCTCCGACGGCCGCACCCGCAACTATCGTTTTGACAACAAATCCAAATCCACCAACGTCAGGCAACGTCGAAATGATAGTGACGGTCAGTGACTCGAAAGGCGAACTACTCGACGGCGTCGAAGTATTTGTGTTTGCGAATCATTCTGAAATGACAGGGATGACGATGAATGGTAAAGCAACGGGGCAAGGCGGAGGGCGCTACTCTCTGAAAACCGCTTTCAGTATGGGGGGATTGTGGAAGATTACGGTGCAGATCAAGAAACCGCCGCTAAACATCACACAAACGTTCAATCTTGATTTCAAGTAATACAAATTTGGTCGCAAGCGGATGAATAATCCACTGCGACCAAATTTTTTCCTGTAATGTCCTATTCAATTCGTCCCGCACGCGTTAACGAACAATGGACGATTCGCCGGATCGTATGGCAGGCGCGCATTAACCCCTTTGACCTAGAGTGGCGGCGCTTTCTTGTTGTCGAAATTGAGGGAAATATTGTCGGTGTCGGGCAGGTCAAAGCACACCGCGATGGAAGCCGCGAACTGGCCTCAATTGCAGTGATTCCTTCCTGTCAAGGACAAGGGAATGGCAGTAACCTGGTGCGCGCTCTCATGGCGCGTGAACTCGATACACTATTTTTGACGTGCCGCGCGCCGCTTGAAACCTACTATGCGCGATTCGGATTTAGACGCGCTACTGTACAAGAATTGCCGCCTTATTTTCGATGCATCATGCTCGTGCAAATGTTCTTGCCGATTAAGACAATTGTCATGAAACGCGCGATTGAACAAAAATAGCTCACGCCCGCGGCGGATTTGGTGTGTCGGAGAGCACCCCTCGTGGTAAGCCAAATGGCGCGGGTCCTGATGCGCGGGATGGCGGTAGCGCCCGGCGTTGCTCTTTGTTATGCTGACTGCAATTGGATTCAGAAAGGAGAACGCATGGATGCAACCTGTCACGTCGAGCCGATTCAGAAAGAGATTAGCATCGAGGATCGAAATGCTGCGGAGATGATCATTCTCGCCGTTTGGGGGCTGGGGTGTGAAAATTGTGCGAATCGTGTTCGAAATTCGCTGCTCCAGCTGGAAGGTGTTGTATCTGCGGATATTGGGCTGGCACACGGGCTCGCGCTTGTGGACTATCTTCCATCCAAGACAAACCTATCAGAGATTGTACGCGCGGTAGCTGCCGCCGGTAACGACGGACGTCACCACTATCGTGCAGAAATCATTCCGGGAGGCGAGGAGAATTCACATGTCAGCCTCTGATAAAAAGCGTCTTGAACGCGTACACGAGTTAGAGCGGGGACAACGCCGACAACAATGGGTGCGCCCTGTTGCCTTTGGTCTTTTGGTTTTGGCCGTTATCGTCGGTATCGGATACTTCCTGTCCCCATTGCTTTCACCGAAAGCCAGTGGAGTTATGCAGACCGAAAACGGCAAAGTAATCAATGTCCAGGCGGCAATGGATGGCTTTGACCTGACAGAAATTCACGTCAAAGCGGGCGAGACAGTCACGGTCAATTTACGCAGTTTGGACAACTCGATGCACACCGACGGGGGCGGCAAACACCAATTTGCGATCGACGAACTCGGTGTAAATCTTGTCGCGCAGCCAATGTCCACCAACAGCGCCACCTTTACGCCCACCCAACCCGGCGAATACACGTTTTACTGTGACATTTGCTGCGGCGGCAAAGCGAATCCGACGATGAACGGAAAGCTCATAGTTGAGGCATGACGTGGCGCTGAAACCAAAAGCAATTACATCGAGTCCAAGTGTTCGCAGCGTTGTAATCGTCGCCGCGATTGGGCTCGTGACGATGGCGCTGGCGGTGTATTACGGATTCATTCATCCGCACGCCCCTATGGGAGGAATGACAGAATACCTGCCTGCAGTGACGCTCGGCACAGTGGTTGTCGGTGGGTTGATTGACGGGATCAATCCCTGCGCGTTTACGGTGTTGCTCCTCTTTGTGACGGCGATGCTCGCGACGCTGCAAGCCAGTAACGCGGCGGACATCAACATGGCGCGTAAGCGCATCTTTGGGATGGGTTCTATATACATCGCGTCGGTGTTTCTCACGTATCTGGCATTGGGTGTAGGGCTCTTGGCGACAAGCGCGTTGTTCTCGCGCTTTCATGCGCCGGCGCGCATCGGCGCCTTACTTGCGATTGGCATGGGTTTGTGGATGTTGAAAGATGTGTTTCTGCCCGATCTTGGTCCGCGACTGGCTGCACCGAAATTTGTGGGACAGTGGACCATTGACAGCGCGCGCAAGGCGACGCTTCCTGCATTGATCATTGGCGGAATTCTCATCGGATTGTGCACCGTTCCTTGCAGTGGCGCGGTGTATCTCGCGGTGCTATCGCTTTTGTCCCTCCAGTCGTCAGCGCTCGTTGGCTTTGCGTATCTCATTCTGTATAACTTGATGTTCATTCTGCCGCTCGTCGTGTTACTGATCGCTGCGTCGGCGCGCCCAACTCTAAATCGGTTGGCTCATTGGAATTTGCATCACAAAGAAGGCGTGAGATTGGCGCTCGGCATCAGCGTCGTGGGAATGGGCTTGTTGATTTTGGCAACGGTGTAAAGTTTTCCTACACACGCGCAATGACGCGCCGCGTCGCAACGCATTGCGACGCGGCGTTGTCGTACTTGACAAGAGCGGCTAATATATCTTATTCTGCGTAAGAAATAAACGAAAGTCAAAACCGCCATAACTCGAAGAGATTGGACATGTGAAAACACAGGCTAAGCCCCTGCCGGCTAGCGCGCCATTTTGTCGGGGTTGAACCAGCTAGGTAGCTCATACGTTTTTGAGGGCACTTGGATAAGATGCAAAAATGGATTGAGGTCGGGCATACGGAACGGAGCGCAGTGTTGACGAGTGGTGCCGATGCGCCGGAGATGAACGCGGCGATTCGCGCGGTAGCGCGGGCGGGATTGGATGCGGGCTTTGAAGTGTTGGGTGTCCAACGCGGGTACGACGGGCTGATCGCAGGCGATTTCTTCCCGCTAACAGCGCGCAACGACTTTGGGGCATGTACAACGCGGCGGCGCGCCAGCGGGTTTTGACCGCCTGCTGGCAACACTTTTCGTGGCAGCGGCGACTGACTACTTGATGCGCGGTGAACACAGCGGATCGGTGGGATTGAACAAAGTTGAAATTACAATGACACCTCTCGATGTCGTAGTCTCTGCGAAAAAGCCGCTCGATCTCAATGTATTGGTGCTGGCGAACGTGCTGGCGATATAAGAAATCAGGAGGAACAGTGAATGGCAACGCAAGTGCGAGTCGCCGTAAATGGTTATGGCGTGATTGGGAAACGGATTGCGGATGCGGTGCGCGCGCAGGACGATATGGAACTTGTCGGCGTGGCGGACGTGGTAAGCGATTATCGCGTCAAGACCGCGGTCGCGCTCGAAATTCCCGTCTATGCGTCAGTGGCGGACAAGGCGAATGAGATGCGCGACGCGGGAATTCCCGTTGCGGGCACGCTCGATGAATTATTGAAACGGATTGATGTAATTGTAGATGCGACGCCCGCGGGCATCGGCGCGAAGAATCTGGCGGTGTATCGCGCAGCGGGTGTGAAAGCAATCTATCAGGGCGGGGAAAAACACGCCCTCACAGAGCATTCATTCGTCGCGCAGGCGAATTACGAGACGGCATTGGGACGCGAAGCGACACGCGTCGTATCATGCAACACAACTGCGACAGTGCGAACGTTGGGCGCGTTGAAAAACGCGGGCTTGTTGAAAAAAGCGCGCGGCGTCCTGATTCGCCGCGCATCAGACCCATGGGAAGCGCACAAAGAAGGAATCATGAACACCCTTGTTCCCGAAAAGCAAATTCCGAGTCATCAGGGTCCCGATGCAAAAACAGTCATGCCCGATTTGGATGTAGTGACGCTCGCTGCCAAAGCCGCCCACAATTCGAGTCATGGGCATTTTTGGATCGTGGAGCTGACACACAATGCATCAAAAGACGAGGTGCTTGCCGCTTTCCGCGCCGCGCCGCGCATTGCCTTTATTCGAATGAGCGATGGTATTGCCGCGCTCAATTCGACGATTGAGTTGATGAGCGATTTAGGGCGTCCGCGTGGCGATATGTGGGAAGTGGCGATTTGGGAAGATGTGCTGACCGTCGAGGGCAACGAGTTGTACTACACCTATCAAGTGTACAACCAGGCGGTTGTCTCGCCCGAAAACGTCGATGCGATTCGAGCGTTAAGCGGGATCGAACGCGATGGTGCGCGCTCCATCGAAAAGACAGATCACGCTTTGGGTATCTTGCAAGAATTTTTGCCGCGCGCAGGACAAGTGTCTGCATAAATGGAACCGGTGGAGGTCAGGATGAGCGAGACGACGCTGGACATCACCAACTGGAAATCGGTCCTCGACGCACAGTGCATCGAGCATTGCTTGATGCATATGAAAGGCGTCCATCACGCCGATGCGAATTTCATGAGCGGTGGCGTGACGGTGCATTATGACGAGTCGCAAGTGTCTATCGGCGATATGAAAAAGATGCTCGACGAGGGCGGGTTCGCGTGCATGCAGTCCATGCCCAGGAATCTTGTGACACAAGTCGATCCGCCCGCGGTGATGACGATGGATCATACGATGCACGCAGATCACAGGATAGCGACCGCGCCGACTGCAACCATCGAACAGGCAGTGCCGACGGAACAAGTAATGCCGACGCCAACGGCACCCGTGAAAAAGGATGAACACGTGGGCCATGTGATGCCGATGCCGACCAGCCCCGCGAAAGCGGATGAACACAAGGGTCATGAAATGAGCGGCGAGATGGCAGGGATGGCACATGAGATGGGACACGGCGCGGGCATGTCGATGGATGCGATGGTACGCGATATGCGGAACCGATTTCTCGTCGCGCTTGTCTTTGCGGTGCCGGTCTTTCTCTATTCGCCACTCTTTACCGACTTTTTTGGAATCAATTTGCCTGTCCCGTTTGGAATGGATATTAACGTCTTTGCGTTCCTGCTCGCAACGCCACCCATTCTCTACAGTGGTTGGATCTTTTACGCGGGCGCGTGGCGCGCGTTGAAAAACCGAACGCTGAATATGGCAGTGTTGGTCACACTCTCGGTCTTAGCGGGTTATTTGTTCAGCATCGGGGCAACCTTTCTGTTTGAGAGTGAAGTCTTTTACGAAGCCTCGGTGTTGCTGCTCGTTTTTGTCCTTCTCGGACATTGGCTCGAAATGCGCGCGCGTGCGGGCGCATCACAGGCGATTCAAGCGCTCTTGAATCTCACGCCCCCGAAAGCGATGGTGCTTCGCGACGGGCAGGAGGTGGAAATTCCCACGGCGGATGTATTGTTGAATGATATTGTGATCATTCGTCCGGGCAACAAGCTTCCGGTGGATGGGGTGGTCATCGAAGGCAGTTCCGATGTCGATGAATCCATGATCACCGGTGAATCAATGCCCGTTTCAAAAAAAGTGGGCAGCCCTGTAACCGGCGCGACCATCAACAAAACTGGCACCTTCAAATTCACAGCGACCAAGGTTGGAGCAGACACCGCGCTCGCTCAGATTGTGAAATTGGTGCAGGCGGCACAAAACTCCAAAGCTCCCGCGCAACGACTCGCCGACCGCGCGGCGCAATGGCTCGTTGCCGCCGCTATTATCATCGGCACCCTGACGCTGCTTGGTTGGCTGACTATTGGACGCAGCTATGTTCCACCAGACGTGACACCGTTTGTGTGGGCGCTGACGATGGCAATTACGGTCGTCGTCATCGCGTGTCCCGACGCACTCGGTCTTGCTACACCGACAGCGGTGATGATGGGAACGGGACTCGGGGCACAGAACGGGATTTTGTTCAAAAATGCAACGGCGCTGGAAGAAACATCCAAAGTGGGTGCGATCATTTTCGATAAAACGGGAACGTTGACGCGCGGGCAACCGGAAGTGACGGACGTGCTGGCAAATAGCGGCTCGCTGATAGCCAATCGCGATGTCCCATCAACCGATTTCAACAAACCAGCTGCCGTTCGCCAACTGCTCGCTCTGGTTGCGTCGGTCGAACAGTCATCGGAACACCCATTAGCGCAAGCAATAGTGAACAAAGCGAAAGCGGAGAATGTCACGCTTACTGCGCCGCAAGACTTTCGCGCGATTCCCGGTCATGGTTTGCAAGCAAAGGTGGAGGACAAAACGCTGCTTGTCGGCAATCGCAAATTGATGAGCGACAACCAAATTGGGTTTGACGGCTTGGCACAAGCCGCCTATGGATTTGAAGGCTCGGGGCGCACAGTGGTGTATGCGGCGGTGGATGGAAAACTTGCGGGCTTGATTGCGATTGCAGATGCGCCGCGCGATTCATCCAAAGAGACGGTGGCCAAGTTGCACGAACTCGGCATTCAAGTCGCGATGCTGACAGGGGACAACCGTGCGACGGCGGAACGTATCGCTAAAGAATTGGGAATTGAGACTGTGTTTGCGGAGGTGCTGCCCGGACAGAAAGCGGACAAGGTTAAAGAGCTGCAGGCATTCGGAAAAAAAGTCGCGATGGTCGGCGATGGCATCAACGATGCGCCCGCGCTGGCGCAAGCAGATGTAGGCATCGCGATTGGCGCGGGAACGGATGTGGCGATGGAAACTGCCGATGTGGTGTTGATGAAGAGCGATCCATTCGACGTGGTGAAAGCAATTGAACTCTCGAAAGCGACGGTCGCCAAGATGAGACAGAACTTGTGGTGGGCGGCGGGCTATAACACGATTGCATTCCCGCTTGCGGCAGGTATTTTCTATCCCGCGTTCGGACTCGTGCTGCGTCCCGAAATCGCCGCGATAGCAATGAGTGGGAGTTCGCTGATTGTGGCAGTGAATGCGCTGTTGTTGAAATATACAAAGTTAGGGGGACGATGAAAATCCCGCCTTGGGCCACAACGTTGCTTGGCGCGCTGGTGGTGATTGCGCTTCCGGTCTTTTTGGTGTTGTCGAACGTGAATCTGATTATGACACCGTGGTTCGTGCGGTTCCAGTACGCCAAGCCCGATTTTCCACCATCCGAACGATTCGACACGGCATCGCGCACAAAATTTGCGATCGAAACAGTGCGGTACACGCGCGGCGAACTGACGCACGCGGATTTGCAGAATCTTAATGTGTATAACGAACGCGAATTGTCGCACATGCGCGATGTCCAAGATGTGGCAACACGTGCGCTGGCTCTCGATTATGCGCTGGGCATTTTCATCGTTGTCGGATTACTCGTATTGTGGCGCGCCGCATCGGCACTGGCAGCGTGGTCGGCTCTATTTATTGGCGCGGGATTGACGCTTGCCATTTTCGGTGCGATCGGTTTATTCGCGCTCGTAGCATTCGACGCGTTTTTTGTGTTATTTCATCGCCTCTTTTTCGTCGGTGATTCATGGCTCTTTCTCACGACGGATAGTTTAATCCAGTTTTACCCTGAACCGTTCTGGGTGGATGCGAGTTTGGGTATTGCGGTCCTTACGCTGTTGGAGGCGCTTGTGCTGCTTGCCATTGGCTGGTGGGGGCGGCGCGTGTCGTCAAAACGCGCATAAAAAACGAATCGCGTTTTCATCAATTCTTCACACCTCGAATGTATGCTTTGGTCAGAATAAAGTGAAGGGAGCGGATTGAGATGATGTACGGATTCGATTTCGGCGTTGGCGCAATCTGGATGATTCTTATCTGGGCGCTGCCGGTCATTGCGGTGGTTGCGCTGGTCGCAGGGCTCGCCAAGAACAAAGCGTAGGCAGGTGACGAGGCATTGGGGTAGATTCATTGCTCCGTCTTTCCGAAAGAGTGAAAGTAGAGGTTGGAAATGCGAAATACAGGTTTGATCATCGGCGTCGTTCTCGTAATTGTGCTGCTCGTGTTCTTATTGGGGGGCATGGGGATGATGGGGTTCGGCATGGGACCCGGAATGATGGGCGGTTTTGGCATGCATGGCTGGGGCGGGACCTTTGGCGCAAATCCACTTGGTTGGATTTTGATGCTCGTGTTCTGGGGGCTGCTCCTTGGCGGGCTCGCGCTGGTCGTTGTCTCGCTCGCACGCAATTCCCGTGCATCGAGTGCTGCTCCGCTACCGCCGTCCGCGGGCGGTGAATCTCCGCTCGACCTTTTGAAAGCGCGGTACGTGCGCGGCGAGATCACGAAAGAGCAGTTCAACGAAATCAAAATGGATTTGGAACGATAAAATGCGGGAGCAAACAATGTGCATGATGCATAGTATGGATCATACGCAACATATTACACCAACCACAGCGGTGAACGCGCCGCAGCAGGACGATTCTCTGCTCGATATTCTCAAACGACGCTATGCGCTGGGTGAGATTACACTCGCGCAATTCGAGGAGATGAAACGCGTGTTAGGCTTGACTCAAGACCTGCCGCACGCTACGACCACAGAACATGGGCATCACTAAATGCGTCGTGGACTAGAGGAGGAACATACAATGATGGGCTTTGGCTTCTTTGGCATTGGCATAGTGCTGATGGTTGCGTTTTGGGTGTTGGTCATCGGTGGCGGGGTGTGGCTGGTGATGACGCTCGTGCGTGGCAATCAAGCCAACGCCGCGTTCACCCCACCGCAAGCGATCCCGTCGAATCAACCACAGGCGTTGGTGCCGCCAGTGTCGAATCAAACGCCGCTTGAAATTCTCAAGGCGCGTTACGCCAGGGGCGAAATCACCAAAGAACAGTACGATCAAATGCGAAAGGATTTGGAGGGATAATACCATGATGGGTTTCGGAATGAACATGTGGGGTTTGGGCGCGTTGGTGATGCTCGCGTTTTGGGTGATTGTCATTGGTGGCGGGGTGTGGTTGGCGATGACGCTCGTGCGTGGCAATCAAGCCACCCCCGCGTCGAACCAATCCTATGCCTTGATGACGCCACCTGCCGCCTCATCAAATGTGACGGCGCTCGATTTACTGAAAGCACGCTACGCCAAAGGCGAACTCACCAAAGCGCAATTTGAGGAAATGCGCCGCGATCTAGATGCATGAGCGCATAGGACGGCGATAGTAACACACCGTTCGCTGTGCTGCGCGACAAAGAACGCGGTGCGTGTTGGCGCGTGTGCTAAATTTGAGAGGTAAAAACATGAGTGAAATTGGATCGCGCATTGAATTGAAAACGGATTACGAGAATGCCGTTGCAGTAACAACAGCGGCATTGAAAGAAGAAGGCTTTGGTGTCCTGACGACGATTGATGTACAAGCGACGTTCAAGCAGAAACTAGACGCCGAATTTCGACGCTATGTAATTCTCGGCGCGTGCAATCCGCCGCTGGCGTATCGCGCGCTGACCACCGATTTCGACGCCGGGTTATTGCTCCCATGCAATGTCATTGTATATGAAAAGAGTGGCGGCTCCATCGTTTCAATTGTCGATCCGCTTTCTATGCTCGGTGTGATTGCGAACCCATGGCTTGAAGCGGTGGCACGTGACGCGCGCGAAAAGTTGAAGCGCGTTGCCCAGATGCTGCGCGAGGAACAGTAATGAGCCAACCGACGATGGCTGCGGAGACGGCAGCGACGCGAGCGCGGTATAATCGGATTGCGCCGGTGTATGATTTGATCGAGACATTATCAGAACAAAGTTTCAAGCCGATGCGCGAGAAACTTTGGTCGCAGGCGCGGGGCGAGATTATTGAAGTGGGTGTGGGAACAGGCAAAAACTTTGCATACCATCCGCGCAACGCGCATGTCATCGGGATTGACCTTGCGGACCAGATGCTGGCACGCGCCCGCGAGCGCGCTCGGCAACTCGACGTGCCCGTCGAATTGCGCGAGGGGGATGTGCAGCAACTCACATTTGCTTCGAACACCTTTGATACTGCCCTTGCCACCTGCGTATTTTGCTCTGTGCCTGACCCCCTTCGCGGTTTGCAGGAGCTAAATCGCGTGGTCAAGCCGAATGGGAAAATTTTGTTACTTGATCACGTTCGAATCGACCAACCTATTATCGGGCGCCTCATGGACGTGCTTAATCCTCTGGTTGTGCGTCTCTGGGGCGCGAATATCAACCGTCGGACAATTGAAAATGTTCAGCGCGCGGGATTGTGCATTGAGCAGGTCGAACATCTTGGTCCGATGGGAATGGTCAAACTTATTGTTGCGAGACCAAATAAATAGCGGCAGACATGTGGGGAATTCTCGCGCTTGGCGCCGCTTTATTGACCTCCTTCAATCCGATTCTTTACAAGCGGATGCTGCAAGACGCAGACTCACTTGTGGCTGTGTGGGGTGTCCTCCTTTTGAGTCTTCCGCTCCTCGCCGCATTCACCGTAGCGCTTACACCCCAGTTGCCTGCGTTTGACGCGGCGTTCACTTTGGCGGTTGCCGCATCCGCTTTGCTGAATGTCATCGCGCATTTGTCGTTGACTCACGCATTGAAAGTCGCGGATGTGTCCCAAGTCACGCCGCTTCTCAATTTTGGCCCTGTTTTCACATTGCTGTTTGCAGCGCTCTTTCTGGGAGAAATACCCTCGGCGCGCGGTGTGTTCGGCGTCATGCTGATTCTCCTCGGCGCGTATTGGCTCACTCGCGCACCGAGAGAACGCGCAGCTCATGAGAAATCTCAGTTCGCCGCGTTCATGAATTTAACTTTCAAGCCCGCCAGCGTACTGGTTTTACTTGCGGGTTTGCTTTGGGCAATTACTCCCGTGTTGGAAAAGACTGCGATAGAGCACACTAACCCACCTAGTCCGCGTTTGGTGGCATTCCTGATCCAAGTACTGGTCACATTGCTACTTACGATGGCAGTGTTAACACGGACGTGGACGGGAATTCAAAAACTCGGGTTACATCGGCGCGCGTGGATTTTGGCGGGTTTAATAGCGGGAAGTGCGCCCGTGTTGGGTTACACCGCGTTAAGTTTAGGTTTCGTTGGTTATGTGACTACTCTGTTCAAATTGAGCGGCGTCATGACGATGCTGTGGAGCTATTTTCTGCTTCAAGAAAAGCTCGCGCTTGCTCGATTGCCGCCCACTGTATTGATGGTGCTCGGTGCGCTTTTGATTGTGCTGTAACACCGGAGGATCTGTTGGTATGATTCGGAATAAGAACAAACCCGTACGTGTTTTGCTTGCCGATGATCACGCGGTCGTCCGCAAAGGCATCCGCGATTTTTTGGAGGAGGACGATACACTGCGAGTTATTGGCGAGGCGAACGACGGCGAAGAGGCGCTTGCCCTCATCGCGCGTCACCCGCCGGATGTCGCGGTCTTTGATATCCAAATGCCGCGCCTCAATGGATTGGATGCCACGCGTCGCGTCAAACAAGAGTTCCCCGATGTCCAAGTCCTGATTCTGACGGCATACGATGATGATCCCTATCTGTTCGCCGCGCTGCAAGCCGGCGCAAGCGGCTATCTGTTGAAAACATCATCCGCGGAAGAATTACTGCACGCCGTTCATGCGGTCGCAGAAGGGGAAACGGCACTTTCGCCCGCTGTCGCCAAGAAATTGGTCCGACGCGCCGCAGGTAGCGCCGCCGCGCAAGACGAAATCATCGAACCACTGACAGATCGCGAACTTGAAGTGCTTCGTCTCGCCGCCCAAGGCCTCGGTAACAAACAAATTGGCGTGGCGCTCAACATCAGCGATCGTACCGTGCAAGGGCATCTCGCCAATATTTACGCCAAGTTCCACGTCGCCACACGGACGGAAGCCGTCCTATTTGCTGTGCGGCAAAAGTGGATTACGTTGGAGTAGATTGGCGAATAGGAAGACTGGTAGACCGGCAAATAGGTGAATGACTTGATTATCGGTCTACCAATCTACTTGTCTCCTTCCTCCCTATGCTCCGCAGCCTTCGCACGCAGATTCTCCTCTGGACGGTTCTTCCGCTCGCCGTCGTTCTAATTGGCATCGCGTATCTCGGCGTCAACAGCCACCAGGGCGCGATGCGCGAATTGGTGGCAGAGCGCGATGGTGCGCTGGCGCGCGTATCAGCGGCGCGCATTTCAGAACTTTTGACAGATCGCACGCGCGACCTGGCAAATCTTGACGCCTCGCGACCCGAAACATGGAACACACAAATTTTTGATGGTGGTATTGCTTTCTTGGACGCGCAAGGACGCGTCGCAAATGCATCGCCTTCACATGAACTGTGGGAAGCGCGGCGCGACAAAATCCCGCGTGCCGGGGAATTTTCGGAGCCGTTTTTTGAGAATGGCGCATGGCTCGTTCTCTTTGCGCGCCCTATTCAGGAAGGCATCTTCGTCGGTGCGGTCAAGCTGCCGGTGTTCGAGACACTTGCCCCGCGCGGAACTGCGTTTCTCGTTGATCAACAGGGAAAAATCATTGCGCACCCAGACCCCGCGCTCGTAGGAACCGATTTCAGCATGCACGCGGGAATCGCACAGGTCATGCACGGTGAAACAGGCGCGACATTTCATTATGATACGAATGGAACCGAGTTGGTTGTTGGATACGCGCCGATAGCGCCAACGAACTGGGGCTTGTTGATTGACGAGCCCTGGCTAGTGGTCGTCGCGCCGATGTTTCAATATACGGTGCTGCTTCCCGTGGTCTTGGTCCTAGTCGCAGTGATCGCGCTTGGCGCGATTTATTTCGGCGTGCGCAATGTGATTCGTCCACTGGAAAATCTCGCGCAGGCAGCACAGCGCATCGCGTTCGGTGATTATCACGCGGCAGAACAGCGAGTCGGCGGCGTGCGCGAAATCGAAGAACTGCGTGAGACGCTCAATAGCATGGCGAAGCAGGTGAACACCGCGCAAGCGGCAATGCAAACGTATATCGTCGCCATTACGCACAGCCAAGAGGACGAACGCAAACACCTCGCCCGCGAACTGCACGACGATACGATCCAAGCACTCATCGCGGTACGCCAGCGAATTGAAATGGCGCAAAGAGCGTTAACAAAAGACCCGGCGCTTGCCGCGTCCAAGTTAGCAGAATTAAAAGAACTAACGACAGAAGCAGTAGAACACGTGCGCGGCTTTGTGCGGGATCTGCGCCCGACGTATCTGGATGAGTTGGGTTTGATCCCTGCGCTCGAAACGGTTGCGCGCGAAGGAAACGCGCGTTTCACCATAAAGGGAGAGGAAAAGCGGCTCGATGCGGAACGCGAACTTGTCTTGTTCCGGATCACACAAGAAGCATTACGCAATGCTGGCAAACACGCGCGCGCGACCGAGGTGGAGGTTGTGCTTGCGTTTGATGCAAACGAAGTGACCGTCGCAATTCAAGACAATGGCGTGGGGTTTGACGCGCCCGAATCGCCAAATGCGTACGCGCGTGCGGGGCATTTCGGCTTGATGGGGATGCAAGAACGCGCACAATTGTTCGGCGGCAATGTGTATGTCAAGTCGCAGCGCGGGAAGGGAACAAAAGTGGTCGCGTATGTGCCAACCCAAACCGTCCCAATGTAAATTGCATCGTGCTCAAAACGAAAAGGAGGAACACTCGAACTGAGTGTTCCTCCTTTTTTGTGTCACTTCATTCGTTTACTCGATTTCTTTCGCCCCGAGATATTCGCCGTGCCATGTATGATACCAGACCGCTCCGGTGTTGGCGTTAACACTCAACATGCCATACGCTTTGCTGTCGCGCAGCACATCAAAGTTGTAATAGCCATAAAACGTGTCGGCTTGGGCAGCAAGCGTCGTGGTCGGCAAGAATGCTTTGAGAAACGCCTGGGCTTTTTCCTTCGCTTGATCCACGCTCAGGGTCACTTTGTCGCTTGTGATCGTCATCCCCATATTTCCCATCATCGCCGTCATTGGCGAGTATTTGGAATTCCACATTATGTTCGGACCCATCTCGGGAGCGACATTTCCGCTGTACTTGTCCACGATGAGTTGGAACGCCGCTTTGTCCGTGCTTTTTTCCTTCACCATACCGTAGAAATTCCATGTGTACTCTTCGAGGTCGGAGAGTATCAAATCGGCGTTGTTCAGCGTGGCAAGGTATTGTTGGATGCGCGCTTGCGCGCCATCGAGTGTCAAGGGTTTCGCGTTCGATAACTGATTCATCTCGTCGGCGCTCATCATGCCGCCTCCCATCATGCCACTACCCCCCATCATTCCCTGGCCGGCCATCATCGTACCCATCATTTGCATCATCTGGGTCATATCTCCGCTCATCATCGTGCCGTTCTGCGGCACACTATTCATCATGTCCCCCATCATGCCGCCGCTGTTGTTTTGCGTGCCCGGTGTAATGGTTGCCTCTGTGCCCGGAGTGGGGTGATGCGGGTCGGGCGTTGCAGTCGGCGTCGGTCCTTGGGCAAAAGCCACTGCGCCGAGCGCGAGCAAACCAACAAGAGAAAGGGTGAGGGCAAAAAGAATTGTGCGTTTCATTATTGAATCCTCCATTTCGAGTGACAGGTGACAATTGATGAATGACGCGGAAATTCCGCGAGCGTCAATTGTGATCCGCCAATCATTTGTTATTGATGTCCAGATTTTCAATCACATTGTTGCTCAAGGATGTGAAGATGGTGTGAAGGTTTGTTGCGCTTTCCATAGGAATGATGCACGAGTCTTGAACGTAATGCCTGCGCGAGATGGCGCATCGAGGACCAAGCCAAATGGCGCGGTATGTTCTGCGAGGGACGGCGGTTACATTGCGCAGCGAAACGCCTTACAGTATGAGCGTTATATGAATACGCGACAGATTGCTTTTTCCGTTGAAGGTATGTTTTGCGCTCGCTGCGCGGTGGACTTGGAACGTGCGCTGGCACATCGCGATGGCGTCATCGGGGCATGTGTAAATTATGCCAGCGAACGCGCGACCTTACTTTACGATCCGACGCGTGTCAACCCGATGGCGCTTGTGCACATCGTAAAGGATGCCGGATTCTCAACACCCCTCGAAGTGGAATTGACGATGCAGGCAAATCAAGCTCATCGATTCGATACGCACAAGCGCTGGCTTGCGCCACTGCTCGTAGGATTTGGGAGTGGCGCGGCACTGGTCGTTTTGTATCTTGCCATCTTGGCAATTGCTCAATCGCCTAGCCACGCGCTCGAGCAATTATCCCAAGACCGTCTTTGGGTCGGACTCGTAGCACTCGGCTTTGGGTTTCAAATCGGCTTGTATGTGTATCTGCGACTGATTGTGAGTGCGATGCTGCTGGCAGGCGCGACCGGGATGGCAGGCGCAGGGACGACGACTTCGACTGTTGGCATGATCGCCTGTTGCGCGCATCATCTCGCAGACATAGCGCCGCTCCTTGGTTTGGCGGGCGTGAGCGCGCTGTCTCCTGTTGTGACGTTTCTCGCCGAATGGAAAATCCCATTCATTCTCTTTGGTCTCGCCGTGAATGTCGTAGCGATCGGCATGAGCCTTCGCATCATTCGCCGCGAACGCGCACATTTGAAAATGATGGAAAGCGCCGTGACCCCCCCGACACGGCAACCAGCAGCGTGTCATTGATGGAGCAGAGCAAGTAGTGTGGGAGCAGGAAGCTATGGCTACAAAACAAATCACCATCCCAATTGTCGGAATGACCTGCGCGAGCTGTGTCGCCCACATTGAGGGTGGGCTCAACAACTTGAGTGGAATTGAAAAAGCATCGGTGAACTTGGGCAGCGGTAAAGCGAACGTCGAATATGATCCTGGGCGCGTGTCGCCGCACAAAATGTTCGACGCGATTGCGGATGTCGGCTATCAAGTCGGAACGGCTGAAGCGACGTTGCATGTGCTTGGAATGACCTGTGCGAGTTGCGTCGCGCAAATTGAAGGCGCCTTGAACGAACTGGAGGGCGTGACCAAAGCGGCCGTGAGTCTCGCCACGAACACAGCAAAGGTCGCCTATGTACCGACGATGGTCACGGTCGCACAGATGAAACACGCGATCCGCGATGTTGGTTATGATGTGAGCGAACAGACCGACAGCAGCGCATCGGCGCTCGATCGCGAACGCGAGGCGCGGCAGCAAGAATTAAAGCGCCAACAGCGCAATTTGCTCATTGCAACACCCATTGCCGCACTCGTCATGCTGGGCACGTTCCGCCAAATGCTGCCGCCCGAAATCCAACAATTTATCCCGGAACTGCTTTCGGAGAAATGGTTTCTCGCACTCTTGACTACCCCTCTTGTCTTTGGACCCGGACGCCAATTTTTCGTCAACAGCTGGCGCGGGCTAAAACATGGTGTCACGGACATGAATTTGCTGTATGCGACCGGTATCGGCGCAGCGTATGGCATTGCAGTGATCAACGTTTTGTTTCCGCAAGCGGGCTTTGGCGGCGAAGGCGCGACCTTCTTTGAATCTGCCGCGCTCCTGACGTGGTTCATTGTGCTGGGACGATACCTGGAAGCCCTGACACGTGGGCGCACGAGTGACGCAATTCGAAAATTGATGAGTCTCCAGCCGAAAATCGCGCGCGTGATTCGTCGCGACGGTTCGTCGCAAGGGCAAGAAATTGAAATTCCCGCCGAAGAGGTGGAAATCCAAGATCTAATCCTCGTGCGCCCCGGCGAACGCATTGCGGTGGACGGGGTCGTGAGCGACGGCTACAGCGCGGTGGACGAATCTATGTTAACGGGGGAATCGCTGCCCGTCGAGAAAAAAGCAGGCGATAACGTCATCGGCGGAACGATGAACAAAACGGGTTCGTTCAAATTCGTCGCCACTCGCGTCGGCAAAGACACCGCGCTGGCGCAAATCATTCAACTCGTCGAGGACGCACAAGCCTCGAAAGCCCCGATTCAAAAGCTCGCCGATTGGGTCGCGGGGCATTTCATCCTCGGTGTGCACCTCCTCGCGATTCTGGTCTTTGTCTTTTGGTTCTTTGTGGGATACCAACTGTACTTTGACCCGAACACGCGCTTTATGCTCTCGCCGTACACCTTGGGCGAGATGGGTGTGTTCGGGTTCGCGCTGCTCCTTAGCGTTACAGTCCTCGTGATCTCTTGCCCCTGCGCGGTGGGTCTTGCCACGCCGAGCGCGATGATGGCGGGAACGGGCAAAGCGGCAGAATACAATGTTCTGTTCAAAAATGCAGAGGCGATCGAGAATACGTCGAAACTGCAAACGATTGTCTTTGACAAAACGGGAACACTGACCAAAGGCGAACCGTCGGTGACCAACGTGATCAGTGACCAATCATCGGAGGTCGGTAGGCAAAATGAAATTCTTCGTCTTGCGGCGATTGCGGAAAAGAACAGTGAACATCCGTTGGGCGAAGCCATTGTGCGCGGTGCAGCAGCGCGAGGTCTGTCAGTGAGCGAGCCACAGTCCTTCAATTCGATTCCGGGCTATGGCGTGGAAGCGCATGCCGAGGAACGCGAGATTCTCCTGGGCAATCGCAAGTTGATGAAACAGCGCGGCGTGAATATCGGCGAGCTCTTGCCGCAAGCCGAGCAATTGGAGCAGGACGGCAAGACAGTGATGTTTGTGGCAACCTCCAGCCTCCGGTCTCCGCGTGCCTGGAATCTGGGGCTCATCGCGGTCGCGGATACGCTCAAAGAACACTCTGCTGAAGCAATTCGCCAACTCCACAAACTTGGAATCGAAACCGTGATGATCACAGGTGACAATGCGCGTACAGCATCAGCGATTGCAAAACAAGTGGGCATCGACCGCGTGCTCGCGGAAGTGCTGCCGCAAGACAAAGCCAACGAGGTAAAGAAATTACAAGCGCAAGGCAAGCGTGTTTCAATGGTCGGCGATGGCGTGAACGACGCGCCTGCACTTGCTCAAGCGAACGTTGGCATGGCAATTGGCTCGGGCACGGACGTCGCCAAAGAGACAGGTCACGTCATTCTCATCAAAGATGATTTGCGTGATGTTGTCGTCGCCATCGAAATCGGAAAAGCGACCATGCGCAAAGTAAAGCAAAATCTGTTCTGGGCGTTCATTTACAACACACTTGGGATTCCGATTGCGGCGGGCTTGTTGTATCCATACTTCCAGGTCGTCATTAGTCCTGAAATCGCCGCGGCGCTTATGGCGATAAGTTCCCTGACAGTGACATTCAATACTCTGCTCTTGCGCGGTTTTGTGCCATCCCTCAAACGCGAGCGCGGGACTGGAATTCCATCCAAACGCACAGCGCAGCCCGCACATGTACCCGCGCCTGCGACAAGCGGTGGCGCAGAATAGAGTTACAGCGCATCGTGCAATGAGCAAGATACGCGAGCCCGCCAACCCACAACGAGCGGATGAATTACAAAGAACGCACAATCTCTCATACGTTCATCCGCTCGTCCAAACATTTTCGAGGTGAAAGCAAAGTGTCCAAGTATATTCGACTCATAGATGCCTTGGTGATAGCACTCGCAATCGCGCTAGGCGCGATGTGGCTGAACGTGTCGGCGGAAACACGCCCTCCGGCGTCCAACGCGGCAAGTGTGAACCAACCCAACGCGCAGGCGACGCCCACGCCGAACAGTATGGGCGGCATGGATATGGGCGGCATGCAAATGGCAACGCCAACGCCCGTTGCGCCCAGCGGCAATGAAATGCCCGGAATGGCGGAACCACCCGTGCCGGACGAAGGAGTGCCCTTGGCGACAGAAAAACAGGGCGCACAGCCGCTGGAATACAAACTTGAAAACGGCGTCAAAGTATTCAACTTGACTGCCAAGCCGGTCAAGTGGCCCATCACGGTCGACACAACCGTAACAGCGTGGACGTACGACGGTACGGTGCCGGGACCGCTGATTCGCGTGAATGAAGGCGACACGGTGCGTGTGATCTTGAAGAACGAACTACCCGAAGCCACGAGTATTCATTGGCACGGCATCCCTGTGCCGAACAATCAAGATGGCGTCGCCGAACCTGCCGTAACGCAGAAACCCATCATGCCGGGTGAGACGTACACGTACGAATTCGTGGCGAAACCCGCTGGCACATTTATGTATCACTCGCATGTGCAAACCGATCGTCAAATCCCTATCGGCTTGTCCGCGCCGTTCATCATTGATCCTCCGGGCGCCAAAACGTATGACAAGGATTTTGTGGTGATGCTCAACGAATGGCAAGTCCGCGACGGCAAAACCTATGCGGCAATGCCCGGTATGAATGAGCCGAACTACTTTACCGTGAACGGCAAAGCATATCCTGACATTCCGACTATCAATGTCAAGCAAGGGGAACGCGTGCGCGTGCGCTTGATCGGCGCGGGACAGTTTGAACACCCCATGCACTTGCACGGCATGTCATTCAAGATTGTGGCGACCGACGGGAATCCTGTTCCCGAAGTTGCGCAGTTGACCAAAGACACAATTCCCGTGCATCCGGGTGAACGATTCGATATTGAATTCACCGCCGACAATCCGGGACAATGGGCATTCCACTGCCACATCCTGCATCATGTCACAAGTGACAATGTCGAGCCGGGTGGACTGCTGTTCCTCGTAAACGTGGAGGAATGATCGAATGAAATCACTTCAAATGGACCTTGATCGCAAAATCGCGGTGACGAGCGCGCTGATTTACGGGGGGATTTCGATAACCGCTGCACTCGTCTTTTTTCTCGCAGCTACGTCTGTGGGAACGTACACGAATGTCGCGAGGTTCGGGGGCGCGGCATGGGTAATGCTGTTGTCCTTTATCGTGACGATGCCGCTGGTGATTTCATTCGTCAAAAAGCGGATGAAGGCGTAAAGGCGAGACCGTGGGTGGCTTTGGTTAACCTTGCTACCCTATCACTTGTCGCTCTCAAGAGGAGGTTACCATGAATAGACGATTCCAAGCTTGGCTGCAAACGCATGACACAACAATGCTGCTCACCCTTTTTCTCTGGTTGTGCGCGCTGCCATTCGTTTTGCTGCTCACGGTCCCGTTCTTTGGCTGGCAGCTGGGGATCCTTGCCGCCGCCATCGCGCTCCTGATGGCGCTTGGTCTCTGCTACGCGCTGTGCTATTTCCCGAAAATTTCTGTGGAGGATAAATCAAATGTTACGCGATCCCGTTTGCGGTAAGCGCATCACGCGCAATCACGCGCACATTGCATTCAATTTTCAAGGCGTCACGTACTATCTCTGCTGCCCGCGCTGCCAATCTGATTTCGAGGGCGCGCCCGAAAAATTTGCCAAGCCCGAATTCGGCGAAAATACGTCCAAGCATTCACATATAAGACATAACGCGGGAGCGCACAAAACGCCTGCGGGTCTCACGATTATTCAAGGACCGCGGAATTGACCGCTTCACCATATTGCAAGAAAGGAAAAAAATGAATCACAATCACTCTTCAAACGGTGGAAACGCCAGCCATATGCTACTGATGCTTTTGTGCTGTCTCATTCCCATTGGACTGATTGCCGCTGTCGCGATTTTCGGAATCTCGCTCGGCGCGTTGACGCCATATCTCCCATTTGCTCTCGTTCTGCTCTGTCCGCTGATGATGTTCTTTATGATGCGCGGAATGGGGCAGGGTCATGACGCGGCCGATGCACATCACACGGAAACATTCGTGCCAAAAAATAACAATGCACCGCGCAGTGTGCCGACTAACGAGGCAATAGAATCGAAATCACATCATTGAAATCGGTGTCTTTTCAAGGCACGATTCAAGTTCAACCTTATAAGGAGTAGTTATAATGAAACGTTATGGAATCGTACTGGGGGTCGCAATCCTTGCGCTGGTTGGCATTGGCGCGTGGCTCCTCGTGGGAGGCAGACTCCCTTTGCAAACTCCCAACCATGACGGCATGGTGTCCGGTACCGTTTGGGTTGCGAACGAAGAAGGCAATAGCATTACTGCGGTTGATGCCGGCACAAATCAAGTACTCACGACATTGAACGGCATCGAAGGCCCGCACAATCTCCAAGTCGCACCCGACGGCAAGAGCGTCTGGGCAGTCAGCGGACACGAATCGCTCGCGGTGATGATAGGCGCGTCAGCGTATCAAGTCCATGGCACGGTCCCAACGGGGAAAGAACCCGCGCATATCATTCTTACCCCCGACGGCAAAACCGCGTACGCGACGAACGGCGGCGACAATACCGTCACTGTGATTGATGTGGCGACGATGAAGACACTTGCCACGATTCCCGTCGGCAAATATCCGCACGGTTTGCGCCCAAGTCCCGATGGCAAATGGGTCTATGTTGCCAACGCCAAGGATACGACCCTGAGCGTGATTGACACGGCAACGAACTCAAAAGTCGCGGATATCGAGGTTGGTCAAAAACCCGTACAGGTCGCCTTTTCACCCGACGGCAAGTTCGTGTATTTCTCGCTCAATGGCGAGAATGCGATTGGCAAAGTGGATGTCGCGTCGCGTACTCTCGTTGGCAAAGTCAAAGTCGGCGGCGGCCCTATTCAAGTGTTCGTGACACCCGACAATGGAAATATCCTTGCGGCGAATCAAGGTACCAAGGACAATCCCAGTACGACAGTTTCCATCATTGACGCAACGACATTCACAGTTGCCAAGACAATCGAAACTGGCAAAGGTGCGCACGGCGTGGTCATTGATCCAACCGGTAAACACGCGTACATCACCAATATTTATGGCGATGATCTCGCAGTGATTGATCTTGCGACGCGCCAAGTTGTAAAAACAATCCCTACAGGTACTATGCCGAACGGCATTAGTTTTTCGGCATTTACTGCGCCCGCACCATCTACAGAAATCACACTGACGATGCCGAAGCATAATGATGACGGAACAATGCCCGGTATGAAGATGCCCTAATCGGTACGGACTGTCGCCGTGGACTGCTTTTTACTCTTGCCAAAGACCTCGCCCAAGTGCAACCCGGGATCGTGCTTGGCGAGGCTCTTTGGGGGAATGCGCTAAATGGCGTGCCAATACCAAGCGCGCTGGCGCATGTGTGACGGGGAAGATTCGGTTACCATCGTTGCAAGCCATACCCAAGGAGGGTTTGGGGTGGAGGGCAAGTCACTATGGCTCAAGTACAAAGCGCTTTGCCATTAACGCATGGCAAAGGTTTTAGGGACAATCTCTGGCAAACCATCGATGAACGGCTATCGCTTCACTCGCTTGCGTATCCCGTCCCCGAATATGCCAATACGATTCCCTATATTCTCGGCGGCATCACGCTGTTTGGTTTCATCATTCTATTTGCGACGGGCATCGTGATGACACAATTCTATCATCCGCATCCATCGGAGGCGCACGACAGCGTGACGTACATTATCACGCAAGTGCCGTTTGGCGATTTCATTCGCAGCATCCACTTTTGGACGGCGAATCTGGTCGTCATCACCGCGCTGCTGCACCTGCTGCGAATTTACTGGACGGGTTCGTACAAAAAACCGCGCGAAGCAAACTGGCTGGTCGGCGTGGGGTTGCTGGCGTTGATCATCGGCTTTGTCTTTACGGGGACGATTATCAAGTGGGACCAAGAGGCGAGCGAGGCGCTGTCCCATTTCAAAGAAGTCGGCGAACTGTTAGGCGGGTTCGGGGTCTTGTTCTCTTCAGAATTCTCGCGCAGTATCCCGCTCTTGACGCGGCTCTATACCTCACATATCACGATCCTGCCGTTCTTGTTTCTCGGACTCGTCGCGATGCATCTCTTTTTGGTCAAGACACTGAAAATCTCACCCAAGCCAACCGAGACCGCGCTTGCGGGCGATGGCTATCCGCCCGAGCAAAAGATGGGCAACTTTGCAGGACACATTCGCCGCATGATTGGATTCGGTTTGATTCTACTCGCCATCGTCACAGCGCTTTCGTACTTTTTCCCTGCGCCACTCGGTTTGAAAGCGGTGCCGGGTGAAGAAGTAACCAAGCCGCCGTGGATGCTGCTGTGGCTCTATCCGATTGAAAATGTTTTGGGTGTGGCTGGAATTCTGTATGGCGGGATTGTATTCTTTGTCCTGCTGGCGCTCGTGCCATTCGTTGATCGCAGTCCATGGCTTGCGCCGAGCAGACGACGCGGGATGATCATCGCTGCCATCGTGACCATTGTCATTCTCATTGCGCTTTTGGTCTTGGCACTCATGTCCGTGCCAGTCACGCACACCACGGGAGGGTAATCTGATGAACTTGATTCAAAGACAGCGCGCAACGATTTTCTTTATAGCCTTCCTCGCTCTTGCCACATGGAGCGCAGGTACGGCATATCAAAACGGATTGAATCTTCTACGTGGGCAAGGGGACATCGTCACATGGTCCTTGTTCTTAATCGGCGCAATGGTGTCTGGATTCACCGTGCTCGTGCTGGGGCGCATCGTATATGTAACAACCCCCAAGTCCAAATGAGGCCCGACATGTTCAAACAAAAGAAATGTATCACGGTTCTTTTCGCGATCGTGGTGTTTAGCGCCCTGTCACTCATCGAATGGATACCTGTGACGCAAGCGCACGGAGAATCGGCTATCTCTGTGACGCCCGACACAATCGCCCCCGGCGGAAAAATTATCATCAAGGGCGTTGAGATGGGCGCGAACGAAGAGTTCAAAATCACGCTTGAAGGATTGAGCTATCAAGCCGAGCTAGGTGACGCCAAAGCGGACGACAAGGAAGAATTTCAACTCGAGCTCAATATTCCCGTCGACGCACCCGAAGGTGTGTATCAAGTCATAGCGATGGGCGAGGACGGTGATGTGGTGACAACGGAATTGACGATCACGCCCACCAAAGCCGCGGCGGAAGCTAAACCGACGCCTGCCGCCGAAGTTATGCCCTCGGCGGAGGAGCATCAACTCGCGCGCAGCCGCGCCCCCCTCGAAGTGATCGGATTAATGGTGCTGGTGGTGGGGAGTGCGGCAGTCGGTTTGTTTTTGGTCCGCGGGAAGTGAGGGCCGACCATGCATAACAAGACGCGAGATGAATTTTTGAGCGACCTTTGTCCGCGCGTCCGTCCTCTCATCGCGCAAATCATGCAGTGTGGCTCCGGGTGCGAACTCTTGGACTTTTTCCACACACGCCCGCACACTATGTTGGAATTGGCAGACGTAGTCTATTACGCCAAACTGCCGGTAGAAAATGTTGTCAGTACGCTGGAACTGTTCCAAATGCTTGCGGTGATTGAACGCCGTGAGATTCTTGATACAGCATTCTATCGTCTGACGGAAGACGTGGAGATTATAGCGGCGCTCGAACAGTATTGGACGTGGCGCCAAGTTTGGCAGGGGCGATGGCAGGATGTTCGCACCGCGCTGAAAATTTGAGGAGATTACAAAATGGCAAAAGACGTCGTGTGCGGGATGATGGTGGATCCACAAACCGCAGAAAAATCGGAATACAAAGGGCAGACCTACTATTTTTGCTCCAAGGGCTGCAAGGCACAATTTGACAAGAATCCGGAAAAATATATCGCCGCGCTGGGCGACGAACACTCGGGACATCAGAATTAGCGAGGGTGACCAAGATGATCCTGATGGGTCTTCCAACGTTTCTTGTCCTCCTCGTCGCGCTGGGAGTGGTCCTACTCTGGATCGACGCTCTCTTTATGGGCGGCGCGTTGATGAGTGGAATAGTACATGGTGCGGCAGGAATGATGACTAGCCCCTTTGGCTGGGTTCTCATTATCGTGCTTGTGGTCATTGTACTCATCAGGTTTGGAATGTTGTTTGGTCAACGCTAAAGAAAAAAGGTGGAATGAATATGCGGCATAAATGGCTGTTCGCAATAGGATTTTTAATTGTTATGTCAGCACTCCTTGGAGCGTGTGACGCGAATAACGCGACATCAAGCGCTTTGGCAACCGCGCCAAGTTCCGCACAAAACCTCGAGACGAACGCAAAGGGTGCGCTTGAAGCACAGACACTTGAGGATGGCAGTGTCACTGTCAAGGTAATTCCTGTCCAGACGAATATGAATGCGCCACTTGAATTTGAGATCGTAATGGATACTCATTCCGTCGACCTCGCGAACGATATGCTGAAAACGGTGGTATTGCGAGACGACGCGGGTAAAGAATATATGCCACTGAAATGGGCAGGACCGGGCGCAGGTGGGCATCATCGTCAAGGGACGATTCAATTCGGCCAATTGAAACAAACCACGAAAACTCTCACGCTCCTCGTCAAAAACGTCGCAGGCGTCCCTGAACGTGTCTTTGAATGGGAGTTGGCGCAATGATTCGATTCGATCTCGATCCCATTATCATCCGGCTCGGCCATTTGCAAATCGGTTGGTACGGCGTATTTATGGCTTTGGGCATTGGCGTTGCCGTATGGCTGACGGCGCTCGAGGCGAAACGGCGCGGCATCCTGCCCGATGCAATCTATGACGGGGCACTGTGGGTCGTTATCGGAGGCATTGTCGGCGCGCGCTTGTTTCACGTCATTGACAACTGGTCAATGTACGCTGCGAATCCAGCCGCGATCTTTGGAACGGCGGGCCTGGCAATTTACGGCGCACTCATTGGCGGATTGATTGCGGTGGTGATTTATACATCGGTCCGACAGCTGCCGCTCTGGCGCATTCTCGACGCGGCCGCGCCCGCGATTCCACTCGCCCAAGCCATTGCGCGCATCGGCTGCTTTATCAATGGTGACAATTACGGCGTTCCGACGAATCCATCGCTGCCCTGGTCAGTGACGTGGACGAACCCCAACGCGATGGTGCCCGACCGCACAGTCGCATATCAACCCGCGCAGTTGTACGAAGGTGTGTGGGATCTGATTGTATTTGCTATCATCTGGCGCTTGCGAACTCGTGTCAAGACCGATGGGGTATTGTTTTTAGTCTATGCAGCCCTATATTCGTTCGGGCGCTTTTTCATTTCGTTCGTTCGCGTAGACAATCTATATTTTGCGAATTTGCGCCAGGCTCAAATTATTGCGCTGGCAGTGATGGCGTTGGCGATTCCGCTTGCGCTATGGTTGAATGGGCGACACACAGGTCGAATGGTGAGCCATCTGTGAAACAAGACATCAAATGCAGCAGCTCAATTTTTCAAGATCTGCGCGGAACGACAGCGCCGCGAGTTTGATGGATTCCGAAAGCGTTGGAAACACCGTCAGCGAATCAATCACGTCGTCAATCGTCATATGCGCGCGCAAAATGTACATTGCTTCGTTGATCAGGTCTTCGCCGCGGGGTGCAAAGAGATGAATGCCCACGATGCGTCCCGACTTGCGCTCGGCAATCATTTTGATCACGCCGCGTGTGTCCTTGATCGCTAACGCCTTGGGCACCATGTCGAATTCCACCACGCGACATTCGCATTCGATGCCGCGCGCGTCTGTCTCTTCATCCAGAATGCCCACATCGGCAATCGCAGGATTGGTAAAGACCACCGAAGGCACAAGATCATAATTGATCTTGTGCCGGTTCATGCCCGTTAGTGCGTTCGTAGTCGCGAAACTGCCTTCTTTGCCCGCCGTCGTCTCGAGACGTTTCGGCAAATCAATCGCATCACCCACAGCATAGACATGCGGCGCCGTTGTCTGATACCATTGATTCACGCGAATTGCCCCGCGTTCATTCACTTGCGCGCCCGCGACATCGAGTCCCAAGCCCGCCGTGTTTGCCGTCTTGCCTGTGCCGATCAGCAGTTCGTCAAACGCGATTTCTTCCACCACGCCTTCGCGTTCTACAATTGCGCGTTTTTCACCACGCGCAGCATTGAATCGTTGGACACGCGTCTGAGTGTGAACAACAATCCCTTCCTCCCTGAAAACGCTTTCTACTGCGGCGGAGATTTCCGGTTCCGTTCGGCGATACAGCCGCTCGCCGCGCGCGACCAGTGTCACCTCGCTGCCAAAATGCCGGAACATCTGCGCGAATTCGAGCGAAAGAGGACCCGCGCCGATGATCAACATGCGACGCGGGAGGGTTTTATTTCGCAACGCCTCGATGTGGGTGAGATACCCGACTTGCTCGATGCCTGGAATCGCGGGCGGGCCCGCGGTCGAACCCACCGCAAGCAAAAAACGGTCGGCGGAATACTGTCGACCGTTCGCCTTGACGGTGTGCGCTGAAACAAAACGCGCCCGCGCCTCAAGATATGTGACATGCTCCAGGTTTGCCAAAACATTTGTGTATTTTTGTTCGCGCAGGGCTGCGACAATTTCGTACTCTTCCTCAATCGCACGGGCAAAGTTCAAGTCAACGCGCGGAATCGTCAATGCGGTAAAGTGCGGTTGTTCAGCATCGTGTTTCAAATGTCCGACCGCGAGGAGATGCTTGGTCGGCACGCAGCCAACGTTGACACACGTACCGCCAAGTGGCAGGCCCGCGTTAATTATCAACGTCTTTGCCTGATACTCATTCGCTTTGATTGCCGCTGCGAACGCGCCGGCTCCACCGCCGAGGATGATCAAGTCAAATTCATAGGGCATGAAATTTACCGTCCTGTTTCAACAGCTTGCCAAAGATCCTTGCTCCGTGCGCAAATGCGCCCTCTATTGTCTTGAGCATCCCCTGCGCGCTGTCTTGTTCTGCGCGCCACTCCTCGAGATGTTCCGTCGAGCAAAAGAAATTGATGGAGGGACACTGTTCCAACGCAGCTACACAGCATGCATCGGCTTGCATATACCACACGCGCGCTCCAGGCGGCGATACCTCTTCTAATGCATTACGTTTGACCGTGATGCGAATTTCTTTGTCGCACCGGGTACAGCGCGATTCAACCCTCGCGTCAGCATCGAGCATGACAGGCATTCCCAGCGCGTCGATCGCGCACATGGCGTACACGAAATGTCCATCGGCAAAGCGGACGACATGTTGCGTCGGCGTCGCGGAAAATGGATACGCGGCGAGAATCGCTCGCGTTTCGGGATCTCGATAGATTGAGCCACCTGATTCCAGTAGGTTCAATGATTGTTCGACTTTCTCGCGCGAGAGCGCAAGCGCGTTCACGAGTGATTCCGTCGTCGTGGGCTGTCCCGTGCGCGCAAAGGACAACAGCATCTGATGATATACGCGCGCGTAGTTGTCCATTAAGACCATTGCGCCTATCACATCGCCTCTTCAATTCTCTCACACATCCAAAAATTCTCCTTTTTGAATCTCGACGCGTCCCGAATTGCGATATGTCTTGAGCAAATAGCAAATGCAGCGTTCGCCCGCGACATCATCGCGCGGCAGAATTTTGCCGTGTGCGTGCAACTGTTTGAGCGAATCGCGAAGTGTGAGCAAGTCTGCAATTCGGTGATCAATTTCTTCGACCCGTTGCGCGAGAGCATTCAAGACGCGGTCGCAGGGCGCAATGCCTTTGTCGCGCGCGCGCAGGGTTTCCGCAATGTCGTCAAGAGAAATTCCCAAACTGCGCGCACCCGCGATGAACCTCAAGCGTTCCGTATCCGCGCTAGTGTACTGCCGATAATTGTTCGCCGCGCGCTGAGGACGCGGCAAGAGTCCGATTGATTCGTAATAACGAATGGTTTGGGTTGGGACGCACGTCTGTGCAGCAAGTTCATGGATTACCATATTCTCACCTCACCTTTTATACACCTTATAGCCGCTAGAATGTCAAGGGGCGTGTGTACTTCCCGCTCCGTTTCTCGCGAACACAATTCGCACACATCCTTCACAACTCCTTCACACCTTTCGAGTACCCTTTAGGCAGATAAACGGAGTGATTAAATTCAAATCCAAAGGACAACCAAAATGAAAACTCAAACTAAACTATCCACAGTGGCCGGCATCGTAGCGTTACTTGTAGTCGCCCTGGCACTCGGGGGCTGGTTTGCGAACACTGCGTTCGCGCAAGGCCCCTGGGGAGGCGGTTTTATGGGCATGGGGCATAACAACCAGGCTGCGCTCACCTTGCTCAAAACCAACGAAAGCGATTTGCTGCTGCAACGTCAACAAGGCAAGAGTTTGCTGGACATTGCGTCTGTAATCGGCGTGAGCGAATCGGCGTTGACCGAAGCGCTGCTGCAGCCGATGACGCAAATGTCAAGTTGGATGACGCAGCATCATCCGCAATCCGACGTCACACAGATGACCGAATGGATGCGTCAACAAATCTCCCAAGATCTCCGCGTGGCTCAGTACGGCACAATGACCGATATGCACCTGTTTGGCGGTTCCATAATGAACGGGATGATGGGCAATGGAAACGGCAACAATGGTTTTGGTGGCATGATGGGCGGTTACGGGATGATGGGCAATGGGAACGGCACCAATGATTTCGGCGGCATGATGAACGGCCATGGGATGATGGGAGGTGACATGATGGGCGGGTGGAACAACACGCCGAACGTCAACGCGACGCCCGTGCCTTCCTCGCAAAAGGTGGATCGCGAAGTAAATCTCACTGCGACCAATTTCAAATTCGTACCGGCAACGGTCACAGTCAAGGCGGGGGAGACTGTCAAATTGACAATTGCCAATCAAGACAAGTTTGCGCATAACGTGGTAAGTCAGGATGGAAAACTCGCCTACACCGTACTGCCGGCGAATCAAACAACCTCCATCCTGTGGGTCGCGCCGAACGAGGCGGGGGACTATATTATCAAATGTACCTGGCATCCGGGAATGCAATTTACAATTGATGTCGAGTAGCACAGCCAGAAACCGCACAAAAAATGCGCGCAGAGCACTGCTCTGCGCGCTTTTTTTGTTCTCATGATGCCCTCCTGTGCCGGGTGGTGCCCGCCTACCGTGCACAAACCGACCCCTGGGCGCGCCTAATCGTGCTCCTTTTGATTGAGTAAGCGGGTTTCACACAGCAGCGCACACGCACACCCTGAGGATTCGCACATCCGAGCGTCGCATTGGTCGCACTGAGGCGTAACGGTTCACGACAAGCTCTAATCAAATTCTAACGCCACGACGCAAATTTGTTATAGTATACTAACGAATAATGTCAGCATGGACTTACAAATGCAAAATGATTTTGCAGGAAAACGCATCTGATCGTAACGTGACAGGGTCTTGCCGATGACAGGCGAGTTGTTTAAGGCATCGTCGGACATCTCGAAGCGGAAATAGAAGTCAGCCGCATTGTCGAATAGAAACCTCCCAGGAGAATAAAGAATGTTAGCAGCCGGACTAATCACATTTCGAGAGGGCCTGGAGGCCGCTCTCATCGTTGGCATCGTCATCGGGTATTTGTACAGAATCGGACAACGCGACCAGGCACGTTATGCGTGGGCCGGCGTGGGACTCGCGGTTGTCGTCAGCATCCTCGCAGCGTTCGGTCTACAGTGGGTGGGCATGACCTTATAGAGTACTCAAATAAACATCGCACGAATGGTGTTGTAGCCGTAAATGTCCAGAAAGGAGGAAGCAAAGCGCGTAGTGCTCAACTAATTTTCAAAGTGATCTGCGAGTGGATTCAACTGCGGCTGGATATGATTGTGACTCACCTTGCGGCGCGCGGCTTTCCAAACCTGTTCTTGCGGATTCAGTTCGGGACTTGCGACTGGATACCAGATGATTTCTAAACGCGGATTGGCTTGCAACACGCGCTCAATCGCTGCCCCACGATGCCACGGGGCGCGATCCCAAAAGAAGAGAATTGGCACATCGGGATAGGTTTCTAACACGCAGTTTAAATAAAACGCGGTGGTCTCGCTGTTCAATTTGTCGGCACGCAGCCCCAGTTCTTCGCCCGTCTGCAAATTCAACGTGCCATAAAAGTTGGTCTTGGTGCGACTCGGATCGACACGCACGGTGGGCGTCTGTCCCTGCACTGACCAAACATTTCGGGTAGTGGCTTGCACATACATTGAGGCTTCGTCTTCTGTGAGAATCACCGTCTGCGGTGCGGCTTGTGCCGTGTCGATAAGTTTTTTTCGACCATTTCTTGAAAGGCGGCGATTTCGGCGGGACGTTGGGACTTGAAGACTTTTTCCGCGCGCTGAAAACTGAAGCCGCAGGCATGCAACAAGTTGTAATAGGAGTTGCGGCTTTGATACTGCACGCCATACCAGCGGCGCAGGGTGACTTCCAAGTCTGCCACCGTCCAGAATTGACCACTCGCTGAATGCGTCGCCGTGCCGAGAATTTGGTGTGGGCTAAATTGATGCAAGCGTACTTCCACTTCGTGACGTTGGTCGCGCGTGAGCTTGGCGGAGTTGCCGCCAGTACGATGATCGATCAAGCCCTCGAGACCCACTGTGCGATAGGTACGCACCCACTCCCGTAAGCTGGATTCGCTGCAGCCAGTCGCCTCCAGGATAGTTGGGAGGGGATAGTGGGTGCCGTAGAGTCGGACTGCTTGATAGCGAATCTTGGTGTCGCTATCGTTGCAGTCATCAAAGGCACGCCACAATTCGCCAATTTGCTTCTCGTTGAGTTTGAATGTGCGTTTACGCATCGATCTATCATACGACTTTTATTTGCGATGTCTATTAGAAGAGCCGTACGAGCAGATATTCGAAGGCACGATGATGCTGCTTGCGGTTGCTGTGTTGACGTGGATGATTTTCTGGATGCGCTACCAGGGACGTTTTATGAAGCGCGACTTGGAACATAGAGTCCAAACCGCCGTTGCGTCGGGCGCGGGGCTGGCAATTTTTGGGTTGGCGTTCTTTGCCGTCTTTCGCGAGGGCATTGAAACAGCCCTATTTCTTTCGGCGAGCGCATTTGCGAATGATGCGGCTGCGACTCTGATCGGCGGTGCGTTTGGTCTGGCGTTGGCCATTATGGCAGGATACGCAATCTATGTCCTTGCACTGCGTCTCAATCTACGTCTTTTCTTTGACGTGACAAGCCTACTCTTGCTCGTTTTCGCAGCGGGACTGTTCGCGCATGCTGTCCACGAATTTCAAGAAATCGGATGGCTATCGATCTATACGAAACAAGCATGGAACACAGCAAATGTTATGCCAAACAGTTCCGTGATTGGCTCTATCTTGCGCGCACTCATCGGTTACAACGATGCCCCCTCGATCCTGGAAGTCGTTGGATACCTAATCTATTGGGGCGTAATCCTCGTCGCGATCCGTTGGTGGACGCAACGTCTTGGCACTCGGCTTGTGTCGGGGCAGGCTCAGGCTTGACTCGCAAGCCCGGCCTTACGATTGCACCTGTCTCGATTCCAAATGCTGTTGCCCGAATCGGCATACCTATTACCGTTTCCGCGTCTCACCGCTCCGGCAGAGTAAACCAAAACATTGCCCCTTTACCCAATTCGCTTTCGACGCCAATGGTTCCGCCGTGCTGCTCAACCCACTGTTTGGCAATGGCCAGCCCCAAACCCGTGCCGCCGTGCGCCCGGGAGCGTGATTTATCACCGCGCCAGAAGCGTTCAAAGACATGCGGCAGTTCATCGGGGGAAATACCCGTTCCGGTATCGCGCACCTCAACGCGCACAAGGTTTTCCGCACGGACCAGTTTGACGGACACGCTTCCATGGGGCGGGGTATAACGCAGCGCGTTCGAGACCAGATTATGTAATACCTGCTCAATGCGCTGTGTGTCAAGATTCACAAAGGGAAAGTTTTCGGCAAGCAGCGTGGTCAACGTGATTTGCCGTGCGTTCGCTTGCGGTTGGAACGCTGCGACAGTGCGTTCGATCAGCACGCCCAAATCAGTTCGTTCCCGCGTCAAGGTCAGTTGTCCCGCATCCGCCAGTGCCAGTTCACGCAAGTCGCCGACAAGACGCGAGAGGAAAATCGTTTCGTCGTGCAGCGACGCGAGCTGTTCACTATCCGTCGGGAAAATGCCATCCATCATCGCTTCAAGGTGGCTTTGAATCACCCCAATGGGAGTCCGCAGCTCATGCGCGACATCGGCGAGCATGTTGCGTCGAGCGGTTTCGGAACGCGCCAGGTGATCCGCCATTGTGTTGAACGAACGCGCCACGCGCGTGATTTCGTCATTGCCACGTTCAGGCGCGCGGGCGCTCAAGTCGCCCGCTGCAATTTTGTCAGAGGCGGACGCGAGCGCATTGAGCGGTGCCGTAATTTGCCGAAAGAGAATGAACCCCAAACCAAGCGCGATCGCCGCGGCGACCAGGCCCGCAATCCAGATCGACCGATTGACCTGGGCGAGAAAGTCTTGCGCAGCCGCATCCGTCATACCCCCCATCATTTGCCGGCCCGGGACAAGAATACCGACGAGCTGTCCATCCACCTGAATCGGCACACTGTCCGCGCGTTCGCTTGCGGTGATTGTTTGACCGATCCGACTCTCATCCGCTGACGCGACGATGATTCCATTCGCGTCTGCCAGCCACAAACCATCACCTCCCATCATCCCGCCGATCGTCATCCCACTGGATGTGCCGCGCAAAATGGTCTTGGCACCCTCCCAATTTCCTGCCGCGCGGTAGTACGCGGCGAGTTCCCCCGTCAGGTCTTGGGCGCGCACCATCTGCCCGCGAAACATGAATTGTTGGAACTCGGTCGCGGTGGTTTGATTTGCGATTAGTGAAACGACCAGCACGCCAACAACGATGATGACCGCAAAGGCACCCATCAAGCGATAAAAGAGACTTGTGCGCATCATGCGTCCTCTGCGAATTTATAGCCGATACCGAATACAGTGAAGATGTAGCGCGGATTCTTCGGGTCATCGCCGAGTTTTTGACGCAGGTTCTTGATGTGCGCGTCAATGGTGCGCTCATAGCCCTCAAAGGCTTCCCCCTGCACCAGATCCAGGAGCTGCATCCGCGTAAAGGTTCGCCCGGGATTCTTGATCAGAGCGACGAGCAACTCAAATTCGATTGGCGTGAGTTCTACCGGCGTGCTTTGCGCAATAACAACATGTCTTGGGAAATCAATTTCGATTCCGCCTACACGCAAGATTTCGACGGCCGCGGTTGCCCCTTCGACGCGCCGGAGCACCGCGCGCACGCGCGCCACAACTTCACGGGGACTGAAGGGTTTCACAATATAGTCGTCCGCGCCGAGCTCTAGACCAACGAGCCGATCCGTTTCTTCCATCCGCGCGGTGACCATGATAATTGGCACGTTCGATTCTTTGCGAATCGTACGCGCCACATCGAGACCATCCATTTCAGGCAAATTCAAATCCAACAGTATAAGATTTGGTTTCTCGCGTCGAAACGCCGCGAGCGCGTTCTTTCCATCACTAGCGGTAACAACGCCGAATCCTGCCTGCTCAAGATAGCCGCGCATAACGTTCACGAATTTGATTTCGTCGTCCACGACGAGGATTTTCTTGCTCATTCGGATTATTTTACCAAATGTAAGAGTTCGTGCGCGGAGGACAAGCTACCTGCATAAAAAGGGTGTGATGAGTCGGTGCGATTGGCACGAACAATCTCGTTTGCCGTACACGAGAACACGATGGCCCCTTGGGGCCACCGTGTTCAACACCGCGAATTCTCTCCTAAACCCAAGTCCAAGCCATTTCGGTCATGCGCTTGTCAAAGGTTCCGGTATGCGTTCACCGCCGGGACGTTTGACAACACTGCCCGGACTCCACGGTGTGCCGAGTAGAGGGAGCAAGAACCGATCGAAACCGTAATATCCTGCGACTTTCCACGCCAGGATCAAGAAAATCGTGAGGGTAAAGAGCAAGGGGTTGCTGCTGGCGGTCCCCGCCATCATAAAGTTCCAGTTCATGAACGCACCAAAGAATGCCGCGATGCCGGTGAATGCGCCCAAGACAAGTGCGATGCCAATAAGCGCCTCGCTCACGGCAATGACTTTGGCAAACCAGACCCATGCCTGATTGTCCACCAGGAACTGGATGAACTGGCGATACCAATCAAAGTAAATTATGGGGCGCGGATCAATTTTGAGTGCGTTGAGCCAATAACCCTTGAGTGCCTCGCCCGTTTCCATCCACGCAGGATTGTTCAGTTTGCCCCACCCCGAGGTGAGCCAGACATAGGCGACGTAAAAGCGCACCGGAATCCAAATCCAAGCAAGACGCGTTTCAGAAAAGAGCCAGCGCGCAATCGCAGGGTCGGTGACCTGTCCTCCGGTTCGAGTTAATAGCTTTGCCATCGTTTACTCCTCCTTAAAAAATCTACGTGCAGTGTAGCCGGCTGACATCATTCAAACAACCGCCATAGTGCGGGTTGTCGAGCACGCCATTTGGCGTAGCTCAGTTGACCATATCCGAACAGGTCTGCGGGCGCTTGTTCTTGCGGATCGGTAATGCAGGTCTCTGTACTGGGAGTGGTGATAAATGATGGGTTTTCGAGGACTCGGGTTCCAATGGGAAGTCGACACAAAAAAATCCCGCTCCACACGATCAAAAATCGGCGGAGCGGGATTGATATATGGTGCGTGCCTCTGTCCCTCCCGTTTCAGGGTCACTTTTTGGCGCACTCGCGCATGTTCCTTATCTGAAGGATGCTCATTTCCTCAAAGGGAACGTTTGACACCTGCGTTTCGGGTAGTCTTTCGCACCTGTTATTGAGAAGGTGATCTTCAACGCCTCCAGTGGTACTCTGAATTACCGTGGCGCCACTGCCACTCAACTTTCTGCCTTCAGATTATCTCCTTGCGCAGACAAGGGCTACCGCCGCATGGCTGGTTTTCCTACACGCCATCTGGCGTATTGACAAGCCGCAACTTGCCGTCGGATTTTTGTCACGATACCGCTGAGAATGGGATGCATTAGCTTTATATCACTTCAAACGGTAAAATCCGATGCTAATCACGATGATTCCCAGGCCCGTTGGCACGATGAGATTGATCGGTTCTCCAAAAATGAGGGCTGCGGGAATCACGCCAAACGCGTGCGGGAGTGAATCGGCATTGATCGATGCTCTGCCGCAGCCGATGACGGTGCACCATCCGCAGTCCGACGGCCCGCCGCTGTCCGAATGGATGGCCCAACAAATCGTGCAAGATATTCGCGTGGGCAACTGGTAGCATACGGACATTTGCCTCGTCTTAATCGGGACATTGCACCAGTGCGAGCTGATCGAAAATGGCGGAAAATGCGGCAGTTGTGGTTCCTCGTGCTCCTGCCTGTTTCTGCCGCACTGAAAGCCTGAACGGTTTCGCATAATTCCATGAATCCCATGCTATTCAAACGTCTTGCCTCTTTTTTGCTACTGGCGAGTCTTTTTGCGCCCACGCTCATGATGACTTCGTGCGCATCCCAGCCCACCCAGCATGAGGTGCATCTGGCACCCGTGTCCATGCTGCCCGCAGAAATGCAGAGCGCCCCGGAAAGCGTGCGCACCGCGTACCAATTTGCGGTAGCGAATCCCGAACCACTCAAGAACGTGCCATGCTATTGCGGTTGCGGCGCGGTGGGTCACAACAGCAACTACGATTGCTATATTCAGGACGCGCCAAACAACGGCAAGATCATTTTCGACGAGCACGCGCTTGGCTGCAGTATTTGTGTGGATATTACGCAGGACGTGCTGCGCATGTCGCGGGATGGGCGCGCCCCGCCGGATATCCGCGCAGAGATCGTGAATACGTACAGTCGGTTTGGACCGTCGAACCAGTGAAATGAATTTTCACCTTCCACACGGTCGCTATTACCGATACCTGATCGCCGTAAGCACTGTGTGTTTGATGTTTGCGGCGATTTTTCTTCCGTTGCCGGTGGACGCGTATACTCCCGAAACGCACACCCTGCAGATCAACGCGCGCACATTTGCCTTTGAGCCCGGTTCCATCGCAATCCGGCGCGGCGATACGATAACCATAGAGCTGGAGGCGCTCGACGCGGTGCACGGCTTGTACCTGGATGGCTACGACGTGAACCTTGTCGCCGAGCCGGGCAAGAGCGCCAGCGTGACGTTTGTTGCGGATAAAGACGGCAAATTCAAATTTCGGTGTTCGGTTGCGTGCGGCGCGCTGCATCCCTTCATGATCGGCGAATTGAATGTGGAACCGGATATCCCCCTCGTGCGCGCGCTGCTCATCACGCTCATGGGCGTGATCGGTGCACTGGCATTCTTTTGGAAATGACTCGAACAAAATTGGAACTCACACGGTTTCCCTCTGTGAAACGACTGCTCACGAGTCGATGGGTGCCGTGGACTTTGATGGCAATCACCTTGCCTGTCTTTTTGCTCGCGATCTTGACAGGGTTGTTTGGCACGCCCGCCGGCAGTCGGAATTTCGGTATTATCTTTGTGTGGATTGTATGGTGGGCGCTCCTCATTCTGGTGATGGTGCCGTTCGCAGGCCGCTTGTGGTGCGCGGTGTGTCCGATCCCCGCGCCCGGCGAATGGCTGCAGCGCCGCGCCTTGGTCCAATCCCGCCCGGGTGGGAAACTGTTTACGCTCGGTGGGAAATTTCCCCGCCGCCTCAAAAATATCTGGCTGCAAAATGCTGCCTTTCTCGCCGTCGCGCTGTTCTCGGTCGTGATTCTGACGACGCCGTTCGTGAGCGCCCTTGTATTGCTTTTCATGATCGTTCTGGCAATGGCTACAAGTATGCTGTTTGAGCGGCGTGTCTTTTGCCGCTACATCTGTCCTGTCGGCGGCTTCATTGGCTTGTATTCTCAAGTCGCCCCCATCGAGGTGCGCGTCAAGGATATGGCAGTGTGTCAATCGCACGTCGAGAAAACGTGCTATCAAGGCAGCGATGCCGGGTACGGTTGTCCCTGGCTCGTGTATCCGGCAGCGCTCGACAGGAATACCTACTGCGGCATGTGCATGGAATGTATGAAAACATGCCCGCACGATAATGTTGGCATCTTTTTGCGCGCTCCGGGCAAAGATTTGCAGACGACACAGGGGCGACGGCTCGACGAGGCATACAAAGCGTTCATTATGCTCACCTGTGCGCTCGCCTATTCGATCGTGCTTTTGGGACCATGGTCGCTGTTCAAAGAAAGCGCGTACGCGGTGGGAACACTCGCCTGGTGGGTCTATGCGAGCCTATTTCTGGCGGCAAACCTTGTGATTGTGCCCGGCATCTTTTTCGCCTGCACGACGTTTGCCCGCAAATTGTCGTACAACAAATTCTCACTGCGCCGCACGTTTGTCGAGTATGCGTACGTGCTGGTGCCGCTCGGGCTTGTCGCATGGGCTGCCTATACAATCTCATTTGTCTTTGTTAATTTTTCGTACGCGTGGCAAGTCGTGTCCGACCCGTTTGGCTGGGGTTGGAATCTGTTCGGCACTGCCAATTGGACGTGGACACCCTATCTTGCCGGGCTGCAAACATTTCTACAGATCCCCATTTTGCTGGTCGGCTTGATCGCCGCCATCGGCATGGCACTCCGGACCGCGAATTCACAAGGCGTGCCCCGGCGCGCAGCACTGCCCGTCGTCACCTTTTGTGCGGCGTTCACGGTCGGGTTGTTGTGGTTGTATGTTTGAGTGCATCCATTGAAACGCGAATTTTTAGCACTTGGCATCCTGGCGCTCGCGGTGATTGCATTTCCCGCCGCGTTGTTTGGCTATCAGACATGGCGCACACACGCAGAAGGCGTGCGTGTGATTGACCTCGTCGGGAGTTCTCCGGACCGCGGCGGCTGGATGCCCGACGCGATTCGGGTGAGCGTGGGCGAGAGGGTCCGCTTGCGTATTTCGTCCCCCGATGTCGTACATGGGTTTGAGATTCCCGCACTGGGCGTGCACGTTGAGGAGATTTTGCCGGGGCACGTGCAAGAGGTCGAGTTTGCTGCAACGCAGGCCAGGCGGTATCCGTTCGCATGCACGCGCTGGTGCAGTGTGGACCACTGGCGGATGCGTGGGGTGATCGAGGTAATTGATCCTTCACAACCCGATGCGCCGCCGCCCACCTTCGAACCCCCGCTCTACCAACAACTTGGCATTGACATTGATGCGCTTCATCCTGCTCAAAATGTCCCAACGGGTCGTCCTTCCGTTGCGCGCGGCGCGCAATTGAATCTCAACTTCACCCCCGATTTTCGGACGCAGTCTCCGGGCGATGTATTCGCTCAACTCCGCGCGGATTCAGCATACGAGCGCTATGATGATATGCAGTTATGGGATGCCATCGCATTTGCATATGCTCGCAGCGCCGGAAACGGGAGTATCGCACGGGGCGCGCAGCGCTATGCGCGCGATTGCGCGGCCTGTCACGGGGAAGCGGGCGATGGCACGGGACCCGCCGGTCGAGATCTGCCCGGATTGATGGCGATGGATCCTTCGACCGAGGCGCATGACAGCGCCGGGATGGTCAGCGGGCCCGCCAATTTCACCGATGCCGCGCAAATGCTCGGGGCGAACGACGCATTCTTGCAAGGCAAAGTCCTGCGCGGCGGTATGGGGACAGGGATGCCCGAGTGGGGCTCGCTCTATTCCGAGCAAGACTTGTGGGACGTGGTCGCCTTTTTGCGCTCGTTCACTTTTGATATCGTGATAAAATAAAAAAGGAGGAGATTTTGCGATGACCAAAAAATCACAGAGCAAGTCCAATCATCATCCGGTGCGGCGCAAGCCGATTCCGGCTGCCTGGATGCTGCTCGGCGGACTCGCGCTTGGCGCAATCGCGGTTCTGGCACTGGTGTGGATCACTTTGACGCCGAATCGCGGCGATGGCGGTCCGCCGCAGCTGCAGGTCAGTACCGAGCGTTTGGATCTGGGCAAACAGATTCTTGGAAAAACAGTGCGTGCGAGTTTTGAGGTGAGCAACAAGGGTACGGGTGCGCTCACTCTCACCGTCCCGCAGCTTGCAACTGTGCTGGAAGGGTGCTGACCATCCCGAATTATCGTCGGTCAGACGATTCTAGGGCCCGGAGAAAGAACGACAATTTCCACAGATTTCATGATGCACGAAGGCATGGAGGGACCCCATCTCTTTGAGATCCCGCTTACGACGAATGATCCGGCACAGCCGCTAAAGAAATTGCTCATCGCGTCGGTTTGGTAAGGGCGTTCAAGTTCCAGCCAGTGAGTATCATGTATCGCAGAGGACTTGTGTAAATAGAAACCAGTCGGCTGTTGTCGGCTGGTTTCTATATATTTGAAATATGCCAAAACGCTACCATCACAGCAACCACATAGGTACAGATAAACTCACACCCTTGCCTGATAGCATCGCACCCACACGCAGCCTGCCGACCGGTGGTCCGCCATCACATGGTGACGCGCGTCCATCACGGCGAGTTTGTGAAATGCGCCAGCAATCTGCCACAAATCATGGACGACGAAATCCACCCGATCATTTGGATTCTCCGCTCCCTTTGGATTCACCCAAATCGTTTTCCATCCCAATGCGTGCGCGGGTGCAAGGATAATCATCGGCACTCAGCAGAGCATCATCCAAAACCAGTGCTTCCAACCGGCTTGGCCGTCCGAGTGTTGTTGCTCCATTTTGCATTTCCCCCGGTGATTGCGATAACGGTCGCGCCATGCTCCAGCCCAAAACTTTGTAGGGTAGGCAATAGCCGCGAATGCGGGTGACGAGAAAACCCAAACCGAGCGCGATCAGACCGATATCCAGTACTTGCCAAAGCAAAACGCTGCTCTGTAACAACTGCGACAGCGTCCACAATGGAAGCGCCACGCCGAGGATCAGGAGTTGGATGCCTTCCACCTTTCCTAATAGACAACACAAATTAAAGTCGCACGATCTGTCATTTCGAGGCACGTTCTCTGTGCCGAGAAATCTCGCGATAGTGCGGAGTTAATTTGATTCCTCTATAAGCTTTTCAATTCACACCGCCGCCGCGTTCAACGACGGCAATGCGAGTGTCGATTGGATGAGCCCTCACCTACTTGAGCCGCGCTGTCGTTTGCGCGATATGTCTGCTGTGTTCCTCGCCATTCGCGTTGTGTCCCCGATATCCGCCGTCACTGCCGTGCATCCCCATGTGCACCCACGCAAAGGAGCCGAGGAAGACGATCCAAAAGATTATATTCAGCGGCACATTGAATAGATAGAACGCGATGCATGCCACAAGTAGCAACCCCGCAAGTGTCAAAACCACCTTGAGCCAATTCACTCGATTGAGTGTATCAAACATTGTCATGCCTCCGTTCTAGTGTTTGATGCACCCACTCTATCACGAACGGCAGCGCGGCAAAAGCGTAAAACGACGCAAGGCACACCGCGCCAAATAGCGCACTTGGTTCATATCGTATCTAGGCAATGTTTGTCCGCGAGACGGTAAATGTATTGCCAAATCAAGCACATGGAAAGAGCGGGCGGGGCATTGGAGCTGCCCCGCCCGACGTTGACAACCGTCCATATTCTGTTTTCTCGCAAGTTAACGCAGGGTGCCAGTATGGTTCACTTTGCGCCAAATTGATTTTAACCGCTTGGCGCCACTGATGGGCGTTAACAGGGCACAAAACCCCCAAGCTCTGGCGCGATGCCGACCAGCGCAACACGGCAACTTATTGGGTTACAAATCCACCGTCCACCACCCACGCGTGCCCGGTCACGAACGAAGCGTCTTGAACAAGTCCTCTGCTCGTTCGTGCCTAAATTTCCATTCTGGCTTTGAGGTTCGCCAGGAACGCGTCTGTGTCGTCCTCGTTCACTTTGAGGACAAACCTCTCGCTCAACTTGCCAAGCAGCTGGCCTGGAATCGTATATTCCACCTCTTCGTGGAAACGGGTATGACCGTTTTCCCTTTCAAAGGTATAGACAAAGGTGCTCGGGATGCTCCCCGTGCCCTTGGTGACGATGCGCTTGTTGGCGACATACTCTTGTGTCTTGGTCTCACCCTCAAAGCGCATACCTGCCATCTTATACGCCCAGTTGAAGGTATCGCCGACATGCTGCGGGGTCTGCTTGACATCTTTGACCTCGATCAGGCTGGGCCAAATCTCTGGCAGATTCGTCGGCTGTAGCAGATAGTCAAAGACCTTTTCGACCGGGGCGTTGATGAGGATTGTTCGATCAATCTTTGCCATGATTCATATCTCCTTGTGAAGCACCCTGCCAGTCTAGGTGAGATGGGCAGATAGGGCCACAGCTATTTGGCGTGTTTCGCTTAAGCAAATTAGCGTACTCGGCGCCGCGCCAAATGGCGTACACAATTTTTTATGCCCGCGATGCCGTACGAACCGATGTATGCTTGACACGAAAAAATCCCGCTCCGCACGATCAAAATCGGCAGAGCGGGAATTGATATATGGTGCGTGTTTCGGTCCCTCCCGTTTCAGCGTCACTTTTCTTTGGCGCACTCGCGCATGTTCCTTATTTGAAGGATGCTCATTTCCTCAAAAGGAACCTTTGACACCTGCGTTTCGGGTAATCTGTCGCACCTGTTATTGAGAACCTGATGTTCAACGCCTCCAGTCTTACTCTGAATCGCCGTGCTGTCACTGCAATTCAGTTTTCTGACTCTAGAATAGCATCCTCCAAAGACAAGTGTTACCGCCGCATGGCTTGTTCTCTTGTACGCCATTTGGCGTATTGACAATTGGGGTTTTGCAATATCGGATTTTCGTCACGATGTAGAAGACAATGGGGTGCGTTGGCTCTTTGCCGCTTCATGCGACAGAATCCCAATGCCAATCACGATGATCCCCGCACCCGCGATCTCGACGCGACCGATCGTTTCTCCAAAAATGAGCGCCGCGAGAAACAACCCAAACGCGGGCGTGAGCATAAAGAACAAACTCAAACGGCTCACGTCATCGAATTGCAAGAGCCAATACCATGCGGTGTTCAAGAGCGCCGTGCCAGCCAGCGCGAGAAAAAGCAGCAAGACGGTAAACTCGAAATTCAGAACGATGTTTGCACCGCGTTCTGTCCATGCCGCGAGCGCAAACAATGGCACACTGCCAACCAGTAATTGCCATGCGGCAACGCCAAGCAACGCACTTTTCAAGTTCATCCTTTTCGCGACGACGTTGCTCACAGCGGCGCTGCCCGATGCGCCGAGCGCCAGCGCCGCGCCCGAAATGCTGTACGCGTCGGCTGTCGCAATCGCAGGATACGCAATCAGCGTCACGCCAAGCAAACCGAGAACGAGCGCAATCGCCTTCCCGCGCGTCAGTGCTTCACCTATAAAGACCGCCGCGAGCGCAACGGTGAACAATGCCTGCATGTTCCCTAATACCGATGCGATCCCCGCCCCCGTTCGTCCCGGACTCAAAAACATCGCGCCAAATGTCAGCGTCGTGGCGGTGAAGGCAAGCGCGAGAATCCCGGGCCACAACGCGCGTGCAGGCAGTAAGGGTTCACCGCGCAAGCGCAACACACCCAACAAGGCGACGCCTGCAATCAACGCGCGTAGTCCCGCGAATGTGAGTGGCGGTGCAAATTGCAGGCCGGCTTTAATCGCCGCAAAACAGAGCGCATAGACGAGGACGATGCCTAGCATGCAAGTGAATTGCGTCGCTCGCATGGGAGCAGCTGAATTCATCTCCTCCCCTGATGGCGTTACACCCACAGGCAGCCCGCCAGCCGATGCTCCGCCATCACGCGGTGATGCGAGTCCATAACGCCGAGTTTAAAAAGTGCGCCAGCAATCTGCCACAAATCATGGGCGACGAAATCCACCTGATCATTTGGATTCTCCGCTCCTTTGGGATTCACCCAAATCGTTTTCCATCCCAGTGCCTGCGCAGGCGCGAGGTTTGACAGCGCATCGTCCACCATCACAAGTCCTTCACTCGGCACATCCAAGGCGCATTGCACTTTTGTATAAACTGCGGTATTCGGTTTGCCTATGCCCTCGCCAAATTCATACGCGAAAAGCCGCGCGAAAAGCCGCGAGATATCGAGCCGCGTGAGGACGCGCTCGGCATACGCGTGCGGTGCATTTGTAAAAATCACACGCGGGCTTTGAATGCACTCGATTAAACAGCCCAAATCTTGATCGGGAGTGAGATACTGCTCGATGTTCACGTCATGCGCATACGCGCTCAAGTCGCCAAGGTCGAGCCCACCATGCAACGCCACCCCACGAAAGAAAGAGCCGTAGCGGCGCTCGTAATCCCGTCGGAGCGCCTCCGCAGCGGCGGGCGTGAGTCCCAAATGAGCGATGAGATACGCGTTGATGCGCGCACTGATCGCTTGCATCAATCCCGCGCCGGGTGGGTAGAGCGTTTCGTCTAAATCAAAGAGAACATATTCGACCATCATTTCACCTTCTGCTGTCTTGAACTGTTTCATCAAACCACTCACAGATTTCGTTCGCCGCCTCTTTCGGATGAGACAGCATCCAATAAACACTTCCGTCCGCCTCAACCCTTTTTTTCTTGCACGGGAGGCGGGCATACAAATCGTTCAAATAACTGACAGGCACCGCGCCTCGCATCGACACAAGAAACATTGTAGGAATATATAAAGCGGAGAGTGGATTAGGCGGGGGAGTTGAAATAAGTGACATGATCGCTGCAAGTGGATACCACTGATCAAAATCGGGGTCCTTCAAATAGCCCTGCTTCACCAGAAGAGATTCCTTCTTTTTGTTTTCGGGTTTGGCATCTACAAGTTCTTCCCAATCCAAATAGGACGAAATGGGAAGCGGCAATTTGGGAAAGAGGGGCTGCAAGAATTTTAACAACGGCAGCATGCGTTTTCTCCTTTGAGCTGTACCATTGCCTTCCAGCATCGCGTCCAGATACTCTGGTTCCGTCGTGATAGCGGGAGAGTTTTGACAGATGATGCTTTTCAGGGGTCCATGTGCCAATGCTAGATAAAAGGTCACATAACCGCCCAATCCTTCGCCATAGACGCCAATGCTGTCGTTAAAGTAGCTTGAAATGTGCTTGAGCGCAGTGACATGTCGCGGCATGAGCTCTGGAAGGGTAGAGCCGCCATGCTTTGGCATGATAAACACATTGTATCCTCGCAAACGAATTTGATACGCCAGTTCGGCAAAAACGTACGAATGGCCGCCCGAACCCGGCGAAATCAGAATATTCGGGGCGTTCTTGCCAAACTCAAACAACGGCAGTTCAAATTCCCGATCTTCAGAGACAAAGTGCGATCGCTTCAGATTTCGTTCAATCTCGTCAGGATCGGTTTCACTAACATAGTGTGATTTCCAGTAGGCTGGGTTTTTCATGAAATGCCCTCCACACGTTGTGACACCTACCGAGGGATGAGCGGTGATGCAAAGCACTCGAGCGACGGGAGGATTTTCGACGGACTCCTCACGCCATCCCCGTGCCGCCTTCCTGAAATTTTTCGGGCATCCGTTCAAATTCATCCCGACATCCTTTGGCGCAAAAGTAAAAAGTCGTGCCTTTATACTCAAAAATCGCCGCGGCTTTTTCACCCTCGATGCTCATGCCGCACACGGGATCAACCGCCCTCGTTTTCATTTCCTTGAATTGCCCATCTTCGAGCCACAACACTCGATCTGCAATATCTTTGATGCGCTGGTCATGCGAAACGATGATCACGCTGCGTCCCTGCTCTTTGGCAATCGCGCGCAGCAGACGCATGATCTCGTGACCAATCTTGGAATCGAGATTCGCGGTTGGTTCATCCGCCAGAATCAACGTAGGATCGTTCACTAACGCGCGCGCAATCGCCACACGCTGTTTTTCGCCGCCGGATAATTTTTCGGGTAAAAAATGCAAGCGCGCGCCCAAGCCAAGTTCGATCAGAATCTCGGTGGCTTTATTATGCGCGGTGCCATATTTGACACCCGCAAGTTCGGCGACGAGCGCAACGTTTTCGAGCGCGGTGAGCGCTGAGAGTAAATTGAAATCCTGAAAGATGAAACCGAATTGGCGCAGACGAATGTCGGGCAAGCGATCCTCCTTGAGCGCACTGATCGTTGTTCCGTGCAACGCAATTGTGCCTTCACTTGGCTTTAATAATGCGCCGAGCATCGAAAGTAATGTCGTCTTGCCCGAACCCGAAGGACCCATAATCAAAACGATTTCGCCCGGCGCGACGGTGAGCGAGACATCGCGCACTGCCATGACTTGGGTCTCGCCCGCACCGAAGCGTTTTGTCACATGATTGATTTGAAGAGTTGCGTTCGCCATGTTCATTTTCCACGAAATACGCGTGCCGGATCAAGCCCGGCGATCTGTTTGATCGGCAAGAGGGCGGACACTCCCGCAATGACCAGCGAGACGCCCCCCACTTTAACGAGCGACGCGCCACTGACCTCTAACGCAATGGGCAGCCCAACTCGCGGCACCAGCACGACGAGCAAGAGCGTGATGCCCCATCCGAGGCTAAATCCAAGTAGGACACTGAGGAACGCCTGCCCGAGGACAACGCGATAGAGATGTCCATTGCGTGCACCCAACGCTTTTAGCACACCGTATTCGGCGCGCCGCGCCCAGGTTGCCGTGTACATCGTCAGGGCCATCACCGCGACCCCGATGAGAAAACCAACTAAATTCATGATTGCCACGATATCGGTGCTCATATCGTTGACGACCTGCCGTTCGCGTTCTGCAAATTGCTCGCGCGTCTGCGCCGTCACGTTGTCCAGGCGTTGTTCGATGCGAGCGGCGATTTGCTCCGGCGATTCCCCTTGCCTGACGCGGACGAAAAAGAAACTGACGCTCCCCGTATCACGCCGCGCCTCGACAAAATCCCTTTGTGCAATGAACGCTACCGAGCCACCGCTCACCGTTTCCGTCCCTTCACTCAACCCCGCGACCCGGAATTTTTCCCCTAAAATTTTCACCGTGTCGCCGAGGCCCACACCCGAATTGAGCGCGACGCCGCGATCAATAATCGCCTCGCCTACCGCAGGCAGCGTTTTGCCCGCGACGATACGCCATGGACCACCAACGCCGTCTTCACCCGGCAGGCCAATCACATACGCTAGATTGCGCGTGTTGCCTACCTCGATCAAGTTGGTCAAGTAATGAATGGGCGTTACAGCCGCGACCCCCGCGACGTTGCGGATGTGTGTTTCGTGGGCGGCGGGCAGCGCCGAATATGCCATATGCATATTGCGCACATCCTCTTGCGCGACGATCACATCCGCGCCCGAGTTTTCGATGTATGCTGTAACCTGTCGTTGCACACCGGTCACCACCGCGTCGAGCACCAAAATCAACAACAGCGCGAGCGCGACGCCACCAATCGAGATCACGAACCGCGTCTTGTTTTGAAAGAGGTTGCGAACCGCGAGCCATATCATTTCCGAAATACCTCGGCGGGCGCAAGCCGCGCCAGCATACGCGCGGGAAAGAGCGCGGCGAGCAGTGCGATACCCAAACCGGTCACGAGTGCCTGCATCACCGCGCGCGGTTCGAGCACCACCAAAAATTGCGGATAGACCGCCATAATCAGCTGCGCCGCGCCGAACGCCACCGCGACCCCGATGACCGCTCCAACGCCCGTTGCAATGAACGCTTGCAGGGCGACGACCCGGTATAACACCCCATTCCGCGCGCCAATCGCTTTCAGCACACCATACTCGCACTGTCGTTCCATGGTCGCGGTGTAGATCACCAAGCCGACCACCAGAGCGCTGACGAGAAACGCGATCGCGACCATCAATTGCAGCGGCGCGCTAAAGAACTTGCCAAAGAGTCTCACATCATTTTCCATCACCTCGCGCTTGGGCACGACCTCAACCTTGGCAATCTCGCGCAGCCGCGTCGTCATTTCCGTTTCGTCGAACCGGGGGGACGGCGAGACGAGAAGGAAACTTGTCGCGTTGGGCGCACGTAAAAGATTTTCAGCGGCGCTCTTGCGAATGAAAATGAAACTTGTCATCCACGAGCTGGTTCCCTCCGAGAGACCCACGACAATAAAATCGCGATCCAGAATCTCTAGCGTTTCATTGAGCTCGACTCCGTGCCGCTGCGCGAGGGTGCGATCAAAGACCACTTCTTTGTCATTGCGCGGTTCACGTCCCGCCGCCATGTTCCATGGTCCACCGCCGATTTTGGGATCGTAGCCGATCAAATAGGCGGGCTGCTTTTTCTCGTGCAAATCCAAAATGATGAATTGCGAAAGGATCGGCACGATCTCTGCTGCACCTTGCGACTTGACCGATGCCGCCGCGCCGCCGGGGAGGATTGAGGTTGCGGCGAGCAAGTTGGTGACGCCTTCTTGCGCGACGACAATCGAACCCGGTGCGTTTTCCAGATACGAAGAAATCTGCACGTACATGCCCGTGAGCAAGCCATTGAGCAGGAGTGTTAACATCACTGCGAGAGCAACTCCACTGATGCTCAAAGCGAGCCGTGTTTTGTCTTGAAAGAGATTTCGCCAGGCGAGCGACATTCTGCAACCTCACAATTACGTTTCCATTTTACGAGCGCGATATAGTACAATCGTCCCAAAGAGAGTCATAAAGCGCGCAACCTCTGCGACCTCTTGGAATCCCGCGCCACGTAACTGAGCCGGCAGTAAACCTTGTATCAAATCTTGCGTGCGTTCCAGATTTCGCATCACGAGCGAAATAACGAAAGCCAACGGATTGTGCGGCTTGCCAAAATCAACGATCCAAAATTCGCCGCCTTGTCTCAAGACTCGAAATACCTCGCGTAGCGCGCGCTGCCGATCTGTTGTTGTCAAGTGATGCAAAACGAGACTGGATATCACGCGGTCAAAGGACTCGTTTGGATATGGGAGTTGATATGCCATACCTTGATCGAGTGTAATGTTGACGTTTTGCTGCGCTGCCTTTGCCCGCGCGATTTCAAGCACTTGCGGATCACCGTCGAAACCGATGACCTCGGCAGCGGGTTGCCTCTGCTTGACGAGAATGGTCAGGGTTCCTGTACCGCAGCCGAGATCGAGGACGCGGTATCCGGGCGTGATACGCGCCTCTTCGATTAGGCGATTCTTGAACGTTTCCTCGCGCATTCCCCAACGCAGCAGTGGATCATAAAATGGGGTTAAAACCTTGAATCGCAGTGCAGGAATGTAGTTTGCGTCTTGGCTCATCATTGCTCCTCGTTTTCATACTTATGGCAGTGATCCAACGACATTGTTATAGCGCCACGGATCACCCCCGCTGATGCGCCAACCGCGCGGGGTTTTCAATAAGGCAAGGTCTTGGGTCAGAGTCGCTGTGCCTTGTTGTGTGCCATGTACGAGTCGGATATTCACTTGATATGTCACTTTGGCGAGTCCCCCGCTTTCATGTACATCGGTTTTCGTGATGCGAAAGTTAGAGAGCTGCACAATACTCACACCATTTACATGATCGTTGAGCATCTTGCGAAATGCATCGCGCGTATTCAAAAGTCCCTGATCGTTCGCGCCTTCCCCTGGAGTCGCAAAATAATCGTCGAGCGTTGCGGGTTTTGCTTTACCTGCAATCACTTCCTCCAGCGTTCGTTCAAAATTGCCTACGGTGCCACGCACGGCATTTTCATCGGGATTGCCCGCACAGGCGGCGAGAATGAGGAGCAAGACGAAGGGGAGCAGCATCATAAGTCGGTTCATAAGTTTCCTCCACCTTCTAGGATACTCCGCACCTTCTAAAAAAGTAACGCTAAATAGCGTATTTCGCCCGCGCTGTTTGGCGGATAGGCAGAACGATCAGGTGTCGAGCGAGGGGTGTCGGTGGAGCCGATTCACCAGATGAGATGGCTGCCGTGGAATGTCCGCAACACTTTAATTTCCGGTGCAAAGTCAATATTGGGTCAGAATTGGGTGTCAATTCCGTTCAATCAACCCGCGCCATTTTGCCTATTTCGATACGCACCAGATTACTCTGTTCGGATCGCCTCCACCATTCTAGAATCAGCATCGAACGCACGAGGTATGCGGATTCGAATGGCGACAACGCTGACCCAAGATCCACGTGAGCCGTAGATTCTCTATGCGGGGACCGGAGCAGAATTGTGGTGCTCGAATCTCGAAGGCGCGCGCTGGCAGCATGTTGGATTAAAGAGCAATAACTTGATGGCAATTGCTGTCAACCGCGCGAATCCAAAACGCCTGCTCGCCGTGGATGCAGATGAGCGCGTGTATTGCGGCGAGGATGGTGGACGAACATGGTAAGTTCCCGAAAAACAATGATTCCGAAAAAATTTGTTTTGATGGTGTCGCTCGCAACTGCCTTTCTTTTCGGCGCATATGTTGTGTGGATAACTTTCGTGAATCCGCGTCAGACACCGGTAGCGGACGAGAGTGTGACTGCAGAACAAAACATCCCCTCGCCCATAGCTAACCCAACGATTTTCACCGCAAGCATCAATAAGGATGGCATCCCCGAGAAAATCGGCGCCCTGGCGCTGACCAACTCGGTGCTGGGCAAAGCGGCGCTGCTTGAATTTGAAATGCTGCACGGCAAGGGCTTTGAACTCGTCGGCGGTTTCCGCGCCGATTACGAGACCGACAAATCGAATGCGACCTTGTGGGTAGGGCAGGCGCAGAATGAAACGGCGGCGAACCAAATGACCAAAACGATGGCGGAGAAAATTGGTGCGGGTAGTAAGATGTTCACGGACTTGGCCAAGTTGTCTATCGCCGATCGCCTGCTCTATACCGTCAAGGGACAGGGTCAGCAGCACTTTTTCTACTCGACGAATGACAAGATTGTCTGGCTGGCAATTGATCCCGCATTGGCTCCCGACGCTCTGCATTCCCTCTGGGGCGCGGTCAAGTGAAGTAGCGTGGCAGTTTGAGGTGCGCAAATGAATAATACAGTTATACTCCCAAGCCTGCTCCGTCCAAGAGCCGTCTGCTGGCGGTTGGTGCAAGTGCCGTCATCGTATTCTTGTTTCTTGGAATCATGGCGCTGGTGACAAGCCAACGCATGGCACAGGCGCGCTTGCAAGTGGCACCGCGCCTGATTTCGAACTCGAGACATTTAGCGGCGAGACGATTCGTTTGTCAGATTTGCGTGGCAGATCCATCATCGTCAATTTCTGAGCGTCCTGCTGTATTCCCTGCCGCGAGGAAGCGCCTCTTTTGAATCCACTTGGCTCAAGTACAAAGAACAGGGTTTGCTGTTGATAGGCGTTGACTATGTGGAGACAGAGAGTGAAGCCAAAAAATTTATGCGGGAATTTGGCATCACCTATCCGAAAGGTCCGGATATTGGCACGTGCATCTCGCAAGAGTATCGCATTACGGGTGTGCTCGAGTCCAAATTCATCACCCACGACAGCAATCTTTTGGAAGGCAAAGATGCCACTGGACGCGTCTATGGAAATTGGATCTGCCCCCTATTCCCATCCGCAATGGAGGAGCGCGTCCGGAAACTCCTCGAAGAGTAATGCGGTCAGTCCTATCGAAGCAAGCCATCTCGAGATTGAAGGAGGAAGATCGTAAAGGATGTTGCGCAAGGACGCGGGACGGCGATAGTGGGTGTTACGCCCGGGGGCTGCGGGCAGGTTGCCATTTGTACCACGGCGTGTAGGTTCACATTGGGGAGGAAAAGGACCGCAGGTAGATGTGGTTGCGATCAACGAGGATGCACACGGAAACATCCTGGGTGAATGCAAATGGCAGGATGCACCGATTGGGCGCGGGGCGGTGAAGGCGCACGTCGAGAGTGTGTCCAAGTTTGTTCCGGGGTCCTTGGATCGCTGGACGGTGTATCATGCGTTCTTTAGTAAATCGGGATTCACGGAAGAAGCGCGACGCGAGATGGCCGCCAAGAAAACCTTCTGAATCGACCTCGACGATCTGGAGCGTGCACTGCGGGTGGAGTGAAAAACCTCGACACCGGTCACAACGGGACTTTTAGTAGAAAAAGCGAGAGACAGGGCAAGGGACTTGGCCATGTACGATTCGTGGTCCGCTATTCAAGGAGCATCCGCGGCGAATTGCTGTTTTTCGCGCCGACGAGATACCATGTTACCATCTCCCCCTTGCCCTTGACCACAATTTTGCCGCGCGGTTCGCAAATGAATTCGTCTTTGATTAATTCATAGGTATCACACGTGATTTGAATCTTGCCGGGCACCCCGCTCGATTCCATCCGGCTCGCGGTATTCACCGGGTCGCCCCACAAATCATAGACGAACTTGCGCTTGCCAATTACGCCTGCAATCAGTGGACCGGAATTGATGCCGATGCGAAAATCGAGGCGTTTTCCGTTGCGCGGCGGTCGGCTCTGGATATATGCACTCATGTCGAGCGCCATGCGCGCCAGTTGCTGTGCGTGGTCAAGCCGTGGCGTTGGCACACCGCACGCCGCCCTATAGTTATCCCCAATCGTGCGGATTTTTTCGACGCCATATTGATCCAGCAGCGAATCAAAGTACGAGAAAATCTCGTTGAGCATCTCGACCATTTCCTTGGGCGGCAGCTCGACCGACCAGGGTGTGAAATTTACAATATCGGCAAAGAGGATGCTTGCGCCATCGTAATGATCGGCAATTGTTCCCGTGTTGTTCTTGAGAATCGGCGCGATTTCCTTGGGCAAGATATTCAATAAAAGGTTCTCGGATTTTTCTTGTTCCAGCGCCAGTAGAGCAAAGGCATGATCTTTTTGGCTGATAAAAAAGGCGAGGATTGCCAGGAGGATTGCCGACACGACCGTAATGTTCAGAACAAAAAACAAAATGATCAGGTTTGGTGGCAAATTGTTAAAGGGGCGGGCATACGCTTGGAGAAAGCCGCTGAGAATCACGAGTAAGGCATACGCAATGAACCAGCGCATTGCCGAGCGCAGCCCGCTAAAGGCAAGGGCACCGATCGGACAAATAATAGACCAGAGGACCACCGCGCTCGAATTGATAAATCCGCCCAACGCGATTTGGAGCAGAAAGGGCAAAAGCAAGATCAGCAGCAGCTGTGTGAAACGGTAGAGGGAATAATTACGTAAGCGCGCGAAAACAAACACGCTCAATGTCGAAAACACAGCATAGCCGAAGGGAATCGCCCCTGCCAGAATTTCACCATACGCAAAATACATCAGACCCCACAGCGCCGCTGCCACAATAACCATCGTGCTGGAGGCGACGAGCATGGTCTTTTGCAATCGGAGTTCAGGTGGGTCATGCGGATCCGCACCCACGCCCGCGGAAAACGTGATGTATCTTTGCAGAATTCCGTCCATATCGTTTTCCCGATTCAGGATGTATCTTTTTCGCAAGTCGGTGTCGGGTGCCCGAAGCGCATTCTTATGTTTCGCTTTCGCGTGCATAGACCACGACCTGCCATAGAAAAGTTTGGCGATAGTAGTGACGCTTCAAACCATTGCTCTGCGCCTTTGCCTCCACCTCCCGGGTAGGATGCGCATACGATCGGAACGGATTGCGCTGTATCCGACAAATTAGATTTCCGAGCCTTAGTCCAATCTTGAGCCACCAGGTGTCACGCGGAAAGACTACCCCATACAACTTGCGCGCTCGCGCAGACGAAAGTCCAACGAGTGAATCCATGTCATGATAACAACAAATGACACGATCCAGTGTCACGATATCCGCAGGCGGTATTTCAGGCGCGAGGTTGATAAAATCCCCGTAGTAGAAATGAATGCGGTCGGAATGACTTTGAAGGGCGGCTTCCTCCTTGGCAGCAGCAATGAACGCAGCGGAGGCATCCACATCAGATGCTTCACTGACCCCAGCGCGCAGCAATTCGTTGGGAATCGCCCCGACGCCCCCGCCAATATCGAGCAAAGTCAGCCCCTCGACACCTTCTGCTTTTAATCCCTCGAGCAATAAGCGTGTTGTCGCCACCGGACCCTTCCGGCGATACTCTCGCAAGTCCTTCACTGCCTTTTTCTGATTGAAGATGGTTTCGATTCCGTCACATTGAGAGCAATGCATAATTCCGCCTTTCTTATTCCGGTGTTGCGCGACCCGGCGAGTCGACAATGGGTGCGATCCGCTCAACCCAAACCTTCATCGCTTCGCGGCGTCCTTTGAGTGCGAGGGTCCGCATCCCCAAGGAGTCTGCCACTATATGAGCCGCCGCGACAGCCGCCTCACTGACCAGGATCTCGCCCGCTTGTGCGCTTGACGAGAGGCGCGCGGCCACATTGGGTGCATCCCCCAGGACCGTAAAGTCGGTCACCCCTTCTTGCCCGACTTTGCCGACAAAGGCCCGCCCCGTATGGACACCGGCTCCGACCCGAATCCAGGGCCCCTCCGGACGCGCATGCCCCGTCGCGCGCAGCAGTTCTTTTGCGGACTCGATTGCAATCGCGGCATGATTCGGTCCTGCCAGACCCGGCAGATACAGTACGATCACCTGGTCACCTATGAGCCGATCGATTAATCCGTCAGTCTGAATGAACAACTTGGTTGCCGTACTGTAGAATCGGTCGATCAAACGGCTAAACTCCATGGGGTCCATCTTTTCCGCGAGTGCTGTCGACCCGCGCACATCCGCAAAGACCATGGAGAGTTCGATCTCGGCACCGCCGACGGGAGAGACGTCCAAACAGCTTTGGCAAAAGCGCGGGTTCAGCTTGGACTTGCCTTTCCCGATCAGGCGCATCAGAGGTGCCCCGATACCTTGAAAGGGAGCATTACACAGCTTGCAGCGGGGATCGGTGGGAATGTGTTTGAAGAAATGGCGACCCCATACCAACTGGGGTTCTTGCCCCGTGAGGATCCGCCGCCACAGCTCTTCTGGCGAGCTTTGTTTCCAGAACTCTTCTTCCTGCTTTTTGATCAGCCGGGCAATCGGATTCATGCTGTTTTGCCTACCAATCAGTGGATGCAATGACGTCAGAATTACAGACTGTCATACCGCTCTACGGTACCCACGATTTCACGGACACTCACGAGCCTTCATAAGGTTCGGTCGTGTGCCGATATCCTTTCAACAGCGCAAGCCTTTTACCCGTAATCAATATCTACTGTCGCCTCAACCACCATGATCGAGTTCGACCAGCCGGAAGCAAGTTCCTTGAATTCGACCCGATCAAAACCTGATCTATGCAGCAATCCCGCGATTTCCTTCTCCTCATAAAGATTAGCCTTCCACCACGCGCGACCGAGCCATCGTGTAATTGGATTTTGCTTTGTAATAAAGACGAGAAGAATGCCCTGCTCGCAAAGCAGTTGCCTCAAATGGATCAGGGCGTCCTTGACATCAGCCTTGGGCAGATATTCCAGCATCGTTGAACAAACGATCAGGTCGTATTTGCCCCATTCGGGAGGAAGATCATGCCGGGCCAAAACATCGGCCTGTCTCACCGTGATATTTATTGCGCCATGCTTGTCAATCCACTGTTGGAAAATGTCCAGCATCTGTGGGCTCGCGTCAAAGGCATGAAACTCTATGCCCGCATAACCCTGTTCCTCTGTGAGTCGATAAAGAGTTCTTGTAACCACCCCGGTCCCGCAGCCGGCATCAAGAACCTTAAGCCTTGGTTTGAGGTAGTCTGACCCCCGAAAGAAACGTTCGAGCTCCTTGCCCCAACCAAGCGAATCAACAAAAAAGCGCTCATAAAAAGTCGCCCTCTTTGTATAAAGTTTTTCGCTTTGGACATTGTTTTGCATATGATTCACACCCTTTTTCAAAGGACCCTTTCCGCGCGCTCACCGACCTGCCCTCATGAGATTGAGGCGGCGAGGGCGGATGAGGAACTCATTCTAGCAGCGCGCTGACCAACTCGCCCCAATTCGCTTCGGCGGTTTCCGCGAATACGCCGCGGGAGCCATTCCCACCAATGACGACGGTAAAGTCACCGCCGGAGTAGGTCCAGCTACGCAAGGGAATCCAGTTCTGTTCGCTGATCCCCGTGAACGCATCCGCCAGGGTGCTGAACGTCCGCGTGACCAAACTACAATATTCGGCGATGGTCGCGCACATTTCAGGACCCATAAAGATGTTTGTCCGGTACGCTGTGCATTCGCCGATTGCGTTGAATTCAAATGCAACGGTAACCCCTTTGAGTATTACCAACTCGTCAAGCGAGTGTCCCATATTTTTCTCCGTGGAAAGGATAGGCAGAGCGAGGATTCACAATCGCGCCTAGAGGTGGGGAGCGGGAACAGAAACTTTTTGTTGACTTGCCACCCCGAGTCGCGTCGGCAGGGTCTCGTACATCACTATCGCCACAACCACCCCCGAGCTAAACGTTAGCACACCAATTGCCGCGATGGCCACCGGAATGCCTGCGGCGTCCGCGATCACGCCCGCCAGCAGTGCGCCCACAGCATAACCCAGGTCACGCCATAAGCGATACACACCCACGGACGTTGCACGCCAATCGGGATGTGCGACATCTGAAACCGCTGCGATGAGGGTTGGGTAGACCATGGCGGTGCCAATGCCCAGGAGGATGGCTCCGCCTGCGTACACCAGGAACGTCCCTCCTATCACAAACAACGCGATCCCAAGCGCCTGAACCCACATCCCCGCTACGATCAGCCACTTGCGTCCCCACCGATCACTTAACGCGCCCGTGACGAGTTGACTGAGTCCCCAAACACCCGGGTAGAGTGCGGCGATGATGGCAACTTGCTCCAGGGGCAACCCCACTGCAGCAAGATAGAGTGGAATCAACCCCCAGACCATGCCATCATTCAAATTATTCACCAGACCGGCTTGACTGGCAGCAAAGAGTGCACGGTCTTTCCAACTCGTTAGGAGAAAGATTTCTCTAAAGGAAGGCGATTTTGCGTTGGAGATTGGTTCAAGCGTAGACGCAGTTTGGACATTAGAGATTTGTGCTTCGCGCTGCGCAAATGGCTTCGTTTCGCGCACAAACACGACCGAGAGCATCAAACCAAACAACGCAAGGGCGAGACCGGGCAGAAACGGAACAGGGCGCAAGCCGTACGTCGCGGCGAGATATCCGGTGAGGAGCGCCATCAGTGCAACTGCGATATAGCCCGCAAATTCATTCAGTCCCATCGCAAAGCCGCGCTGCTTGGGGCCAACGAGATCAATTTTCATAATCACCGTTGTGGACCAACAGAAGCCCTGATTGATGCCCAGCAGCACGTTGGCAAAGACAATCCATCCCCAACTCGGCGCAAACATGATGAGCAAAGGGACGGGCAAGCCGATCAGCCAACCTGCGACCAGGATGCGTTTGCGCCCGACCCGATCGGAAAATCTGCCCGCCAACAGGTTCGCCAATGCTTTGACGATCCCGAAACTAACGAGGAATGAAAGAATAAACGCGCGCGACGCGATGCCAAAATCCGCTTCGGCGATCAAGGGGAGTACGGCGCGTTCCATGCCGACCATTGCGCCGACGAATGCGTTGACGAGGACAAGCAGCGTGAACTGCCGCCAATTTTCGCGCAACCCAAGAACAAGAGGGGGCGCGGACGCTGCGCCATCACTCATTTTGAGTCATCTTCCACCGTTTTGCTGTCACCCCGATGACCGCGAGTGCATCATGGGTACCCTGATCTGGGCCCTTTTCAAAATCGCCCTCAATCTGTGCCAGCTGGTTGGTGATGTGGGCAAAGCAAATCACCTCTTTTGCATTGACCTTTGCAAAGGCATACAACGCCGCGGCTTCCATTTCAACCCCGAGGATTCCTTCGCCACGAGCATATTCAATGGCAGCTGGCGTTTCCCGAAAGGGAGCATCGGTTGTCCAGGTAGCGCCGTACAGTACCGGGACGGATGCTCCATGAAACGTCCCTTCCTGGCATTTGAGCAGCTTGGGGTTGATGTAACTATACGGTGCGGGCGGCAAATAATGATAGCTGGTGCCCTCATCGCGCAGCGCCCGCTCGATCAACACAAAATACGGCGGTTGTCCCATCGGTACAATCTGTCCGGCGGATGTCATGCTGAGGAGCAACTTGCAGCCGCATACGAATAACTCCTCTGCGACCAGCACAGCAAAGGATGCGCCGACGACGTGCGGGATGATACCGTATTCAATCTCGTCACGAGTGAACGTGTAGAGTTTGGTGTGGTAGCACGCCCAGGATGGATGAACCTCCGCCTGCCCCGTCCGGACTAAATAGTCTGCGATATCGCCATCCGGATCGAGAATGCAGATCGAAGGGATATCTCCTTCACCGAGGGACTTTTGCCGACGCGCTTCGCGCAGCAAGTTTTCTGCCGTAAAAACCGATGCCACATCATAAAACTTGTTTCCCAGGATAGGGGGTTGCATCCAGGACTCCTGTAATCACGTTTCCACTCTGTCGGCTCGAGAACCAACTCGACTTTCGGTGCAAATGGAATGTTCGGTTCAGGCGTCGTCGCGGATGATGGGATAGCCTGCCTTTTCCCATGCGCTAAAGCCGCCGTCTAATAACTTCACGTTTTGATAACCCCGTTGCTCCAATACAGAAATTGCTACCGTCGAGCGGGCGGTGTGACCGCAGTGAACGATAAGTGGTTCCTCTTTTGGAAAAGACAATTCCGCAGTTCGCAACCGCCCCCCTTCGGTATGGGTAGCGCCTGGCAAATGCCCTGCACGCCATTCTGCGTCCTGCCGCACATCCAAAACGGCGAGCCCGTCATTCATTTCCCGGGCACGTACAAGTTCTTGAACGGACATCACGGGCACATGCGTAATAGGCAAGTCTGCCTTTGCCCACGCTCTCATCCCGCCGTCCAGATAGCCACGCAAATCGTCATAGCCGATACGCAGCAACTGGCGCACGGCTTGCTCACGGGTCGAGGGATCGTCGGCAATCAAAATGAGCGGCGCATTAAAAGGAATTACCCAGCCCGCCCAGGAAATTAACGGTGTATCGACCGGAATCCCATACGCGTTGGGAATGTGTCCCTGCGTGAATTGGAGCGGTGAACGCGCATCCACGATGGCGACGCCGTGACTCCTTTGCGCATGCACATCATGGGCACGCAGGGGCGACAAAAGGGGAATGCCGTGCAGGACGTTGGTACGGAGTTGATTCACCGCGCGCAAGTAGGCAAAATAAGTGGGATAGGAGGGTAAATCGTTCAGCGCCCGGTTCAGAAATTCCTGTTCAGTACGTGCTTGCACCAGAGGATTGCCTTTGCGTTCATTCCCCATGGTTGTTACGCGCTCCCCACTCGCTGACGCGTTGCAAAACGAGCCCGCCCCATGCGTGGGATAGACGGCAACCTCATCCGGCAAGTGCAGCAGTTTGTCGTGAATGGTGTGGTACAGCAGGTGTGTTAGTGGTTCGGTCAAGTGATGCCCAAAGAGATCAGTACGCGCCGCCCCGCCCACGATCAGCGCGCCGCCCGTAAAAATCGCCGAAGGTGTCGGGCGTCCTGCTTCTGTCAGGGTAAAACTAATGTGTTCGGGTGTATGCCCCGGCGTTGCGACCACTCCGAGAGTGAGATCGCCCAAATGAATCGCGTCCCCTTCTCGGAGTGGTAGATAACCAAACGCGAGTTGTGCCTCGGCGCTTGCGCCGATCTTGACACCCGACTGTTCTGCCAGCTCTCGCAGGCCTGAGACAAAATCGGCGTGGAGATGGGTTTCGAGCGCGTGAGTCAATTGCAGACCCAACCCGTGCGCGACCTGGATATAGCGATCTACATCGCGCTCCGGATCGATCACGACAGCACGCCCGGTGATTTCCGACGCAACGAGATAAGAGGAATTTCCGAGACCCTCGTCCACAAAGGGTTTGATGATCATTGGGTATGACCTCTCTCGATCACGCTTCTAATGGCAAACCTGCCAATTGCCATTCCGCGACGCCTTCCTCTAAACGCGCGACCTTCCACCCGAGCGCGGCGAGGCGTTCTAATGCCTGGTCCGCATATACGCAAAAAGGTCCCCGGCAGTAGGCGACAATCGTTTTGCGCTTGGGCAACTCATTCAGGCGCTCTTCCAGTTCATCGAGCGGAATGGAGACGGCGTCGGGAAGATGTGCCGCCTTGTACTCGACGGTGGGACGAACATCGAGCAAGACAATTTTCTGTGTGCGGATCCGCGCGCGCAGCTCATCGGCAGAAATGGTTTCAAATGCATGACGCCGGTTGCGATACGCATCCAATGTATGTTCTACCTCCGCGAGCTGTTGCGCTGCGACGCAGCGCAATTCCAACCACAGGCGCGCCACGGCAGGGTCCGCCAAGTAATAGCGGATGTACACTCCCTCCCGTTCGTCCAGGACGAGCCGCGCCTGCTTGAGCCGCTGCAAGTGCTGTGAGGTGTTGGCAATGCTGAGATTGGCTTCGCGCGCGAGTTCCTCCACCGTGCGCGGCGCCTGCACCAAAAGATCAAGCAGTTCGAGCCGATGCGGATTTGACATGGCATTCGCCACGCGCGCAAAGAGGTTGTAGAGCTCTTGTTTGAGGTGTCGTTTATCTTTCATGAAAGGATGATTGGTTTAATATTCAATAGAATACTTGAATATTAAACCAATACATGCCCCGGCGTCAAGTGCCGGACCTGCCGTTTTTATCCCGAACGACAAGGTGCGCGAAGATGCATTCCCATATAAGCGTTCGTGCACATCGTATTCGCGGGAGGCAGAAAAACAAGTCAAGATTCGATGCGCTTCCGGTGAATCGGTTTATGAACCTGGCGCGCGCGGCAGCAGCACGGTGAACGTCGAACTTTTTCCTTCGACACTGCGCGCTTGAATCTCGCCCCCGTGTGTTTGGGCAATCTTGCACGCAATCGCAAGCCCTAACCCTGCACCGCCGGTGGAGCGCGAGGCGTCGGCGCGATAAAAACGATCAAAGATGTGCGGCAAGTCTTGCCTAGGAATTCCGCGTCCGGTATCCTGCACGAGAATGCGTACTGTTTTTCCATCTGAATGTGCGTTGACCGTAACGCCGCCGCGTTCGGTATATTTAATTGCGTTCTCAACCAAATTAACGAACAACCGAACCAACTCGTCACTGTCCCCGTTCACAACGAGTTCGGGTGCAACATTGCATGCAAGCGTCAAATCCTTTGCCTGCGCCAACATTCTCAACGACTCACAAACATCGGAAAGCAGCAAGGATATATCTACGGGTTCGGATACAACACTGGCATGCCCATCGCTGCGCGCGAGCTGCAACAGATGTTCGGTCAAGATGTTGAGCCGTTTTGTTTCAAATTCGAGATCGTCGAGCGCGTGCTCATACTCTTGCGTGTTGCGCGGTTGGTCGCGCGTCACATCGAGAATTGCTTGCATCGCGGCAAGAGGCGTACGCAGATCATGGGATGCATCGGCGACAAATCTTCTTTCCCGCTGTAACGAATCATCCAAACGCTCTAACATCAAATCGAGCGTCGCGGCAAGACGACCGACCTCATCATCCGTTGTGGGGAGATTCAAACGCGCGGACAGATTTTGCGCCGAGATGTTGCGCGCGGTTCGTGTCATTTGATCAATTGGTGCAAGCGCGCGCGCCGCCAGAAAATATCCACCGCCTGCCGCCAACGCAATCAATGCGACGCCGCCAAAGAGCAGCGCGCGCAATAACTGATTAAGCGTTTCTTGAACGCTCGCTAAACTCTTCGCGACTTGGATGATCCCAACCCGTTGTCCTTCCTCTATAATTGGCGCGCTGTAGAGGCGAATCGAATTGTTATTGCTAGCGTCCGCGAACGTCGCAAAAAGGGATTCGTCACGCTGAGGGAGGGAGATGGTTTCAGGTGGAATCGGCACATCGCGGTAATTTCCAAAACCGCCGATCAAAATCCCCTTTGTGCTGAGAATGCGAATCGTCAAATCGCGCGCACGCAAGCTAGCCGCGGGAGAATTTTCGGGAAGCGAATCTGTAAAATTGATGCGCCCATCTTCATAATTGATGGCAGCAATGGCTTGGGTTGCGCTCAGGCGCAGCGAATCATCAATTGCCGCTGCTAAATCGCGCGCGAGACTGAAATAGACAAATACCCCAAAGGCGATTAATGCCCCCAACACGAGCAGTGCCACCCACAAGGCGAAACGGAAGCGCAAGGTCTTAATTCGCTTCATCTTGGTCCGCCGATATGCTGTATCCCGCGCCGCGCACGGTGCGAATCAATTTGAGTTCGTACGCCTCATCGAGTTTGCGGCGTAAATTTCGAACATACACATCCACGACGTTGGAATCGTTATACGTTTCATAGTTCCACACATGTTCGGCGATCACAGTTCGGCTCAACACCCGGCTTGGTTCGCGCATCAAACATTCCAGTACCGCAAATTCTTTGGGGGACAATTCAATCGGCTTGTCGCCGCGCACCACGCGATGCGTACGCACATCAAGGGTTAAATCGCCCACCTGCAGGACCGTCATTTTTGGCACATCCCCTGCCCGTCGCGCCAAGGCGCGCAGCCGCGCGAGTAATTCTTTGATGGCAAATGGTTTCACCAAGTAATCATCCGCGCCCGCGTCCAGTCCCGCGACGCGATCATCCACGCTGTCGCGCGCCGTTAGCATTAGAATCGGTGTGCGAACGTTTTTGGAACGCAGTTCACGACACACGGTCAAGCCATTGACTTGCGGTAGTAACACATCCAGCACGATTAAATCAAATTCTACGACTGCTGCCCAATCTAGCGCCTCGCGCCCTGTATAGGCAACGTCCACCGCATACCCCTGTTCTTCCAAACCGCGCTTGACATACGCGGAAATTCGATGTTCGTCTTCAACTAACAATACACGCATACAAGAATCGCTCCCATGCTCGGAAAGGAGTCTATCACAGCAAGATGAAGTTGGGATGAAAAAGAGCCGCCTGGAATCCCAGGCGGCCCCGTTCGTTCCCTGTCTTTGATCGTTTTACTTTGATTGTGCCGGTGTCGTTTGCTCGGTTGCATCATCGTCCGCGGTTTCATTCTCCGCAGAGTCTGTCTCGGACGCCTCCTCAGACTGATCGTCGGGACCCGATTGATCCCCGCATTGCAATTCCACCTTGTCCGTATCGTTGTCCGCGCCGTCGTTTACTTCTTGATCATCGGGCGTGTCATTCGCGCACGGGTCTGAAGCTTGCGCGGCGGGGGCTTGTTGGTTGAGCGCTTTTGCGCCCGCGCGCGCTTGAACCTGCTGCGAAATCGCTGCGCTTGGACTGTCGGATGGTACCATCGCGAATGCCAGATTGAGCGGCAGCGCCATCCCAAAGACCGTCAATGCCAACGCGATCAAAACTAGAATGTTTTTCTTCATGCCTTCTCCTTGTCAAGAATCGTGCGGAGTTTGTTCTTGAATCTACAAAGAGTGTAACGCGGCAAGATGAAGTTTGGGCAAGATTCAACATGAATGTTTCTTCATGTAGTGAATTCACTAATTATTCCTAGCTGTTTTAACGCTCGAGTCCGAAGAGAAAATGAATCATCAAGCCCGCCACGAGGAGCCAAATGAATACAATCAAAATCGCCGCGGCGCGATTAATGGGTTTGCCTTGCGCCATCACCGCACGCGCTCGGGCTTGACATTCGGCTAACACTTGGTCGGGAATCATTCGCACTGCGAGGGCAATGCCGAGCGGAATAATTACGAGATCGTCCAGGTATCCGAGAATTGGAATGAAATCAGGGATGAAGTCAATCGGACTAAAGGCATAGCCAACCACGAGTGCGGTAAAAATTTTTGCATGCCATGGCACCCGCTTGTCACGATACGCGAGGTAAATCGCGTAGACTTGAGTCTTGAGTTCTCGAACACGCTGTTTCCATTCCCCAAGAAATTTCTTCATATCTCACGGCTGCGGTGTAAATCCCGGTGCGCCGCTCCCGCCTTGTTGCCTTGCCTGCTGGGCGAGCAAACGCACATATGCGACAACATCAACGATTTGATCCTGCGTTAGACGGGGACCGAATGCCGGCATGTAGCCGCGCCCATTCAGGATCGTTTGGAAATGATACTGCTCGTCGTGTTGAAAAAAATGAGTTGTGAGATCAAATGGTTTGACGGGCAGGCTCTGCCCGCCCGGTCCATCCCCGCGCGCTTTTTCGCCGTGACAAGCAAGACAATTCTCTTGATACACCAATTGTCCCGGGGTTGCACGCGCAAGATTCGTGGGCGCGCTTGCATTTGCATTGATTGTGCCGTTGACCGCATCAATGAACAAGCCGACCCCCAGTAAAACACTTGCCGCGCCGATGCCCAGAATCGTCAAGCGCGTATTGCGCGGACGTTTGCCTCCGCCGCCAAGCAGCAACAGCACAACGCCTGAAACTACCAACACCAACGCGCCGTCGCCTTCCAAGTCTCCGGTGATCGGTCCGCGGGGACGAGGTGAGGCGACAACCATTTGCGTAATCGCGTCATTGCCTTGTGTAGCCACAATCGGCGCGCTGGTTGGCGCCGGGGCAACATTCGCAGGTGCCGAGATTGTAATCCCCTGACTGTCAAAATCGCCATAGCGTTCGACCATGTAGTGCGTGGCTGCCGCCATCGCGAATTGCAGGACGCGCGCATCCTCCTTTGCGACCCAGTACGCGTACTGTACCATCTCGTCGCCGCTGGTTGTTGGGATTTCAAATCGAATGAGTTGTGCGGGTGTTCCGTCGATCGTCTCTTCCCGCCCGAAACGCACATTCCGTGCTTGCTGAGCGAAATCGAATTTGGGAAACACAAAGGCATCAATCCGCGGGCGTTCATTCCACTGCCCGCCTGTGGTCTGAAGATATTGCGTAGAGCCGATAGCGATTGCTTCGCCCTGCCCTTCAATCTTGAAGCGCGTCTTGTCCGGCGCGCGATATTCATACTCGGAAACGACCACCGCATTCGTGCCATCGTTCAATTCCTGCCGCGAACGCAGCGCAGCGAGATTGTTCATGCGGGCCTCTGCCTGCTGAAGTTGCAGGCGCGCGGTTGCCACGTCATTGTTTGAAGCATCCCCCGCAGATCGATAATATGGGAAATCGACGACAGCATCTGCAAGCCCCCGGCGCCGCACCATAACCCTCACTCGCCACATCCCGTCGAGTGGGAAATAATTCCCGTTCACTATGTATGTGCCGTCATTTGCAGACTCGGCATTCACATTTTGAAGGCCCTGGTCTTGATCCAGATACATGAACTGTAGAATGACGCGTTGAATGTCCGTGAGCGGATTGCCTTGCGGGTCCGTTGCGCGAATTTCAAGCACTTCGGGCTGCCTAACCGTCGGTCCGATTTGTAGTTGGACGCGCATTTCGGCCGTTGGGTTGCCAAACAGGATGACTGGACGCTCTTGAATTTGCTCGACCACGGCAGGACCAATCTCCGTTGGGGTCGAGCGCGGTGGGGGAGTGAGCGTCAACAAGCCCGCCAGAAAAATGACGCCGACCCCCAACAGCACTTCGCCCGCGACAGTGAGGCGAAAGCGGGAAAACAGCCGCGCGCTTTTTTCCGGCGCAGTGACATAGCCGCGAAAACGCGGGCTGATCAACAGGAGATTCAAGGCGCCAAATGCAATCATCACCAGAAACAGCCCGACCTTGAGCGTGAGCGACGCGGTGTATGAATTGGCAAAAAGATTCTGGAACGCGCTGAAATCACCGGCGATGACCTTGTCGAGCGCAGGGATCTGCACACGCGAGCTGTAAATCCCGGTGCCCGCAATAATGATAGTGGACGCAATTGCGGCAAACGAAAATTCCGGCACAAGCCAGGCGATCCATTTGCTGCGCTTGATCGGGTCCATCGAGCGCCAAATGAACGGCATCACCCACGCAAATACAAACAATCCCCCCACCCAAATGGCGATGCCGAGCAGGTGCAGCCAGTCGGCAATCACGGGCAGCCATCTATCGCCGATACCCACACTGTGTCCGAGCAGAGAACGCGTAAAAAGCGCTACAAAGCCGAGCACAATCAACGCGAGCTCGCCTTGTGGAACTCTGACCCGCCGCTGCATGAGTATGACAATCAACCCCGCAGCACCGATCAACCCAATCCGAATGAGCCACAACGACCCGAAACGCGTCGTCGTCAAAACTTTGATGAGCGCGGTGAACGAGATTTCGTCCGCGACCAACTGCGCCTGTAGCGCGAGTTCAGCAAGATTGCCAACAAAAAAGAGTATAAACGCGAACGCGACGAGCTGCAGCCAACGCATATCCACCACGCGGCGGGTCGAATTGTTTGCATCCACTGCGTCGAGTGAGCGGTTCAACAAATATACGCGAAAAAAGAATGCGCCCGCAAGCGTCAGCAGCGACAGCAAGCTCAACCATCGTGCGGTTGCAGAAATGGGATTCGCCTCATACGTCGCCGTCCCGCCTGAATCGATCGGCACGGTGGCAGGCCCGGCGACATTCCCGACGTTAAACGCAAACACACCGCGTGTGATGTGGCCGTCCGCTTGCGACAAGATTTTCCAAACGACAGTGTACGTCCCATCCGTCACCCCCTTCATGGGAACTATCACAGATAAAGGGTCATCAGGGGAGAGGGTTAATGCACCCGTGTCCACGCGCTCTTTCTGTGCGTTTAAGACTTGTACCTCGCTGAAACCCAATTCAGGGGGCTCGTCAAACCACAGCTGCACTTGCGAAGGTGCAGAACCAACACTGGAACCCGGCGCAGGAATCGCTTTGATTAATTTCGCATGTGCAGAGACGGAACTCACTACAAAGAGTGTGAGCAGCACGACAAACAAGATATTCAGGGCAACTTTCATACTTGCAATTCTCCCGTTTCACCAGGCGGCTGGGGGCCGGCCCTTGTTCCTTTACTACCGTCACGCATGCGAGTGCGCAGGCAAGCCGTCGTGCACATGTTGAATACGTTGATGATACTTCTCACCCGACGTGTGTTGCGGGTCCACATGCACTACGGCATTCCCGAGATGTGGCAGGTGATGCAAGAGTTGATGCCGTACCTCGTTCGCAATCGCGTGACCCTCGACGATGGATGACTTGGGGTCGACCGCGACATTTAGCTCGGCGTACAGGCGGTGACCCGCCCAACGCGCGCGCACCTGTGATACTTCTGTTACGCCGTTCACGTTCCCCGCCGCGTGTTTCAGTTCGTCGATGATGTCGGGTTCGACGCCATCCAACAGCCGCGCAAAAATGGTTGCCCCTGATTCCCACACGATCCGTAAAATCGCAAGCGTGATAAACAACCCGATCAGTGGATCGAGAATGGGAAACCCGAGCCACGAGCCAATCGCCCCAATCAAGACGGCAAGACTGGTCCATCCGTCGGTGCGCGCATGATATCCATCCGCAATCAACGCCGCGCTGCCGATTTCCTTGCCCACGCGAAGCCGAAAGATTGCTACCCCTTCATTGCCGATAAAGCCGACGATCGACGCAAGCGCGACCGCCCAAACTAAACTTACGGGTTGCGGGTCGAACAGACGAAGAACGGATTCATAGCCCGCGACCACCGCACTCAACAATATAAGCCCGACGACGATCACGCCCGCCACATCTTCGGCGCGCCCCAAGCCGTATGAAAAACGTTTTGACGGTTTGCGCCGCGCCAACAAAAATGCAATGCCCAACGGGATTGCAGTCGCCGCGTCGCCAAAATTGTGAATGGTGTCTGCAAAGAGGGCAACACTCCCCGAGACCAGGACAATGACTACTTGAAACAGCGCGGTTGCCATCAATGCCACAAATGACCACTTGACCGCCCAAAGTCCTTTAGATGTGGTCACAATGGAGGGGTCGATCGCGCCGTGTGTATGTCCATGCGCCGCGTCGCCATGGGATTTTTCTGCTTTTGCCGGTTGATCCGACTCGTGTTCGTGAGAGTGTTCCGAATCCGAATGTTTGTGATTGTCTGCCATCCTGACCTCCACTTGAAATTAACTGACGATTACGCAAAGTTGCTCGCTGCTCAGAGGGACAAGAAAATACGTTTCAATGGTCAATCGTCTCGGCTTCAACATGCCTTTTCGTTCGGTAACGCCTATGGAGCCCAACACTGACGGCTATCAGGAGCACCATGGCTACAGAGAACCCCGCCATGAATGGCGCCATCATTTCGCGATTGAATTGCGGCTTGCGTTCATCTACGGGCGCAGCAATCACCAATACGATATTCGATACGGCAAGCTGGTTGCCTTGTTGATCAAAGAGTACGGCTTTCAAACGATGGGGTCCGGTTGGCTTGAAGGAAATAGCCACCGATTGTTCCCCATTGCGCACACCGACGACGGGTTCTTCGTCCACCCACAATTCCCAATAGTGGCCATCGTTCGGTAAAACACCAGAGATCTGAACTGTTACTTGCGCGTTCTTGTCGGGCACATTTCGGCGATCCTGCGGTTTCACGATTTGAATGGAAGCGGCTGATTGCGCGGCAACATTTCCTACAAACCATAGTGTAACGACGAGCAGCGCAATGCTGACAAGCACCCGTTTCATTCAGCCGCTCGGGCAGCGCTGGATTTCATTCTGGCGCGCACACGTTGTGCTTCCTCACGCATCAAAATTCGTTCCACCCCCTCTGCTACCCATGCACCCAACACCAGACTTGTTGTGCCAACCGCAATGCCAAGCGGGACCATCACCAAAGTTTTTTCAATGGGCCACCACGGATAGCGCGTGAGATACCACGCCCACAGAAATTCAAAGGCGTAGAACGTCAGCACAAACACGGGTCCAAAGAACAACAGCCAGCGTTTGCCCATTCCAAAACGCGCAAACGCAGTGTCGAGCAGCAGCGCGCTTGGTATCGCCATGATGGGCAAACTCGCCATTTTCGGCACTCCAAAACCCTGCAAAGTCATTCCCACTATGGCAGACCATAGGAACGGCACAACGACGACAAAGGTTGCAGCGCCCGCTCGATTTGTCACGCGCTGCGCGACGACGAGCAGCGCGGGTCCAAATAACATCGCCAGAATCGGATAGATCGAGCCGTCAAAGCGCAGCTTGTCATAGATTAACCAGCGGTCGAGCGACATCCCCGCAATCTGTGACGCGAACCAGCAAAACAACATCAACACCCCAAGATTTGGCATGTCGAGTTTTTGCCAGAACAGCACAGGTTTGCCGTCACGTGTTTTGGGCGTATGCACTTGCGGCAAGATAAACAGCACTCCGCCCGCCAATGCTAACAGAGCGCCGCACATGCCGATAAAGTGCGGCGGACTCCACAGGACGATATCGCCTTCGACATGCCCAACGTTGCGGTGCCACCAGTCGTCATACGCCGCGCCGCTATACATAATGGTCACACCGATGAGGGCGATCCAGATGCCCAATGGCGCCTGTACTTTGCCAAAATGAATCATACCGGGATCGCGCGGGCGGCGCGAGGCGGTCACGATGATTCCAATCGAAATCGCGGTTGCCAATGCGATTCCCCCGTACATTAAATCGTGTGGGGGAATAAAAAAACTATCGCGTCCCCACGACGCATGCCAGGCGCCATCCCACAACAATCCGGTAAATGCCAACCATCCTGTGGCCACAAAGCCCCATGCCGCGAGGGAAAGTCCCCAAACCCGTCGCGCTAGAAAACCCTCGCCCCAATTCACCACTTCGACCCACATACTTGAAACCATTGTGCTCATGTTCATTCTCTCCTACTGTCCCAAAGCCACACTTCGTAAGCCAAACACCGCCAACACCAGCGCTCCGACAAGAAATCCGATGGTGAGGGTGTAAATAAGTATCCGTCCCAAGCCGCGCGGCGCGTCCTGGGGCAAAAGGAACGAATAGACGACAATGCCAAGAAAGACCGACAGAATCGCCAAGTCAAATTCCCAATGCCCCGTCAACACGCCGCCGTGTGCGACGATCAATTGCCCGCGTGAAAGCGGTTCGATTGCTGATGGCATGAAAAACAGAGACCATTGGGGTCATTGACCCCAATGGTTTTTTTCTCGTTAACGTCGCGCGCGACCCATCAGTCCGAATCCAACCAACCCGAGCCCGATCAAGGCAATCAACACAAATCCGAGATTTGACATTGCTGCGCCGGTTGTCGGAAGCGTCGTTGCAGGAGCAGATGGCGCCGGTGCTGCCGTTGGTTCCGGCGCCGCCACTGTTGCAGTTGGCTCCGCAGCGCTTGTTGCGGCGGCAGTCGGCTGTGCGCCCGAGGGACTGCCTATGGTGAACGTAAATTCACCCTCTTCGGCTTCATTATCTTCTGTCGAAAGCGTTGCCCATTTGACGGTATAGACGCCCTCCGGCATCTTTGCCGTGTCAAACGAAACGGAAATGGTTTTGCGGTCGGGGTCATTCAAGTCCACCGCCGAATCGCCCTTGTCCACTGGCATACCACTCGCGTCAAACACTTCAAGTTTTGATGCATCCGGGTCCATTGACTGTGTCGTCGTACAGACGATCTTGTCCGGTGCGGTCTCTACAGTGCTGTCAATTGCCGGGGTACAGCTCTGAGGTTCTGCGTGCGCTTGTGCCAAAGGCACAAGCGCAGTTGATGCGAGCACGGCCAGTACCATCAGTGCACTAATACTTGCCATTACGCGTTTCATTAAAGTTTTCTCCATGTGGATTGTGGAATTGATTCAGCGCGTACATCACGCGCAAGTCCGTTACTTTGGGTTACTTGAACTATCCCTTATTCGACCGTGACCTGGACCGTCCACGTGTCGTTCGGCGTCGGTGTTATGCTCGTTTCCCAGGGGCGAACATAGACGAGCGTGAGCGGCGTCTGTCCTTTACCGACCGCTTGAAAGTGAAAGGTCTGCGTTCCGCCTGCTCCCGGCATGGGCGTCGTTTGGGCTTTTAGGTCGAATTGCGCTGCACCCAGAGGCACCAACACACTTGCATTATTCGAAGCGACCTTCCACGAATATCCGGTGCTCGGGTTGGTTGGGAGTTCAACTTGCAGCGTATCCCCGACCGCCATGTCCACGGTTGAGCCGTTGTCGCTCGCGGTGAGGGTATGGTCAATCGTCCCTGCCGCCGGATGATTCGGGCTGCTGTCAGAGACAAAAACATTCGGTAGTGCGGTGGGCTGATATCGCACGACGCCGGTCAAGTCGACGCCGCGCACGACTCCGTTCGCCTTGTAGGTCAGACCCCACGAGTCAATCGACGAGAGATCGGGAAAGACACACATGCTGACCACCTGTAAATTAGCCGCACTATCGGATTCATCGGTTACCCAGCCGCCGCCCGCCGCACTGTTCATCCCGCCGAAAACATCGGTGCCTCCCAGCTTGGTGCAGTATCCGGTAGAAGGATTCGCTCCGGTAAACGGCGGGAGCGAAACGGGTTCGAGATAGGCGAGAACGGCGAGCGTTGGCTCATCCGCATACAATGTGTCGAGCGCAATCGAAATTTGCGATTGAAAGCCGGTCGAATCCGCCGGTGCGTGGAACGTGCAAAAGTCACGAGCCCCGGCGAGGCGGAGCCATCCGCTCACAGAAGCGTTGGTGTTGTAGGTTGGATAACGGGTTGTAACAGTGCCGCCTTTTTCGTTGCAGTACGCGGCGGCATCGTCCTCGCCTTGCGTCCCAGCACGCGTTGGCTCGGCCGCAGCGGTCGCCGTTGCGGTTGGCTGCGCCCCAGTACCGGATATGGTGAATGTAAACTCACCTTCTTCGGCTTCATTGTCTTCTGTTGAAAGGGTTGCCCATTTGACCGTGTAGACGCCATCGGACAGCTTTGCCGGATCGAGCGAAACCGAGATGGTTTTGCGGTCCGGGTCATTCAAATCCACTGCCGAATCACCCTCGTCCACCTGCGTGCCGCTTGCGTCAAACACTTCAAGTTCCGAATTCGCCGGGTCCATTGATTGAGTCGTCGTGCAGACAACCTTGTCAGGCGCCGTTGCCACTGTGCTATCTATTGGCGGCGTACAGATTGAAGGTTCAGAGTGTGCCTGCGCCACAGGGATAAAGGCCATTGAGGCAAGCGCGGCCACTAGCATGAGCGCGCCGATGCTTCCGAGAATGCGTTTCATTAAATTCCTCCGTTAGAATTCTAGATGTTATTTGATTGTAATGTGTGGGTGTCAGCATGAGGTTTTGGCGGAGGAATGATAACGGGCAAATCAACTGCGCGGGCATAAAAGCAATCCCGGACACGATATTCACAAAAATCATTTATCCTAGAGATCCAAGACAGCGCGCTCGGCGTACTCAGGTCGGTTGAACTGAAAAGGGACGACAATCCATCATTCGTCGCAACCGCTGATATTCGCACTCCAGGGCCCACGGGTTTCTGGGTTTGTGGGAGGCGATGATTTTCCCCGTGCGCCTGCCAGTCGCGCGCAGTGACACGCCCACTCGCAATATGACCGTGCGGCAGGAACAAGCCCCACGTTGGCACGAGTGGCATCAAAAACTGCAGCGTAAGCCATGCCGCGAGAAAAGGACGTAGAAAATTCATTGGCTTAAATCCAACGCCGTACTCGATGCGTATATTCGCGGTACACGTCGCCGTGAACCCGTGTTAAAAATTCCTCTTCCAGTCGAACCTGAACGCCGATCAACGCAACACTCATTACTAATACCAGCAAAGTCAGCGCGTTTGGAATGACCAGAAACAAGCCGACGAGTGCCGCGACCAATCCGAGAAAAATTGGATTGCGCGATATGCCAAAGATCCCCGTTTGAACGAGCGCCGTTTTATTTGCTTTGTCGATGCCAATGCGCAACGAATTGCCCATTTGAATTTGCGCAAGAACGGTCCAAACCAGCGACGCGAGCAACAAAATCAATCCACCCGACACCAGCAGCGCGTGTTCGAGCCACAAAATGGGTGCAAGATACTCATAAAACTGCGGCGCGAATGCATAAATAATCACGGCCGCGAGCGCGAGGCTGACGACAATGCGAAACATCCGCACCACAAAATCATGGGCACTGTCCCCGCGCGTGGCGACAAATGGGTTTACACCCGTCGCGCGCCATACCATCACCGGTCGCCACACGAACGTTGCGGCGATGAACAGCAGAAAATAAAGTGGCAGAAAAATTTGTAGTGCGTTGTCCATCAGCTCAAGGACTTGCAATGATTGAGACTTCCAAGACGTTTGCGCTGCCCGCGTCCCGCGGGCAGCGCAAACATGTTGCCTCAAGCTCACGGGGTCGGCTGTGGCGAGTAAATGCTATCGTCCCACGCACCTTCGACAGTTAGAAGACCCACAGCTCCTTTAGCGACCCGCCACAGGGCATGGTCAACCAGCGTGTAACTGCCCGGGACTTCGAGCTTGAGCTCAAATATGGACACTGAGCCCGGCGGCACGTACCAAGTCTCTTCATTTCGGACGAACGTTTCGGGTGAGCCGCTGTAGACTTTATCAAAGATCTCACCAATGATATGGAAATTGGATCCCACATTAGGACCGCCCACGCCAAAATAGACGCGGATCGTCTCGCCCACGCGCGCTCGGAGCGGAAAGAGCTTGGTCAGCGCATCCACGTGCCCGTTCATCGTAAAGTACTCGGGCTGCTCGGCAAGTGCCTTGGGAGTGCTGAATTCCTGGTGCCCCTTGTCGCGAAACTTGCCGTTTGTATACCAGTCACCCTGCACGACGTAATACTCGCGGTCCACTTTGGGCAGCCCACCACGCGGCTCGACGACGATGCCGCCGTACATGCCTTGGGCGATGTGATAGTACGGCGGGGGATACGCGCAATGATAGATATACGCGCCGGCATTCAGCGCCTTGAAGGTAAAACTTTTGGTTTCTCCGGGTAAAACGTCCGTCACGGCTGCGCCACCGCCGGGTCCGTTGACTGCATGCAGGTCAATATTATGTCCTACACTGCTCGACGACGGGTTCGTCAGGGTCACCTTAACCGTATCCCCTTCCATCACGCGCAGCATGGGACCCGGCACTGTACCGTCAAACGTCCAGAAGGTGTACGTTGCGCCATCGGCGATTTCGGCTTTGACCTCTTTGATTGTCAAATTTATTTCGACGTTTGCCGGTTCGATGCGGTTGAGTGGGGGCGCTACCTTGGCAGGATCGAGCGCTACGTTGGGTTGATCCACCGGCGCGGCAGGCTGGAGCGGCGCGACCCCGATGCGCTCCACGGCGGTTCGGATGCCCGCGTCCGGCGGCGCGCCAGCGGGCGAAGACGCTGTAGTCGAATGGTCCATTGGCGTGGGTGTCGCGGGGACAATGGGCACTGGCGGGGTGCTGCACGCCGCCACACCCAGTCCCACGCTGGAAGCGCCCATCAGTGCAAGAAATTTGCGCCGGTCAATCGGTCGTTTTGATTTCGAGTCCATATTTATCCTCCGTTTATAGTCGCTGGTTTGCATCCGAGTCAATCGCACTGAAACGCAATTGGTTGGTGAGCAAACGCGCCTTCATGGCGTCGGCGTCTGCGCGGGCGCAAGTTCCGCCACCAGCGCGCGCAAGACCGAATCGTAAATCACCATGTTGAACTCTTGCGTGACACGCTCGGACAAGCTTGCCAGCAATTCGTCATGTCGGTCGTGCGTCATTTTTTCTCGAATCGCCTCTTTTGCCTGCTCGAACGGTACGAGCTGCGGCTCACTGCGCTCGATCACTTGTACAATGTACAGACTGTCGCCGTACAAGAACGGCGGGCTAATTTCATTGACACCGAGCGACAGGACTTGCTCGTGAAATGGGTGATCGCTCATTTCAACCAATTCGTCGAATCCTTCGCCGACCCAGCCGTCGAGTTCTCCCCCTTTTGCTGCTGACTCTTGGTCTTCCGAATACTCACCTGCGATCGTCGCAAACTCTGCACCTTGCTGGAAGGGGCCGGGCAAAAGTTTGCGATACGCCTCGATTGCCCTTTCCTCCGCCCGTTTTTCTTCATCCTCAGTTTGCCCCAATCCAATGCGAATGTAACGAATCCGCGATTCGGGCGGCTTGACGAGACGTGCTCGATTTGCATCATAGAATTTTTGGAGTTCCTCATCACTGATCTCGATCTGATCATCCACATTTTCTTGATGATACATCTGCTTTAACACATCGAGGCGTGTCTCTTCCAGTTCGTCTTTGTTCTTGACATCCAACAAGCGGTCATAAGTGTCCTCGACAACGAGCAAGCGCGTGATCAAATCTTCCGCGAGGCGTTTACGCCCTTCCGCACCCTCATAGCTGATGCGCACATCCGGTGGCAGTTCCTCATATTCTTTATAAAATTGTTCGAGTGAATACCGCTGTCCCTTGATCGTGAACAATGTTTTCGCGCCATTTGTCTTGAACCACTCGTCTGTTTTTTGTTGCCGCACCAATTCAAGAATTTCTAGCCGCGCGCTCGCAAACGCTGCAATCCGTTCGGGCTGCAATTCGCGCAGGCGCACAATCGAAAATACGGCGTCGTCATCAGTAATCACATCGCTCACTTCGTCGGGCTGCATCCCCCACACGGTCGTTTGCCAATCGACGCTGCGCGTGCCGCTCACCACGGTTGTCGCCGTGAACACGTTCGTCCCTGTGATTTCTTGGGACGCTTCCACAAAGCTCGCTCCCGAACGAATACGGAGTAGCGCTGCGTCCGCGCGGCGGCGGGCGTCCGCTTCGTCAGCCTCAATTGGGATTTCGAGCTCGTCCACCACGCCCTGCGAAGGCAATTCGAATTGTTCGCGGTTTGTTTGATAGTACTGCGTCAGATCGTCTTCGGAAGGGTCAGGCACATCCAGCAGGGCGAGATCTTTTGAAATCGACGCGTTCGCTTTCAAGCGATCAATATATTCCTGGATGTAAGAGTTTTCGCGTTGGCTTGCCAACTGATCGCGAATTTCCTGACGCACTTCGTCGAGCGTTCTGCCTTGAAATTGGTCCCGATTCTGTTGATAGTACGCTTGAATTTCGCTTTCTAGCACGGGAATCTCACTCGTGTGCATTTGGGAGTGGAGCGAATCGAGGTTCAATTCTTCCGTAATGTGCTGCATCGTGTGGCTGAACGTCTCTTGCGCGTCCACCTTACGTTCCGCCGCCCAGCGGCGGATTAATTCGTCCAGGACCATTTCTTGCGCCAACGCGCGCAAGTTTTCGAATGTTCGTACCTGTTCCCGGGCTTGTTCCGGGACGAGCACCGCGAGGTGCGCGAGCAATTGATCGCGCGTAATTTGTCCCTCATTAAACGACGCGACAACGTCGGGTGCTGGCGGCTTGGGTGCAAGCAGTTCCTCCACTTGCGCTGTAAGGGAGGGAAAAAAGAGAATCGCAAGCATGCCCAACGTGATGATGGTGACAGCAGCCATGCCGAGGCGGCTTGCCCAGCGCGACCATTGGGTTGGCGGCGCGAGCGTTTCGCTCTGCGCTTCAATCGGCTCAAACGAGGTTAACGGGTCAGCATCGGAGGATGGGATTTTGCCGGTTGGTTCCGCGTGGGCGCCGATTTCGCCTTTTGCGATTGCTTCAGACCATGTAACCGATTCCGTCGCCGATGCGCTCTCGACGGATGTCCCCCGTGTGTCCGCGCCTATTTCCGCGAGCGGCGTGTGCGCTTCGTTTAGGTCCGCAGCGACATCCACGCGCGTTTCAACTTCTGGGACCTGCCCGGGCGGCGCGGGAGTGCCGCGCACCGAGTTTACGATATCAGACCAAACTTGTTTCCAACTTTCGTGCATACTTGCACCTTACTTTCACTGCAAAGCGGAGTGATGCGCCCTTACGGCTGCGGCAGACTCTGCGGGGGCGGCGCGTCATTTCCATTCTCCGACGCGCCATTGCTGCCACTGGAATTTCCGAACAATCGCAAATTGAACGTACTGCCGTTTTTAACATCCACGACATAGGTTTGGACACGCGGCAAAATTAGGTCGAGTGTTTCCAGGTAGAGGCGATAGCGTGTCAGTTCAGAACCGTAAATCTGGGTGCTTTTTTGATATTCTTGCAGCACAGCGTTGAATGCCTGCGCGCCGCCTTGCGCGCGCCCTATGGCGTCGCTTTGGTAGGCCTGCGCCTGGCTCAAAACATTTTGTGCCTGTCCACGCGCTTCGGGAATGATGCTGTTGGCATATCCCTGCGCTTCGTTCACGGCGCGTGTTTTGTCTTCGCGTGCGGACGATACATCCCGAAACGCGTTCGCAACTTCATCCGGGGGATATGCTTTTTGCAAACTCAAGCCGACAATCTGGAGTCCGCTGTTGTACGCATCCAATTGTTTTTGCGCTTCCGCGCGAATCCCATCTTGATATGCCTGACGTTCGCTGGTCAGGATCGCATCCACGCCGCGTGTGACGGTGAGCTGCGTCACTGCATAGCGCACTGCGTCGCGCACGAGGCGATACGGCGCATAGCGCGAATTGAACAGGTAAGCGACAGGATCGCTCACCTGATACTGGACGATTAATTCGACGTCAATCACGTTCGTGTCGCCCGTGATCGCTTGCAGTTTTTCCGGCTTTTCGGGGTGATCGGGATGCTCGGGTTCCGCCTCGGTCAAACAGACGCTCTCACGGCGTACTTCACCTACGTTCACAATGTCCACCTGGTCAACGGGCCAGGGTAAACGATAATGCAGCCCTTCGCCTTGCGGAGGAGACATGACCGCGCCGAAACGCCGCACGACTGCGGCTTCGCCCGGTGCGACAACGTACACCCCCGACAATAGATACACCAGAATGAGCAGCGCGATCACGCCGAATACAATGCCCCGTTTTGGCAAATTGCCGATCGCGCTGCGCATGTCGCCCGCCGCATCGCCGCCTATAGTGGCGATGCTTGCCAACGCACCACGCGCAATGTTGCCAAGCACGCGGATCGCGGGCAGTGGCCCTTGGGGCGATTTTTCACCGTCCCCTGATTCAGGTTCCGCGCGTGGCTCGGTGCTTGGCGTCATTGGTTCTTGTTCACTCATGGTTCCCCTTTACGGCGCGGGCGATTCAATCGTCACGGTGCGCGTTGCCGGCACAGATGCAGCGACCGAACTTGGATTGAGATATTGCAAGAGTTCCGAATCGGACGGCAAAATCAGAGTCGTGTTGGCGTCAATAATCGTTTGATACGATTGTAGCGTTCGAAGGAAGCGATAAAAATCGGGGTCTTTTTGGAACGCGTCGGCGTAAATGCGAATGGCTTGGGCATCCGCGTTGCCGCGAATTTCTTCGGATTCCTGCTGTGCGTCCGCAAGGATTTGCGCCCTGTCCGCGTCCGCTTTCGCCCGAATCTTTGCCGCTTCTTCGGTGCCCTCGGAACGCAATTGCCGCGCAATTGCTTCGCGCTCCGCCTTCATCCGTTGGTACACGCTGTTCAAGTTGGCTTCCGGAAAGGTTAATTGTTTCACACGCACATCACTGACGGTAAAGCCATATGGCGCGGTGCGGCTCGCCGCGCCGTCGCGCACCCTTTGACTCACGTTCGCGAGTTTGATCTGTGCCGCGTCTACGGTGGCGAGCTGTGCGAGTTCGACTTGGCCGACGGCAACGCCAAATTCGGCGGCGAGAATGTCCGCCAAGCGCCGCGACGCACCATCCGCGTCACGGGTGCTCTTGTAAAAGAGGAGCGGGTCTTGAACTTGCCAAGTTGCGTATGCTTCGACGACAATGTTCTTTTTGTCGGACGTCAACAGTTCGGTTTTCGGCAGGTTAAAGACTTGAAGCTGCCGATTGATTCGCAGCACGCTTTGAATCGGATCAGGCAGTTTGGCGTACAGCCCCGCGTCCGTGATGGCGCGTACCGGTTGTCCGAATTGTGTAACAACGGCGTATTCGGTGGTGTCCACTTGGAACAGCACAAGCGTCACGCCGACAATCGCGGCGGCGATGACAATCCAGGGAATCCAGCGGGACCATTTCATGAGACATACTCCTTACGTTGAAAATAAGCGGAATTATTGGTTCGGCAAGGCGGGAAAAGTTTGTGGCGCGTCGTTGCCTGTGAGCCAGAGATCTGTGGAATCGAGTTGAACGCGCGGATCGAGAATAAATTTGCGCGGAGTCGCCAGCGCGCGCTCGGCGGCTTCCAAATACAATCGCAAACGCGTCACCGCGGGCGCACTCGCATACGCTCCTTCGCGGGCAAGAAAGCGATTGGCTTCGCCTGTTGCGCGTGCGATTTTGTCCGATTGATACGCGTTCGCTCCCTGGATCAACGTCTCTGCATCGCCGCGGGCGACGGGAACGATTTCGTTTTGATAGGCGAGGGCTTCATTCACAAACGTATTCTTGTCCTCGCGCGCGCTTGCCACATCGCGGAATGCCGCAGCGACAGCTTCAGGCGGATTGCTTTCCAGGAGCTGCACATCCACCGCGCGCAAGCCGGCGTTGTACCCTTGCAAGGTATCCTGCAAGACCCGGAGCGCGCCCTGTTGAATCGCTGCCTTATCCGTCGTCAAGAGCGCGTCTACGCTTTTCTCGGCGACGACCTGACGCATCGCCGCTTCTGCGGCTTGACGCACTGTGTCGTCGGGCTTGACCATTTGAAATAAATACGCCGCAGGGTCGTCCACAACGTAATGTGCACCCACGCGCACATTTACCAGACTTTGATCTCCGGTCATCATCAGCGCTGCCTTCGTTTCTACGCGGCGCACAGCGGATGGATTGACAAAATCCGCCCGGTCAACTGGCCATGGGAACCGATATTGCAGACCGGGCCCGTTCGGGGGACTAACAACTTGTCCAAAATGACGGACGACGGCGACCTGATCGGCCGGGACAGTGTAAATGCCTGTGAGCAAATACAACACCGCAAACATTGCGAGGGCGCCGAGCGCGAGGCGCCGCCAATTCCCCGGCGAATGTTCCGCGTGTTCGTCAATTTCTAACGCGCGCTGCGCGCGCAATGCCGCAATCGCGTCGCGCAAAATTTCGTACGCCGTGTATACAACGAACAAAACGACAACAACCGCTGCCGCGCGATCCAGGTTTGGTAAGCCCAGCGCAGACCCGGCCAGACCTGCAACGACGATGATGCTCGCGTACAAGTCAATGCGCGCGTGATAGCCGCTGGCAATGAGCGCAGGCGAATTGGTCTCCTTGCCAACATAGAGTTTGTAGCGCGAGGTGAACCATGCAACGAGGACGGTGAGAATCGCGGCGAAGGTGACAGGAAGTAGATTTTTCAATTCGACATCGCCGCCCTGCATCACTTCACGGAAAATGTCGAACGCGGCGTACAGCATAAAGAGGCCGACGACAACGGCAAGGAGGTTTTCAATCATCGCGGCGGCGTTGCGCCGCTGCACGCTCGCGGTACGCGCGAGCAGCAGCCCGACGAGAATAAAGACGCCGAGAAACAGATCGCCGAACGAATGGACGGCGCCCGCTTGCAGCGACAAACTGCCCGACGCATTCGCCAGCCAGAACTTCACGGCGACAAGTAGTGCGTCAATAAAGAGTGTAATCAGAATGGTGCGTTCTTTACGATTCATAAGCGCATCGCTTGCCCGGCAGGCCCTTTCTGTTAAATTTGAATCGTTGTGCGTTCAGTCCTGAATTGAACATCACATGTCTCGCGCGCCGATACTGTGCGGTCACAGACGCAGCGAGAGTGAAGTTTGCAAGGCTCATGGATTTTTACGGTGCGGGTGTCGGCATCGAATGATCCATCGGCATCGGTGTTACTTCAGGCAGCGGCGCGCTGCCTGATTTTTCCAACAATCCCTTCATATAATCGATTTCTGCCTGCTGCCCTTTGACAATGTTGTCCGCGAGACGTTTGACAATGGGCTGGGAGCCCTTTTGCAATTCCTCTTGCGCCATTGTCACGCCGCCTTCGTGATGACGAATCATTACCGTGAGAAATTGCTTTTCGAGTGCGGGGGAGGGCAGGGTTTTCAACGCGTTCACTTGTTCCTGCGTCGCCATGCCCATCATGTTTGCGGCTTGTCCGATCGGCGCGGCCGCTGGCTGTCCCCACATTTCGAGCCAGCCTTGCATCATGCCAATTTGGCCTTGTTGCGAAAGCATGATGTCGTACGCCATTGTTTTCAAGCCTTCGTCGTTCGTGCGGTCATGCAAATAGGTTGCCATTTCCACCGCTTGCGAATGATGTACGGTCATGTTTTGTGCAAAAGCAATATCGGCGCTCGAGACGCTGGGTTGGAAGAAGCGCGCGATCAGAAACCCAAGCCCGAACGCGGCGAGGACACCAACGATTCCGAGTGCCCACCACACGCGATTCGTTCTCGCTTCTTGCTCTTCCAACGGCGCTTGATCTGAATGGTCTTCCATGCGATTCCTCATCCTAAAGGCGTTCCAAGCCCGCCGGCGCATGTTGCGCCGCGCTCAGGTGTAAAAGGTCCATTCTGGTACGTCGAAATAAAGTTGGGTAAGCGAGGGTCATTCGCGTTGTTCATTTTGATCTGCGCACCCCACCCGCTCGCGGCAATCGCCGAGGGCAAGTCCTCAAACGGCGAGAGCAAAACGTAACGCTGCCCGCGCGCGAGATTTTGCAATTGGCTAACCTGGTCGGCAGGCAAATCGGGTTGATATGTAATCCATAGTGCCCCATGTTCCATCGAATGAACTGCATTTTCATTGCGAAGCGGCTGGTCATAGATGCCGCAGTTCTGCCAGACCGGATTATGTTCCCCACCAACCGGAGGGGTTTGCGCGTACGTCACTGCCTCGTCGGTGTGCCCTGCAGAGACGCTGGGAAAAATCTCAATCCCTTCTATCGGTCTCGTTTGTGTGGCAGAGAAAAGCAAGGTGCCCAGGAATACAAGTGCCACGATGCCTAATCCAATCCACAACCAGGGAATTTGCCGTGTCTGCCGTGCGGCTTGCGCGCGATTTTTATTTGCTCTAGTCATTTGCTCCTCCTTATCTTGACAATGTCACATTGAACGCATGTTCTACATTTCATGTGTTTCGACCGAAACTCGGAAAATTTAGTGGCGATTTGCCCAATTTTGATAGGTCGCGATTGTGCCAAGACGCCTATTGAGCATCAAACTGACCAACAACTCGTGTAAGAAAATGGGCTCCGCGTTCCCGGCTGATCCAAAATCTGCTGCCCTTGGACAAGATGAAAGTCCAAGCCGCGAAAATCAGAACAAGTGTCCGGAATCTAACATTCTCAAGTTATTCAAAAGTTGAAAAACGAATAGTGTCGAGAATAACAAGGGCGACGGCGACCGCCAAACGGTAAAAGACAAACACATCCATTGAATTGCGCTGCAAGTAATTCATCAAGAAACGAATGGCAAGCCACCCCGTAACTGCCGCCGCCGCAAACCCTACCGGGAACAGCAACAACCCGTCCGTGGTCAAACTGCCTGCCTGAAATTCTTGAAAGACATCCCAGCCGCTCTTGAGACTTGCGCCGGCAATCAACGGCGCGCTCAACAGAAATGAAAACTTGGCCGCGTCCGCGCGTTTCAACCCGAGAAACAATCCTGCCGTCAAGGTTGCGCCCGAACGCGAAACCCCGGGGAAAATGGCAGCCGCTTGGGCAAGTCCGATGAGGAGAGCGTCGAGCCATTTCAACTGTTGCGTTGTGCGAACGTGCATTGCGAGATGGTCTGCGACATACAGTAGCGCGCCAAAAAAAGCAATGAGACCTGCCATCAAGAGCACGGCGCCGGACGATAATGCCTCGTTAGGAGCATGAAATAGTTCCTCCACGCGGCTTTCCAGGGACGCGCCCACTATGAATCCGGGGATGCTGCCCAGGACAAGCAACCACACGAGCCTGCGATTTGTGTCGTTGCCGATCTTGCGTTCGGCAATGCTTGCCACGCCCGCCCGAAATAAATCGATCCATTGCGTTCTGAAAAACCACAAAACTGCGACGAGGGTGCCGAGGTGCAATGCCACATCAAACGGCAAACTCTCCAACACCGGATCATTCCATCCCAGGAGCCAGGGTACCAGAATTAAATGGGCAGAACTTGAGATTGGAAGAAATTCAGTCAGTCCTTGCAGGATACCCAGCGCGATGGCTTGAAAGATGAGCGTCAAGTCCATTTAATCTTGCTCGGGTTGCCTGTGTATTGGCGTTTCATCTTTCTTTCACTCCTATGGGGTCACGGTTTCTGTATTCGTTGGCTCTCCGAAACGGCTATAGTAGCCGTCAATGTAAGCGCGAATCTCGGCCAGAGACTTGCCCTCTTGCAACATTCGCATCGTGTCACGCACGATATCTACACAGATGCTTCAGCCCAATCCCATCTCGTCCCATTCCACCGTCCCATCGGGATTCACCTCTCGGACAAAACAATCTTTGACACTCTTGTGTGGCGCCTCACCGCTGTGACCGGCACCACAGCCGCAATAACACGGAATTTTTTGGAGCGTCTCTTGATTAGCGAGCGCAAACTGATACGCTTCGCGCACGTTCACAGGTGCGTTTTGCATTGCGACTGGCAAAGCAGACACCAGCGCAAGTTTTAACTTGTTCGGCGCTGTGCCTCCTCCGCACCCACCGAGCCAGGGCACCAGCGCGAGGAAGAGCAAGACGAATGCTGTCACTTGTTTCGTCATGGTGACTCCTTTTCTACCCAAAAACCTTTTTCTATTGGTTACCTTCCTCAACCGGATAGCCCGCCTCGCGCCACGCGCGAAAACCCCCGCGAATCGCTTTCACATCGCTGTACCCGTTGTCCAACAAGACGCGCGCCGCACGGGCGCTTGATTCTTCAGCCGGTCAGGTACAATAGGTAAGAATCTCGGCTTGACGCGGCAAGGTTACATCGCCCGCCTCGATTTGTGCCAGGGGCAAAGAAACGGCATTCGCGATATGTCCTGCGGTATAATCGCCTTGTCCGCGGACATCAACGAAAACAGCATTCTTGACATCCCAACTCGTTTTGGCCTCAACGACCGATAGGCGCGGCACCTCGGGATAGGGGATTCCTTCGGCATCATGCACGTCCGGGACGCTGGCGGTGCCGGTAGAACTTGGTCGCAATGCGCTAATAAGCAAAAAAGCAGCGACCGCGAGAACCAGCGCCCCGACGACCCATATCCAGACGGGAAAACGCGTGAGCCCACGCTCGACAGTCCGCTTGACCGGAGTCCCGCACTTGGTGCAAAAGCGCTCTTCTGCGCGCAGCTTGTTCCCACAATTTGTACAATGAGAGAGTACGGCTGTTCTTGACATTTCACATCCTTTCAGATTTATGACCAACAGTACGTGTTTCTTTTAAAGTGCGCGATGGTGTATTAGAGCCGGCACACCCGCCGCGATTCAAGGGCAATGAAAAATCGCACAAAGAATGCTCAAATTCTCAACCCCCGTCGCGGTATCCCAACAGGCGTAACGCGTTCCCAACCACGACGAGGGTGCTGCCTTCATGAAAAACAATCGCGATGCCCAGGCTCACGATTCCTGTTAGCGAAGTGATGATGAGAAACGCAATGACGCCGAGCGAGATTACGAGATTTTGTAGAATAATGCGCCGCGTCGCGCGCCCCAACCCTACGGCGAACGGCAACTTGGACAAATCATCACCCATTAACGCCACATCCGCCGTTTCCAATGCAACATCCGTGCCCGCACCGCCCATCGCGATCCCGACGGTCGCGTTCGCCAATGCCGGCGCATCATTCACACCGTCACCCACCATGCCGACTTGCTCGTACTCTTGAATGAGCTCACGAATCACTGTCAATTTATCTTCAGGCAATAAATCCGCGCGTACATCGGTTAGCCCTACGGTTTTCGCAATTGCATCAGCGACACGCTGGTTATCGCCGGTGAGCATGATGGTATGTTCGATACCGCGCGCTCTCAATTCGCGCATCGTCTCTTTTGCTTCTGGCCGTAACACATCCGCAACGCCCAACGCGCCGATCAGTCTGCGTTCCGCCGCGACCAGAATGATTGTCTTGCCGGATACCTGCAGTGCCTCAATTTGTTTCGCTGCTGCATCCGACATCGAAATGTTGTTTTCTTGCAGCAACTTGAAATTGCCAATGAGCAGCGCGCGTCCTTCAACCTTCGCCTGTAATCCTTTGCCGGTGATGGATTCAACATCGCTCGCTTCAGGCAGCGCGAGCTTTTTGTTTTGTGCCGCACGTACAACCGCTTGTGCCAGGGGATGGGCAGAACGGCTTTCGGCAGAGGCGGTCAAACGTAAGAGTTCGTCTTGCGACATTTTTCCATCAAAGACAAGAATGTCAGTGACTTCGGGTCGACCGTGAGTAATCGTCCCGGTTTTGTCGAACGCAATCGCCTTCAGGCGACCGAGATTTTCCAGATGCACGCCACCCTTGACCAGAACGCCGTTGCGCGCCGCTTGTGCAACGCCTGCAAGAATTGACGCGGGCGTTCCCAACGCCAGCGCACAGGGTGACGCAGCGACGAGCAGCGTCATGGCGCGCAGAAACGATTCTTGAAAGGGCACCCCCAGGAAAGGCGGAACAACAATGACAAGCGCAGTCACACCCAGCACCGCAGGCACAAACACGCGTTCAAATTTTTCCACGGTCTGCTGTGTCGGCGATTTTTGCGTTTGCGCCTCTTCGACCAACTTCATTACACGCGCGAGTGTGCTGTCCTGCGCAAGTCGCGTCACGCGCACGTCGAGCGCGCCTTCGCCATTCACGGACCCTGCAAAGACCTGGGCGCCCGGTTCTTTTTCCACCGGCACGGATTCACCCGTAACCGGCGCTTGATTTACGGCAGACGCGCCGGTTACCACGATGCCGTCAACCGGGACGCGCACGCCGGGACGCACGATCACCACATCCTCGAGAAGCAGCTCTTCGACCGGCAGTTCGATTTCTTTACCATCGCGTTTCACCAACGCAGTTTTTGGAGCGAGGTCAGCCAGGGCGCGCACCGCCGCGCGGGCGCGGTCCAATGCGCGTTCTTCGAGCGCGTGACCCAGCGAAAACAAAAACAGGAGCAGCGCGCCCTCGAAAAAATTTCCAATCAACGCCGCTCCGATAGCAGCGGTCACCATCAACAAATCGGTGTCGAAATGGCGCTCGCGCAGTGCGTGAATGGCGTGCCGCGAGATATCCAGCCCGCCAAAAAAATAGGCGCCAACGAACAAGACCGTGGCGGCCAGAGTGGGCAGCCCGAAAAATGTCTCGCCAACCCATCCGATGAGCACCAATGCCCCTGCCGTCAAACTGAAAATGATCTCACGGTTTTCCTGATAAAAGTTTTTCAGTCCTTCGGCGGGAATCGTATAGCCCAACCCGCGCAGGCGTTTGTCAATCGCGCCCCGATTGATCTTTTGTGAATCGTATTCAACGCGCATTCGTTGCGCAGGATAATTAACCGTGACATTCATCACGCCGTCCATACGCCCGACGCTGTGTTCGATCACTCGCGCACAATCGGAACAGTCCATCCCTTCGATCGGAATGAGTTCGTGGTGATAGCGTTTCACGATCTCGGCGCCCGCCCGTTTTGCTATTTGTTCCACGTCGTTCAGCGACACGAGATCGGCGTCATAGTGCACACACAACTGCGCGGGAGTGCGGTCTGTTTCAATGTGTGCGTTGGCAATGCCGCGCTTGCCTGCCAGCGCGGTTTGCAGCCGCGCGATACATTGATCCTGCAGATCTTGCACGTTGGGCAAGAGAATCGGAAGATCAAGTTCAAGCGTGCGTTCCATCAAGCGGTTTCCTCCATTGCCTTGCGACAAGTTGCGCGAGCCCCAACAGCACAAAGCCCATCAACACGAGATTGACGCCAATGCTTAAAAAGACGATTACGTTGGAAAACATGTTGTGCGTATGCGGCGGGACGCCGTCGTTCAAACCCAGCATGCCGGCAAACAGAGACAGCATGCCTAGCCCGTTCATGTCGCCGATGGATATGCCTATACCGTTCAAAAAATTGGGCAGTAGTTGCGAGCCGCGAAAATCGCCGAGCAGGTGACGCACATGATTCAAACCTGCACCGTAAAATGCCTGGATAGCATAGGCAGACAGGATGAGGAATCCGGGCAGCAGGCTACGGCGCGCGAGCCATAAGCCAAAGGGCGGCACAATGCCGTACAACAATATGCAGCCAAGCAAAAATTCTGCCGTCGTGATGCCGTACCATGCCGCTTCGTTGACGACCAACGCGTCGTCCAGAATGTGAAGCGTGAGCAGCACAAAGCTCGCGCCGAAAAGAATGGTGATGCGTTTTGAGAAAAGGGGAAAGGGCAAAAGAAAAACCTCCGAGACGCGTAAATCCAAAAAGACGCACGACGACAGAGGTCAAGCGTCAAGAACGCATGTCTGATTGACACACGCAACCGGTGGATTACGCGAACCGCGGAGGTTGTATGGGAGAGAGTCGGACGTCGCGCAACGGTAGAAGAGTTGTGCGCGCGAAAAGAGTGGTGATGAGGGCGGCGCAGGCAACCAGCGCCATCACGCCTGTCACGAATAGCTCAGGGAAGGTGTTCGTTGCGTGGGCGAGGTGCTGTGCCAATGTTTCGCCTTGTCCAGCCTGGCACGCATTGTTATGTGTGCCAAGAATCAAGGTACAGGACGAACCAATGCCAATCACAGATGTGAAGACGATGATGAGAATAAGAGCAAAAAACAAGATTCGAAGCATTTGAAATCCACGCAAATTGAAATGAGCGGGAGCCGCTTATTTCATGGCGAGGTGGATTCTAATCGTTTTCCACACACCGTCAAATCGGCAAAAAGGTCTCTGGTTTGAATTCTTTTTTGAAGAATTTACGTCCGCGCAACCGCCTGAATTTGTATCACTCCGGATCCGAAATTTCCGCTATAATTCGAGGAACCTATGAGTGATTCTTCCTCCCCTCCCCAAGATTCTCCGCCCGCACTTCCCGACGCACAGGAACCCGGGACCCGCGCGGAAATTAATATTGGCGAAAACGCGAATGTCAAACAAGCCGCTGCGGGCGAGAGCATCACTCAAACTTACATTGAACGGCAGGAGATCTTTGAGAGCGAGCGCCGTACGGACGTTCACGGTTTGGAAAATCCGTATCTCGGCCTCAAGAGTTTTACCTATGCCGACCACCAAAAATACGCGGGGCGTGAAGCACTGATCGGTGAAACCGTTGCGAAAATGACCGCGCCGGGGTTGCCCCTTTCGCTTTTGTTTGTAACGGGGGCGAGTGGCAGCGGCAAATCCTCCTTTGCACAAGCAGGCCTCATTCCTGCGCTTGAATCACATTTCAGAAAATTCACAGTTGAACACGCGGTGATGCGTCCCACTGCGGATCCGCTTGCCGCATTCGCCGATGCGTTGACGCGGCAGTTGGGACTAGCAGCATTCGACCCTCCGTTTCTTGACAATTCTGAAACTTCAGGGGCTAGCTTGGCTGACTCTCTCACAAATCGCACACCGGCCACGCAGATTAATCTCCTTGTCATTGACCAATTTGAAGAATTCTTTACCCAATCGCCTGCAGTGGCGCGCGATACCTTTTTCGCGTTCCTCTCCGATCTGCCTCCATTCGCAAAAACGCGCTCTCACATCATCGCTACCATGCGCGCAGATTACTTGCCTGAATTGTTCAATCATCCAACTCTTTATGAAGTTGCCAAACGGGGCGTGGATTTGCGCGTGATGAGTGAGGAAGAACTGCGCGCCGCGATTCAACAGCCGCTTTTTGTGTCGCGGTATGCGGATGACAAGAGATTTGAACCGGCGCTTGTGAATCAACTGGCAAAGGACGCGGCGCAGGATGCCGCGTATTTGCCTCTGCTCCAGGTGACGCTCCAGGAAATCTGGCGCAAAGGTTCCCTCACACTTGGCACGTATAGCAATCTGACGGAAGCGATTCAACAGCGCGCGGATCAGGTGTTGGACTATCGCGATTTTGACCAGGTGACGCCCACCGTGCGACGCACCGACGCCGAAAAAACAGCACTGCTGAATCTCATGCTCGATCTAGTTGATGTTTCGCTGGACGATGACGCCCGCCGCGATGTGCGCCGCCAACGCACAAAGGCGGAACTCGTCCGAGTCGATCCCAATCGTCTGCAACTGATTCAGCAGTTGTCGGACGCGCGTTTGTTGAGCGTGCAGGTTCCTCCCCAGACGAGCCGGGAGATGGGCGCGGACGACAACGCGCAGAGTCGGGTGGACTTGATTCACGAGTCGCTGTTGACCAATTGGGCGCGCTTGCGGCAAGCGATTGCCGAGCGGCGCGAACAATTGAAACAGCGCGGGCGCTTTGAACAGGCGCTCGATGATTGGCTTGACAACGCACGCTCGGCGGACTATTTGCTGGAAGGGGTCCGGTTGGAACAAGCCCGCGTGTTGAAACGCGAGAATGACGTTGCGCTGCAAAAGCAGGACGCCCAAGAATTCCTGGACGCAAGCATACGTCAAGCGGAAGCGGAACAAAAACGCGAGCTGGACGAGGAGCGCCGGCGCGCTCGCAGGCTTCGCGTGATTGCCCTCATCGCTTCGGGGTTATTTCTTCTGGCCTTGGCCGCCTCTGTCTTTGCGTTTCAACAACAGAACGTGGCAATGGAACAGGCCGTCATCGCGATTGATGCAAATGAGACCGCCCAGGCGGAAGCGGAAAAACGCGGGACCGCAGAAGCGGATGCGTTGGGCCAAGCTAATGCGGCAAATCAGGCGAATGCGACAGCCCAAGCGGAACGGAGGATTGCGCGGTCTCGCGAACTCGCCGCCGTTGCCCTGAATCAATTCCAGACCTATCCCGAATACGCGCTTTTGCTTGGGATCCTTGCGAACGAGTCTGCGCGAACAAACGAATCGGAAGATATTTTGCGTCGAGCCGTTTTGGCAACTCCCCTTACCCTGCGCGGGCATCTGGAAACTGTGAACGGCGCCAAGTTTTCACCCGATGGCACAAAAATTGTGACCAGAAGTTTTGGGAACACGGCAAAGGTGTGGGATGCCTTGACAGGCAGGGAGCTCGCCACCCTGGAGGGGCATACGGAGACGCTCTCAACTGCGATGTTCTCACCCGATGGCACAAAAATCGTTACGGCGAGTGCGGATGGAACAGCCAAAGTCTGGGACGCTCTTACAGGCAGCGAACTTGTCACGCTGCGAGGACATGACAATTATGTAGCGAGCGCGGTATTTTCGCCCGATGGGAAAAAGATTGCAACGGGGAGTACCGGCGACAATGCGGCAAGGGTCTGGGATGCCTTAACAGGCAAGGAAATCGCCACTCTCTCGGGACACACTGAGGGTGTGTGGCAGGTATCGTTCTCGCCGGATAGCACAAAGATTGTGACAGAAAGCGCCGATACCACCGCAAAAGTATGGAATGCTGCAACCGGCAATGAGCTCTTCACGCTCCAAGGGCATAGGGATCAGCTTACAGGTGTCGCGTTCTCACACGATGGCAGCAAGATTGTAACAGCGAGTGAGGACGAATCGGCAAAGGTCTGGGATGCTGCAACCGGCAAAGACCTCCTGACGCTACAAGGGCATGCGAATCAATTGACCTCGGCCGAGTTTTCACACGACGATAGCAAGATTGTGACCGCGAGCGAAGATCAAACGGCAAAGCTTTGGGATGTGATAACAGGCGACGAGCTCTTTACCTTGCAAGGACATACCGGCACTGTGGTAACTGCGACATTCTCGCCCGATGACATGAAAATTGTGACTGCGGGCAGGGACGGCACAGCAAGGGTTTGGGATGCTGCCACAGGCGAGGAACTTGACACGCTGCAAGGGCATGGAGGTGATTTGTGGAGCGCAGCGTTCTCGCCCGATGGCACGCAGATTGTGACAGCCAGCGCTGATCAATCCGCAAAAGTGTGGGATGACAGATGGCGCAATGAACTTGGGACGCTGCGCGGGCATACCGATGATGTCACGAGTGTCGCGTTCTCGCCCGATGGTAGTCAGATTGTGACCTCCAGCAAAGACGTTACGGCTGCAGTTTGGGATGTGGCAGCCGCCCGCCAAATCGTGACGCTGCAAGGGCATGCCAATAAGGTGACGCGAGCGGCTTTTTCACCTGATGGAAGCAAGATTGCGACGGCGAGCGAGGATCATACGGCAAAGGTGTGGGATGCTGCTACCGGCGAGGAACTGGCGACGCTCCGCGGTCACACCGCTCTTGTGTGGAGTGCGGTGTTCTCGCCCGATGGCACCAAGATTGTGACGGCTTCTACCGACAAAACGGCCAAGGTGTGGGATGTTGCCACCGGCGAGGAACTGGCGACGCTGCGCGGGCATCCTGATATTGTGTGGAGTGCGATGTTTTCGCCGGATGGCACAAAGATTGTGACAGGAAGCGCCGACAGCACCGCAAAAGTGTGGGATGCTGCCACCGGCCAGGAACTGGCCACGCTGAAAGGTCATTTCGTTGGCGTACGAGATGCGACGTTTTCACCCGATGGCACCAAGATTGCGACCGCAAGTTGGGATAGTCTGGTAAAGCTGTGGGATGCTGCCACCGGCAAAGAACTCGCGACCTTGGAAGGGCATGCCGGTTTTGTATCGAGTGCAATGTTCTCGCCCGATGGCTCGAAACTTGTGACGGCAGGGTCTGACAAGACTGCCAAGCTGTGGGATACCGCAACGGGCAAGGAGCTTGCCACATTACGCGGGCATACCAGGGATGTGACAAGCGCGGCATTCTCGCCCGACGGCACGAAAATTGTGACGGGAAGCGCGGATGACACGGCGCGCTTGTACGTAGCGAATATCAATGACTTGATTGCGCTTGCCAGGCTGCGCGTTCCCAATCCTCCCCCGTGCCAAGAACTGGCGCGCTTTACGGGCGAGGTCTGTCCGACGCCCGTTCCCAGGCCGGGACCTACCCCTTAAATCTCCATACGCGTACGAAAGCGAAAATGATTTGATTGGCGCCAACCGGATGAGCGGCGCAACCGGCGATGAATCCCATTCATGCGTCCAAAATCAAGGCGTTTCAGATCGCATCCGCTTTCTCCAGCTCTACTCCTTTGGCGCGCTTGTCGGACAAGGTCATAATCAATAAAAGTATGACCCCAACAAAGACGAAACTATCTGCCAGATTAAACGTTGGCCAGCGCAACGCGCCGATGCCCACATCAAGAAAATCCGTGACTCGTCCGTCCCCGAAGCGATCCGTGAAATTGCCCAACGCGCCGCCCAGAATGAATCCGAGCGCGAGCGCCGTTGCGATTGGCAATTCGCCGGCGTGCAATGCTTTGATGAACCAGATACTCAGTCCGGCAATGACGATACCCGTAAGCAGCAGCGTCAGGGCGCCGCCATTCGCGAATATTCCGAATGCAATACCGCTGTTAAAGCCCAACGTGAATTGGAAAACATCACCGATAATGGGAATGGGCTGACCGGGTGTCAACGCGCGTTCTGCCCATACCTTGCTCAACGCGTCCAAGACAAGTGCCGCAGAGAATCCTGCGGCTAGAAGCAAAATTGTTTTACGTTCCACAAACACTCCGTTCGCTCAATTTTATTTTTGGCGCAGCAGGCGCGACGAATTGGCGAGAATCCCTAAATCCGGCAGTGATTGCGCGGCGGCGGCGAGAATCGGCGGCAAAATGCCAAACGCTGCGAGGGTGATCCCTACAACATTATAGACACCGGTGAACGCCAAATTCATCTTTACCACGCGCATCGTGCGCTGTGCAATCCGAAATACATCGGGGATCAAGAGCCAATCGTCGCGCATCAATGCAACATGCGCTGCCTCCAGCGCGATATCACTTCCTGCCGCGCCCATGGCGATTCCAACGTTCGCTTGTGCCAACGCGGGCGCGTCGTTCACTCCATCGCCCACCATTACGACGGTGTGTTTTTGTTTTTGATATTCGCGCACAATCGCGATTTTATCCTGCGGCAAAAGGTTTGCGCGAAAACCCACGCCCAGTTGCCGTGCCAACGCGGACGCCGTTCGTTCGTTGTCGCCCGTCAATAATTCGATTTTTTTCACGCCGAGCGCGCGCAATTGCTTGATTGCCTCAGGCACCTCGGGACGCAGGGTATCCGATGCGGCAAGCACGCCCACCAGTTCATCTTGCACCGCAACAAAGAGCAGGGTCTTGCCTTGCGCGTCCAACCTATGTGCGTGTTCGGAATCGGTCGCGCCAGGAATGAGACGTCTATTCCCAATGACGATTGCCTTGTTATTCACCTGAGCGCGGATGCCCATACCGGGGACGGATTGAAATTCGCGCGGTGTGACAAGCACAAGATTTCTTTCCCTCGCCGCCGTTCTGATGGCTTGTGCCAGCGGATGTTCCGAATCACGTTCGGCGGAAGCGGCGAGCGTCAACAATTCCGTTTCACCGATCCCGTTCAGCGAGACAACATCCGTAATCTGTGGCTTGCCTAGCGTGAGCGTTCCCGTTTTATCGAGGAGCACGACATCCGCGCGCGCGAGGGCTTCAAGATATTTTCCGCCCTTGATCAAGAGTCCGCGCTGCGCCGCCGCGCCGACCGACGCGAGCATTGCAATGGGAGTTGCCAACGCAATGGAACACGAACACGCGACGACCAGCACCGCTGCCGTAGCCAGCGGATCGCGACTGATCAGGAAGGTGATTGCCGCAATGCCCGCGACAATCGGCAAATAGTACGTGGTGAATTTGTCCGCAAACCGCTGCACATCAGCGCGATTTGCTTCCGCTTCCTCGACCAATTTGATGACGTGCCCAAACGTTGTGTCTGCGCCAATGTGCGTGGTACGGATGCGCAAACTGCCCAACTGCGCAATTGTTGCTGCAAAGACATTTGCACCTGCACCCACTTCAACGGGCATCGACTCGCCGGTGATGGCGGATTGATTGACCGTTGCCTGTCCCTCAATCACTTGCCCGTCCACCGGAATCTTGTCGCCGGGGCGTACGATGACCGTATCGCCGACGCGGACCTCCGCGATCGGCAGTTCCATTTCCTGGTCGTTCCGTTCGACACGGGCGGTTTGAGGTGCAAGCGCTGTGAGATTTTTCACGGCGCGCCGAGCACGTTCGGTGGTGAATGCTTCGACATATTCGCCAACATACATAAAACAGACGACGACCATCGCGGTAGCCCACTGTCCCACTGCGAGCGCGGCAAGCACACCGAGCGACATGAGCATATGGGAAGTGATTTGGCGATGCAATGCGTTGCGGATCACGTTACGAAAGATGGGGAAGCCTGCGACCACCACCAAACCGGCGCCAAGCCAAAATGGGATGTATTGCGTCGCTATCTCGAACAAGCCAAGCCATTCGCCCACGACGACGACAAACAAAACGAACCCAAACACAACCGCGAACAATGCAAGAATACGGTTGGTGAAATCGCTTGTGGTCCGTTGCGCAGATTCTGTCTCCGCGCCTTGATTTTCAGGGACCGAGTAACCCGCATCTGAAACCGCTTTGCGAATGGCAGGCATCTCGACGCGCGCGGGATCTAGACGGATTACGGCTTTTTCAGATGCGAGCAATACATTCACCGATTCGACGCCGGCCAATCCGGCAATCGCATGTTGAACATGCTGCGTACATTCCGCACAGTCCATCCCTTTGACAGGAACCTCAATCGTTTTTAACTCTGCCATGTTCTCTTCTCCTCAGACGATAGATCAGCAAGCTCGCGCCGGTGAGAAGTGCTGCGTCAGCGACATTGAACGCGCGCCCAAGCACGAAATAATCTACGGGGTGTCCCACGCGCAGCCCATCCGCCAAATTTCCCGGCAATCCACCAATCAGCAAACTGATTCCAAAACCGTACAACGGATCGGGAGTCGGGCGCATTTTGAACTTAACAAAAAAAGGGATTAGTATTATCGCCAGCAGCGTGAAAAACCCATTCGTATCCAATGCCCCGCCGCTGGGTCCGTCGAAACGCGTTACACCAAACCATGCCCCGAAAAGCATCACAGACGCGCCAATTGGCATCGCGAGTTCAACCATCAAGTCAAACATTTGATCGGCAACCAGGACTCCGAATGCCAAGACCGTATAGCGATTGATGTCCCACATGGAGGAATGCCTCTCATCGTTTACGCTGCATTACACGAGCGACACCAGTGCAGCAATGATCACACCCACTATGATTGAAATAACAGTCCCGATCAAAAAGCCGCGAAAATGAAACGCGTAATCTTTGTACCCCGCCGCGCCTTCGGTTCCGGGGAGGATCACAAACTTTGGCGTAAAGGTACACCCAATGAGCCAATCCACTACGAGCAAATCCCACAGGTTGCCGATCCAAAAAACGCCGAACGCATTTACAAAGAGCAGGAGGAAAGAGATATTGCCTGCGTTCGCCTGCTTTAACATCAGTGTAGAGATAAAGGGAATCCCAATTAACACGAGCAGAAAAGGGATCCCAATCAGATTCGTCTGGCGCTTTTCTTTTTCTGTTTTTGGCGGCACAAGCGCCTGAATATCCTTCGGATAATCCTGAAGCCATAGGCGCGGATTGATCCACATGCTGATACCAATGATGAGCGTTGCGACGAACGACAGAATCAAGCCGTCGCGGATTATTTGCGTTACATCCAGCATTGCGTCCCCACATAAAATGTTTTGAGAAAAATATAGAGATCAGTGTGCGCGCGGTGTGCTTGTACCACTTCGAACCGACCGTGACTTGGGGCGTCGCGGATATGATTTTTCGTAATGCACGCACTCGTAAACGCCTTTGGCAACGTCCGCGAGAATTTCATCCGCGAGGCGAAGCAGTTCCGCGATGCGCCGATCGCTCAGGGCGTATGATACGAAACGCCCGTTTTGCTCGGTAGTCACCAAGCCACAATCGCGCAGACAGCCAAGATGATTGGATGTATTGGACTGTGACAGCCCCGTGGTTTCCACGATTTCGCCAACCGTGCTTGGACCTTCAAGCAGCGCACGCAAGATGGCGAGGCGCGAGGAATCAGAAAATCCGCGAAAGAGTTTTGCTTCCAGTTCGATGCGTTGGGTCTTGGCATTCAACATCAGGTTGTATCCTCTCATATCATCATATCAGTTAGTGGTGATATTATAAATGCGATAAAATGAATGTCAAACCAAAGCAGCTCGTTATCCCCCAATAAAACTCACAAAGTCAGGAACGATTTCTTTGCTCGTAATCCCGCCTTCGTATTTGCGAACAATTTTCCCATTCGCGTCTACAAACACAAGCCATGGTTCCGTTTCGAGGTTCCACTCGCGCATCGCGTCAACAACCTCAAAGGTCTCGAAATTCTTGTAGACTTCGACATGAATGAAATTCACGCGTTCGTTGTAATTTTGTGCGAGGGATTGCACCACCTGGAGGTTAGGGCCACAAGTGCGCGTGTGGCAAAAACGCGGCGTCGCAAAGAGAATAACGGTCGGTTTTCCACTTGCCACCGCCTGGTCAATGCTGAGGCGATGTAATTCGCGCTCCTCTTCGAGCCCGGAGCAAATTTTCGTGCGGTCACCATTTACGTCGTTCAGGGTTTGAATTTTGGTTGGCGGAGCCGGCGCACCGACGGCAGGGGAGGGATCCTTTTCCAACACCGTAAATGCAATTCGCTTTGATTCTGGCGCAAAACCCGGTTCCGTCACAGTCGCTTCTACCCCCCACTCGCCGGCTTTGTCAATGGTCGCGCGTCCGACATAGACGCCTGCGGCACCCAGGTTGTCACCGTAATAGGGGGCATTGCTCTCATTCTTTAACACCGGTTCGTCGCCATTGATGTCGAAAAATCTGAGATGCACTTGCGCGTTCTGCACTGATTTCCCATTCCGGATCACGCCGATCGGAAAACGATTTTCGCCGACCAAATTGCGCGAGTTTGCAAGGAGGACCTGGAGTCCTTGATTTTGCTCTGCGGACAAGGTCGGCTGGGATTGGGTTGCTGGTGTGGTTGGTTGTGCGGGAGTCTGCTGATTCGTGGAGCAGCCGATTAGCCCAAGTCCGCTGAGAGTCATGAGTACGATAACAAAAGAGAATGAGCGCATAAATTCCTCCCAAAACTGGAGCTGTGCCATAATACATGCACAGGCACGCCTGTCAAACCATTTCTTGTGCAAATCTCACGGGCAACCGGAAAACGAAACCAACATTATGCGAAACAAGATTTTTGCCATAACTGTCATCGGCATTCTGCTCCTCGCCGCATGTTCTTCCCAGCCCGAGCCAAATTCGACCATTCAACGCGCCCCACCACAGACTCCAGTGAATCTGGTCAACCCACCGGTCAACACACTGGAACTCCCGGGGAAATTCGTCTTTGCGCCCGGGGATGGGAGCATTTGGGTTCAAGACCCTGTGAAAGGACAGCCACAGCCAATTTTCACGCCTTCGCCGGAAACGTTCGGTGATGCGCCCCATTATTCCCCGGATGGCAACCGCATCGTGTTTGTGCGAAGTTCCCTGACTGATGAGGGCAGGGCAAAGAATGAAATCTATTCTGTTGCAGCGGATGGAAGTGATAGCACGGTGATGGCGTCGCCGCCGAACGCGCGAATCGCGTTCAACTGGCCCACGTACTCGCCCGACGGCAAATGGGTATATTACACCGCGGTACGTCCCGATCCCCAAAAACAGCAACTATCGGAAATCCAGCGCGTGCCGGTAACAGGGGGAAACGCAGAGATCATTATTGATGATGCGCGTGCTGTGGATGTTTCGCCCGACGGCAGCAAAATCGTGTTCATGCGTTTCAATTATGAAACGTTCACTGCAGGGTTGTGGCTTGCAGATGCGGACGGAAAAAATGCGCGCGAATTGCTGAACGATCAAGTATTTGTCACGATTGCGGCGCCGCATTTTTCGCCCGACGGACAAACGATTCTCTTTGTCGCATCCGGTCCAAATACGCGTCCGCTGCCCGGTGTTTCATTCCGCACTTCGCCCTGTGAGCCACAATTGCTGTGTTTCTTGGCACACTCTGCGTATGCCAATGGTTTGCCGTGGGATTTATGGACGGTCACCACAGATGGAAGCAAATTCACACAACTGACCAAAGTGGGATCTGACAGCCCGTGGCCTGCCTGGTCTCGCGATGGCAACCAGATTGCCTTTTTCGACACCAGTGGCATGTATCTGCTGGATGTGCCCAGCCGAGTCGTTACCTTGATTAATCGCAATGGGGGGCATGGGATCTTTGATTGGACACAGCCGTAGCGAGATTTCGATAGTGAGAATGATTCGGGAGCAGACGCGAATACCGAAAAATCATACTGCCGGATAATCCATCCCGATAATAACAAAGAACAGAACTGCGGCTGAGCATCCGCGGTTCTGTTTTCGGACGCGTATCGGAATGTGTCAATCGGAATGAGACAACTTTTTTTGGAATTTAGTGTAGATCCGCGACCGCCAGCACGGGCTGCGGTCGGTTGATCCACACTTCCGGCGGTAAGCTCGGCAGTGTTGGTGGTCCTTTCACAAAACGTTCCGGATGTGCTGCATAGGCTTCCTGCCTGACGGTGTGCCGTGCTCGCAAGACGGCAGCGGCGTGTCCATAATGCACGATGGCGGGCGTGAGCAAGCAGAGCGCACTGTGTTTGTGCTCATGGTTGTACCATTGGAAGAAACAGTGTGCCCACCCTCGCGCTTCCAACTGCGATCTGAAGAAGTCGGGATAGTCAGGACGGTATTTCATCGTCTTGAACTGTGCCTCGGAATACGGATTGTCGTTTGACACGCGCGGGCGTGAGTGCGATTTGGTCACGCCCAGGTCGGACAACAGTAACGCCAACGGTTTTGAGGTCATGGCACTGCCCCGATCGGCGTGCAGAGTGAGTTGTCCGAGCGGGATCTGCTGTTTCTCACAAGTCTCGCAGACGAGTTGCTTGGCGAGTGCCTCGCATTCTCGTTCGGCAAGGAGCCAGCCGGGCACATAGCGACTATATACATCCAGAATGACATACAGGTAGTAGAAGGTGTGCTTGTTCGGTCCTAACAGTTTCGTGATGTCCCAACTCCACACTTGATTGGGCGCTGTCGCGACTAACTCGGGCTTGACGGTCGCTGGGTGCACGAGTTGGTTGCGCCGTTCGGAAAGTTGCTGATTTTCGGCTAAAAGACGATACATCGAACTCCAATGGCAGACGTAAATCCCATCGTCGAGCAAGGTCGCATAGACTTGGCGCGGCGCTTGATCTTGAAAGCGTTCGCTGTTTAGCAGCTCAAGTACCGTCTCCTGCTCCTGCGCCGTCAGGGCACGCGGCGAAGGTGGCTTGGTTTTCGGTGCGGGCGGTAGAGCCACCGGTTTTTGGTGCCGATAGAAGGTGCTGCGTGCAACTCGCAGTGCCGGGCACGCTTGCACCAGCGGGACACAGGCTGCCAGTTCGTTCACCGCGGCGAGTCGTTCGTTTCGTCCGGCTCGCTCGCTGTTGGCAGTCCCAACAACTGTGAGAGTTTTTTTTGCACTTCGATAATCGTCTCGGCGCGTTCGAGTTTGGCTTGCAGCCGTGTGATTTCGCGCTTCAGTTGGGCATTCTCGACTGCCAGCGGATCGCTCTTGTGTCCGCGTTTTTTCGGTTTCAACCCAGCGAGTGCCCCTTCGCGCAATTCGCGACGCCAATTTGTCAGGTGCGACGAATACAGTCCTTCGCGACGCAGCAAGGCACCCCGTTCGCCGGGCGTGCGGCAAGCACTGGCTTCATCCAGAATCCGCAGTTTGTATTCGGCTGAAAAGGTGCGGCGTTTCGCTTTCGGTGTGATTTCCGGGTTAGGCACGCTCAGGGTCAGTTTGCCATTGCCCGAAGTCAACAGTTGATCGTGAGACATCTTCTTTTTCTCCTTCGCCCTCGCTACAGTAAATTCTGAGGGGAAGTTGTCTCACACCATATTAGCACAGAGGGTATTCGAGTTTGACTCGCTAGCGCTGCGCTAGCCGGTACAACGGGCCCAAGTACCCTTCTTGATTGTCGCGTAGTTCATTTCCATTTGTGTTGCCTTCCATTTTGAAGTTTTTCGCATTGTTGGCAAAGACATTGCTATGAATCAGGTTATCAGTTGAATCCTGAAGAAAGATGCCGGAACCAGTATTATCGCGCAATGTATTGTTGCTAATCCGATTATTGCGCGATGGGAACTGATTCACATCCAGCCACCAAAACTCACCGGGGTCCTTTTGTTCCCAGAAAAAGTAAATGCCGTTACGCGTGTTGGTGATTTGATTCCCTGTAACTTCATTTTCCAGACTGTTTAGAACGATGATCCCGTGATTGTTCATGTTTGCAATTGTATTATCCTTGATGACATTGCCTTTGGCGAACCCCATCCAAATCCCGTCAATACTATTGGACATGCGGTTCCCGACAATCTGATTGCCGGTGCAAAAAGAAAGCTCGATGCTGTTGTAAATGATGTCATGAATATTGTTACCTGCAATCACATTATTGTCTCCACAAGGGACACCGTGCGCTTTGATAAAAATCCCGTTCCCGTTGCCGCTGCCGACCTCATTGTTCAGAATACGATTGCCACTTGAGCCATCCTGCAGGGTAATACCTCCCGCATCGCAGCCGGGACCCACAACTCCTGCACCCCATGTGCAGTAGCGGACGTTCCCGTTCGTCGTATTCCCCGACACTTCACTATCGGTGGTTTGAACAAGATTTACGCCCCAAGCCGAATTGTTCGAGGAGTCATTCTTGCGAACTTGAATACCGGTGCTCGTACGCACATCAATCCCGATCGCCTGTGTATTCGCGTTATTGGATTCGATGCGTCCGTTATCCGAGTCATTCAAACGGATTCCCCCTCCCTCCACCATCCCGAGAAAGATTCCGAAACGTTGTCCATCCACATCGTCAAAGTTTTTCGTGAGGACGTTGTGATGGATGTACGCGCCTGATGATCCTTCGACATAGATGCCGTAACGATAGCCCGATACGGTGCAATTCCGAATCTCGATGTTTTTCGGACGCTCGTTCCCCAAAAGGCCGAGTTTGCGCACCACAATGCCAACACCGTTAAAACCAACCCCTTGAATGCTGAACCCTTTGCAGTCAAGTACAATATTGTTCGAACGTAGGTTAAGGCAGTCGCCGCTACCACCAAGATTGCCGGTCAAATAATATCCGCCAGGTTTGGTCAATGCACCGCAGGCACCGATCGCGAATGCAAGCCCGGCGTCCGTTGATGGCTTTTCGGTAGGCAGGGGGGCAGGTAGAGAAGTCGGCTGTGGTTCTTGAACGGCAGGTGTGGGTGTTGGTGGCGTAAGAGTAGCTGTACCTGTAGGGCTTGGCGGCTGCGTTGGCAGTGGAGTGAATGTAACTTGGACTGCCGTTGGAGGGCCAACATCGGTTGGATGGATTGTTGGCCCCTGATCTGGCGTTGCAGACGCTATCGGTTCAAGAGTCGGTTGATCGGTCGGCAGCGTAGTCGCGGTTGGTTCAAGCGTGGGTTGGTCAGTTGGGCGCACGGTCGGAGTCGGAGGTGGCGTTGGTGTCTTTGTTTTTCGGGCGATTGCAACGAGAACTGGCGCTTGGCCTGCCTGTGGTTCAACCACTCTCGCGGCGAGCGCCATTTGAGGAACGAGGATCCCCATTCCCAGAGACGCAGAAGAAGCCATAATCGCCTGCATTCGCAAGGCAATTTCATCCGGCGGCTCCTCGGGCGCAGGTTCGAAAATCAAAAATAGACCCGTCACGCCCACCACGAGCGCGAGCATTACCAATAGAAAAATACGTGAACCGGTCATAAAGGATGTTGCAATCGGTTGCAATTGCCGATGATGGCTGAGGGATTAAAAAACGCGAAGAGAAGCGAGACGCATGGGGGGGGCGACTCGGTTCACACCTGCAGTGGCTATCACACGAGTGGGCGTGCACGCGATGCAGAAAGTATAGAGGCGTCAAGCATTAAGCTCAATGCACGCGTACTATAACATGCCGCGCGCGTGACGTCAAACAAAATCGCGCAACAAAAACTCCACAAGTGCGCTTGTGGAGTTTTTGTTGCCTGAGAGGGCGCGGTTTTGTTATTATCACAGTTGCGCAGCTGTGTCTTTCGAATGATGGAAGGCAGCCGGTATTACACTCTGGAACTCTGACAGCAAAAATTCTTTGACCCCTTCCCCACCTGTCAATCGCAGCCAAATTGGCCTGCCATTGGGCTGAACCTCCAAAGTGAACGTAAAGAACGGACAACATTCGCGTTCGTGGGCGATGAATTGAGCGGCTCTCAGAAACGTCTCTGAATCACTTGGTAGGGTGAGCTCTATGCCATTTTCAAGTTCCGCGACTCGCTGCGCCATCCCGAATAGCTGTTGGGCTGTCACGGCATGTGCAGCGCGGTCTTGGGCGGGAATGGCATTCAGGTCACACGCAATGGGCAGCGCGCTCTCCGCGGAATCTGATTCATTAGTGTTGTTGGTATGCATGTGTTAATCCTCTATCTCTGCTTGGTTTCTACGACTCGGTGTTCCCGGATTGAAAGATTCGCATTTGCCGGTTTTGGATCCGATGTCGATGCTTTGTTGGACTGTAACCAATGCCAACCTACTATGAAACTGACAATCGAAAGTAGGGTCAGCGCCCCGTACACCAAGCCGATGTTCAGGGAAGCCCACACGGCGAAAGGAGTACCCGCGGCGAGGGCGAGTCCCAGGGGGACAAGCAGAGGCGTACAGCAAGGGCTCAGTACGCAACCGACCGCGAACATTGCGCCGCCGCGAATTTTTTGCCATAGAGGCGATGCTGTCCCGCCGGTTTGCACTTGATCTTGTTTCTCCTTTAGGCTTTGACCTGAAGGAAGCAAAGTGCAATAGATAACTCCATCCTCGGTTGTTTTGCAGCAATCGTCAGCCATTAGAATCTACTCCTTTTGAACGGATACTTTTCCATTTTCGCGGTCCACAGTCAGCAAATAGCAAACACATTGCTCCTCGCAGCTATTAGTCTCGGGCAGGTTTTCCGCTTGTGCCTTGATGTCCACAAGAGTCTCGCGTAAAGCAATCAAATCTGCGATGCGACGATCCAGATCGGCGACGCGGGTGTCGAGAGAATCCATGACGCGTTGGCAAGGCAGTTGTTGATCGTCGCGCGCCCGTAGAAATTCGGCCACGTCGTTTAGACTGAAACCCAGGATGCGCGCGCCGGCGATAAATTGCAAGCGCTCCATGGCAGCAGTGGAGTATTGCCGATAGTTGTTCGCCGTGCGCGGTGGACGCGGCAGCAAGCCCTTAGCCTCGTAAAAGCGTATGGTTTTGGTTGAAACGCCGGTGCGTTGTGAGAACTCGTGAATGAGCATAGTCAAAGTTTACACCTTCCAGTAGCTGGAATGTCAAGCTCTGTTGCTTGAGATTTTTGTTGTTGTGCGAAAAAAGGGAAATAGGAATACACGGCGCCTGGGATAGCCTTGAATTCGCAAATTTTAGTTAACGCTTAGGTGAGAGGGGCTTGGTTTTCTCTCTCAACTGACGCGAAAGATGGGACTTGGTGTAAAAGCGCGATCCCATCTTGGGTGCGTCCACCAATCGCATGAGCCGCAACATTGTAACGGACCCGTTTCTACGATTATATTCTCGTTTCATCTAGCGTATTAGAACGAGCATCAGGCGCTATGCTCGCACGCGTGTCATCAAAGCCATTACTGCGGAATTGCGCTCGTTTATTGGGACCTACATCTTTAAAGAATTCTGCCACGAATGGATTTTTGTGCCGGGCGTACAAGAGGGTTTGGGCTTGACCGCTGAAAAGATTGGCGCGTATTGGTCGCATAATCGGGGGCAGGGGGTTCAGTTGGAAGTCGTGGCCGCAAAGCCACGCGAGAAGAAACTTTTTATCGGTGAAGCCAAGTGGGGAACGGATGCCCTCTGTGCTAACATGGAACATTGTCACAGATTTGATCAAGCGCAGTCAGCGAATGCCGCAGGTCGAGCAAGGCTGAAATGTAGGTGTGGGTTATTCGCGTGTGTGGATTTTACAGAGGCAACGAAACATACCGCTCACAAACTGGGCGTACGACTCGTTAACCTGATGATTAGAATCGGACTTGATTCGCGTCGCCAAGTATCGTCCATTGGATTCGGAGTTGACGTTCGAGTTTTAGAGTAATTCCAAAATGCGAAAAGGTGCAGAACGTGGTGACGCAAGCCATCGCCTAATGATTCCTTCAGGATTATCTGGCTCTATGGAGAATGTCGTCTTCAAGGGAGAATGTCGCGATTTGGAAAGTCAGTCGCCAGGAGTTCGTCAACCAAAGACGACGCTAAAAGAGAGAATGTCGTTTTTAAGGAAGTGTGTTGCGTTTTGCATAAGGTTTTGCAACTATTCTCGGTAGGCCACGCGCTCCAAAGAGAGAATGTCGTCTTGAAGGGAGTGTGTTGCGCTTTGCACCCACCGCGATCCCTCGCTCTATCGGCGCCGCCAGGCGAAAGGGAGAATGTTGCGATTGTGCATTGCAGGAGCACATCGCACAGTTTAGAGGAGGATCCCCAAGTGCCAAGTTGCGAAAAAGCGTTGACTTATCGGGTGATTCTGATATAATGGTTGCATAGCACAAACGTTCGTCTGCATTTCAACGTTCGTTCACAATTCAAACCAAAGACAACATTCTCTCTTTGATTTTTACTTCGGAAAAGAGCGTAGAGAGACGCTTGCAATTTGCAAAGACGACATTCTCCTTTATGAAGTGAATGTGTTTTCTTGCCAAGGAGAAGGTCGCGGGTCCGAATCCCGTCTCCCGCTTGAATTTGCAGAAACCAGCCTCTTTTGGCTGGTTTTCTTTTTCAACCTTGTGGGCTTGAGGCGAGCAAGTCTAGTGCGGCGTCTTTCTGCTCTGTTCAACAGCTTTGTTAAGTGCCGCCGCCAACCGCTCGGCTTGGCGGGGTGTGAGAAGAAATGAGAACTCGTCCCTGGTCACAGTTCATAGTCTTGATTGAGCCAATAGTGCCAGTCTGCGACCGCTTCATCAGTTTCGGCATCTGCTGCAATTGGTTTTAGCTGTGCCAATGGGATGGCGAGAGTCCGCCGCTCCCAGGGGGTTACAACAAACATCTCGTGTTCGCATTCTTTTTCCGGAGCCATGCCGACAATTTTGATTTCGTCGCCCTTGCGGAGGGGGGAGATGGCTCTTTCCGCAACACATTTGGCGGTAAAGGGAAAATGGAGCTTGTCCTCGAGATAATAGTACCACCCCATTGCCTGTTCTTCAGGACCGTAGGCATCAACGATTATTTCCATCCGGATCCGTTCTTCACGCGAGGGGTCTTTCCTGGCGCCCGCCATAAGAGTAGCAAGTCCCTTCTCCCGCTCGGGCGCATTTGTTCCTATGCATGACCAGAGCGGGTGATGAATGCTTGACCAAGGTTGGTTGATTTGCAATAAAGGGGAAACCGGACCGTGATCATTCCACTGTGGTCATTATAGCATGACGGAGCTGTGAGTGATCCAATCCTGCACTTGCTGTGCCGTAATGTGAAACTCCCGCACACTCCTTCTCGCCACGAGCTCTTGCGGTATAATCCCTGACGCCATCAGGTCAAGATGGCTGTCGGTGCGGGAGGCAAACATGGGGCTTGATGAACCAACCGGGCAATCCTTGCGGCTGCTCAAGATAGATTTGGATGAACTGGCGTTCGCTTTTGAGAATACCGGGTACGAGCTTGAATACTTTCTCGACCTTGAAACCGGCGAGACCGCAATGGTCACTGACGAGACCCACCGCGAATTGGAACGCATCTATGAAGAACTGAGATGCGAGGGCGATAAAGACGCCTCTCGCTTTGTGCAATCCCTCGAGAAATACGATTTGCCTGATTCGGATAAGGACGCTCTACTGCTGGCGGACCAGGTGGAGCGCGGATATGGCACGCGCTACCATCGAGTCCCAACCATTGACTCGCATAAAGCCTATGGCGATATGGAAGAGTTCATTGACACCGTCGAGGATGAACGCTTGCAGCTGCGGCTGTGGGACGCCCTCCGCGAACGTGGCGCGTTTCGTCGCTTCAAGGACGTCCTGCTTGATCATCCACACGAGCGAGAACGTTGGTTTCGATTCAAGGATGAACAAATGCGGCGGCGAGTGCTCGAATGGCTCGAAGAAGAGGGGATTCAGCCCGCCGGGCAAGGGGATTAATGGATGCTGAACGTATATCTGATTCCCTTTGTCTCGCTCTTTCGCGATCAAGGCGCGGCGGAGACGCGTTCCTTTAGCACACGGGGATTCCCCGGCTTGCCCGATGACGACTACGCGTTGTTTGAATCCTACTGTCCCGATCCCGAGTGCGACTGTCGCCGGGTGATGCTCAACGTAATGGGTCGCCATCAGGGCAAAGAGTATTTGGCATCCATTAGTTTTGGCTTTGACCGCGCCGCGGAGCTGGCAGGTCCGTTTCTGGATAATCTTAACCCGCAGAGCCGGTATGCGCTGTCCTTGCTCGAAGCGGTAGAGCAAATTTTGGCGGACCCCGCCTATGTTGCGCGTCTGGAATCGCATTATCGGATGGTCAAGCAGGCGGCCGCTGATTCGAGCCATCCCGTTCAGACGGTCCTGAAGCGTTGGCGGTCAGACGCGCCATCCAACGTTGGATCGCGTCAAAAGAGAAAGAAAAAACAAAGCCGGCGAAGGTGAGCAGGGCGGACCTCGTCTGCTTGCCCATTGATTCCGGGGCTTGGTTCAGCCGGTCACCCGGGCTTTGTTGCGCGCCCGCATTGGCGGAACATGAGCTCGCCTGGCTGTGAACCTCCCATAGTCTCCCAGAAATTCTCCACTCAAAAGCTCCCGATCTGTCAGTTGTAACCAGCCTGCGCCGTTGAGTGCGTCCATTTCATCAGACCCTTCGTATCTGAGCAGCAGCACACGTTCCCCACCGAACTCGCGTATTTCACCCTCCAGGGTCCCGTGTGAAAGTCCAAAGTGATATCGCCCGTTGATTCGTCCCTGTTGGAAGAGGCGGAGCTGAATGAAGGGTGGCTCATCGCTCTCGGTGAAATAGTCCTCATCCAATTCAGAGAATCCAATAATTCGCCACTGCCCGGCGAAATCTTTGCTGCGGGGTTCGTTAGATTTAGCTGACTTTTCTCCGCTCAGCAGTGCATGCAAGATGCCCCAGACGTATGTGCTCGGAACTGGGCGCACACCGCTTGAAATCAATTCTGCGGGCGAAGGGAAAAACCGTCCGACCACATAATCGTTCAGCACCCGCTCCAATTCCTCTTGAATGGAGATAGCGTAATTGTGTGTGCCGCGCTCGGGATGGACGGTTACCTTCTCGGACGTCACCCGAATGACGGTGAACTGTGCGCCCGCAATGGTTTCAAACGTGCGTCCTCTAAACTGCTGCCAATCAACCGTCTTTTTTGCCAGTAGCATATGCCTTCGCTCTTTCTCTTGTTATGGAACTCGACAACGCCTCGCAGATAGGCAAAGTGTGTCACACGCCGAACGATGCGCCGCTCATGGGTTCGGAAACCGGGTTTAAATTGACTGGGACGTCTAAAGCTGCCCCGAACTTTTCCATTCTGCCAACAGCTTTTGGTACTCCGGGTCGCTGTAGCGGTCAAGCCGAAACGCGGGCGCATAGGTTGGGAGCGTGTCGCCATTCACATACGACGCCATCAAATCACCTGCCGCCGCCGATGCCATGATCCCGAATCCCGAAAACGCGCCCATCACGTATGCTCCATCCACAGGCAGTGGACTGATCAACGGACGATTCTCTCGCGTCTTGGTATAATACCCGCCATCCATGCTCACCTGCGGCAAACGCTGGGTGTACTCGCCCAATGCAGGCAGCATCGTTGCAACGCCGCGCAGCGCAATTTCGGGATACTCGGAATCAAGCGGGACTGGAAACGCAGGTTCGACGGGGTCAGCGTGGAGCGTCCACTGGAGCAGAAACCAGGGGCTGTCGGCGCGCCCTTCGGAACGACCGTGCGGACCCCCGGGCAGTTCTTGCAGCAGCCACTTTCTGTCCGGGTCGCTCGCCAAAAGTTCCCGTTCCTCAGCCGACCAATCGAGCGATTGGCGATCAATCCAGATCATCAGCGGCGTGTTCCGCGGCGCCGCGCGCGCATCATCACGCAGCATAACCTTTTGATGCAGCTCGCAAAAAATCGGCAGCTCGATATTCAGCATCCGCGCCATGGGTTTGAGAAGCGGTCCGCCCGCCAGCACAATTTGTTCTGTGCCGAGCCGCGACCCGTCACTCAAGCGCACCCCGCCCACGCGCCTGGCGCTCGTTTCGATCCCGACGATCCGCGCGGAAATCAACCGCACCCCCGCCTCACGCGCACATTCCAACATATACATCCCATACTGCTGCGCGCTCAAATAGCCGCATCGTCGCGCGTGCAAGACCGCAACCGTTTTTTCTGTCAGAAATCCAAAGTGTCGGCGAATCAGCTCCCGGTCGAGGACCAAGTCCGCGCCGGTTGGCAAATTCTCAAAACCCTCGGCGGGTGAAGGTTGATAAAGCTCGGGTCCCGGGTGAACGCGCAGTGGACCTGCGCCAAGCGCTTGCGCTTCCAGACCCGCGTTTTTCAAATCGGCGATCCGCGATTCGTCTCCCGTCACATACAGGTAGCCGCGGCGGTTGAGGTGAAACACATTCCCGCTCGCGCGGGCGAGTTCCTCGAGCAGATCAATGCTCCGATTCATCAACTGCACCATCGCATCGCCGGGACCGGGCCACCAGTTGCGATAACATTCCGTAGATTTGTCGCTCGTCAATGACAGCGGCGCGCGTTCATCCACCAGCGCGATGTTCTTGATGCCCCGCCGCACCGCCAGATGATACGCCGCGCTCACCCCGGCGATCCCTGCGCCGCAAATCACAACCTTGGCATTTTCCATATGGTTGACCTTCGTCCTGTTCTATCGTGACAATTCCTTTGGCTCTGCGCTCTGCCATATGCCAATTTCGCCCTCAGTATTCGTCCTCGTCGTTTGCCGGGCGCGCCGCGCGCCCCCGTTTACATACGCGGGCGCAAATTCTGCGGATCAAAGGGGCAGTCGGCAATCACCGCGGCGCGCCTTTGGTCGCCCAATAATTCCACAGCGAGCTCGGTATGCTCTGCCGCCGCATCCATGTCAAGATAGGCGAGCGCGAGACTCACGCGCAGCGCATGCCCATAACCGCCCGAGGTTGTGATCCCGCACAAGCGACCCTCGTGAAATACAGGTTCGTTCCCACGACAATCAACATCGTGTGCGTCCACCTGCAGCGTGACAATGCGGTGTTTTAGCCCGTTTGCTTTTTGCCCCAGCAAGGCGTCACGCCCGCGAAACTCGGGTTTTTGCAAATCAACAAATCTTTCCAGTCCCGCTTCCAATGGAGTGATTTCGCTCAAAAGTTCACTGCCCCAGGCGCGAAAACCTTTTTCCAGACGCATCGCGTCCAACGCGCGAAAACCATAATCACCGACGCCGAGGTCCGCCCCCGCGCCCAGCAAGCGTTCATACAAGCCCACCTGCGCTTCCATCGGATGATACAATTCCCAACCGAGCTCGCCGGCATAACTCAGGCGCAGCGCCAACACCCGCGCGGCGCCGATCTCGATCCACTGTGCGGTGCGCCACGGGAACGCCGCGTTGCTCAAATCTGTGTGCGTGACCCGCGCGAGCAGTTCGCGCGCGCGCGGTCCGCTGAGGGCAAGCGCGCCCCACAAAGGCGTGAGATTTTCTATGCGCGCGGCTTGATTTGGCTCGACCGCTTGCTCGAGCAGATCAAGATCGCGCAGTTCGGCGGCGGCTGCCGAGGCGATAAAAAATTGGTCCGGCGCGAGACGCGTAATCGTCATTTCGGCAAGCACCCCACCGCGATCGTTCAGCGCGTGCGCGAGCACAATGCCCCGATCATGGCGCGGCAGACGATTCGCGATCAGGCGTTCGAGCATTGCCGCCGCGTCGCGTCCCGTCACGCGGTATTTGGCAAAGCTGCTCATGTCGAGAATGCCGACACGGTTCCGCACCAGCTCGGTTTCGCGCGCAACCGCCGCAAACGCATTACTGCGGCGAAAACTGTATTGCTCGACCGGGCGTTCGCCGTGCTCGCCAAACCACCCCGCCCGTTCCCAACCGTTGCGGGTGTTAAAGAATGCCCCGCGCTCGCGCAGCCGATCATACAATGGCGATGTGCGCGCGGGACGTCCCGCGGCGCGTTCTTCATAGGGATAAGCGATCACGTATTCATGCTCATAGTTATCCACACCGCGCGCAATGGCATAGGGCAGAGTCGCATAGCTGCTGAAACGCCGCGGGTCCGTTTCGAGACAGTCAAACTCGGGACTGCCTTGAGTGATCCAGTCCGCCAGCAATTTTCCGCTTCCGCCCGATTGGGTGATGCCAAAACTAAACCCACAGGCAAGCCAAAAATTACGCAGACCGGGCGCCGGTCCAAGGAGTGGGTTTTCATCGGGGGTGTAGGTGATCGGACCATTGACGATCCGTTTGATGCCCGCCGTCGCCAGGACCGGCACGCGATACATCGCCTGCCCCAAAATGGGCTGCAAGCGTTCGAGGTCTCGTTGCAGCGACTCGGCGCCGAAATCTTTTGGGATGCCATACGCCCCAAACGTGCGCGCGTTTTTTTCATAGGGTCCGAGCAGCAGCCCATCCACCTCTTGCCTCAAATAATACGAGACATCCACCTCGCGCAGAATCGGCACGCGGCGCTTGAGCGCGACGAGCTCCGGGATCCGATCAAAGACAATGTATTGGTGCTGCATCGCCACAATCGGGAGATCGAGCCCGGCGAGAAAACCCACCTCGCGCGCCCAAACTCCTGCGGCATTGACCACGTGCTCGGCAATAATCGTGCCCTGCGGCGTCTCCACTTGCCACTCCCCGGACGGGCGCTGTTCAATGGCGGTGACGGGCGTGTGACGAAACAGGCGCGCCCCGCCATCCTGTGCCGCCTGCGCCAACGCGTTTGTCAACATCGAAGGATCAACATGCCCGTCGTCAGGGTTCCAGACTGCGCCGAGAACCCCGGTGACATTGACGAGCGGATGCAGCTTGCGGATTTCCTCGACGCCGACGATTTCAAACGGCAAATCGAGATAGCGCGCTTTGGCAGCGTGGAAACGATACTCGTCCATGCGGTCGGGCACGTTGGCGAGACGCAAGCTCCCCGTCTTGTGAAAACCCACCGCATACGCGGGGTCCCGATCGAGCCCCTGATACAGCGCCACACTGTATTGATGCACGCGGCTCATCAGCATGCTGGTACTAAAATGGGGGGTGTTGCCCGCGGCGCGCCACGTAGAGCCGGAAGTGAGCTCGGCGCGTTCCAACAGCACGACATCGCGCCAACCGGACTGGACGAGGTGATACAAGATGGAACAACCGACGGCGCCGCCGCCGATGACGATCACACGGGCATGGAGTGGAAGATTTTTCATATTCCTCGAATCTGTTGGGGGTCGCGCCCCATTTGCCGATTCCGATTACGCGTCAAGTCGCAACCCCTGTTTCGGCGTCAGCGAAAGTACAAGACATCAGACACGAACCATTGGCGCGAAATTGGTAAAAAAAGAACGACAACCTGTCCCGGAGAAAAGATTGTCGCTCGATATGGATCGGTGTGCGACGGGCTATTCGATTGCGGTCATAACAGTAGCACAGTCAGCCGACGGATTCAACAAATACTTGCGACTTTTGCTTTGACCTTGCGCGCAATTCCTCAAAGCGAGCCACAGTTTCATTCTAACACAAATTCACTGGACATTGGCAACTCACTCACAAAACACAGACTGATTCAAGGTGTTGATGAGCGCGCGGAAGAACCCTCTCCGCGAGAGGAGGAATTACATGGGCGTTGATGGGAGGTACGTGCGTGCCCTGATGTTGGCTTACGGCAATGCGAACTGCTTTAACAATTCGGCATCGCTCACACCTTGGCGCACCATGGCGGCGAGCTGACACACGGTCTGGCGCACATGCCATTGTTGG